>CAKPDR010000008.1 GCA_934149075.1 uncultured Clostridia bacterium | reverse complement strand
CTATTGGTAACATGGGTGTCCCCTCTGGTAAAGATTTTGACCACTTATGGGTGTCCCTACTGGTAACTACTTGTAACTCTACATCCTATCTGGCATTTCTATTCCAAGTAATCCTGCGCCTATTCTTAAAATCTTTCCAACTGAATGAGTTAAATAAACACGAGCATTTTGAAGATTTTTATCTTCATTAATAATTTTATTTTCATTATAAAAATTACTATATGCTTTTGCTATATCAATCAAATATCTTGATAAAATTGATGGATCATTTTTATCTGTGACTTGAATTAATATATCCTCAAGTTCATATATCAATTTTATCAATCTAATTGAATACTCATCTTGTAATAACTTTGTATCAATTTCTTTAATTGCAGGCACTCCTCCTGCTTTTTCAATAACACTTTTTGTACGTACATAAGTATATTGAATATAAGGACCTGTTTCGCCTTGAAAATTCAAAATTGTATCCCAATCAAATATTTCATCTTTTATTCTTGATTGTGCTAAATCATTAAATATTACTGCACCTACTCCGACTTTTTTAGCCACTTCATCTTTATTTTCAAGTTCAGGATTTTTTTGTTCAATTATTGTTTTTGCTCTTGATATTGCTTCATTAAGTAACTCACTTAATTTTACACTTGTTCCTTCTCTTGTTGACATTTTACCTGTTGGTAATAATACCATTCCAAAAGCAACATGTTCTAATCCATTTGTATATTTTTCATCTAATCCAAGAAGTTTAGCAACTTCAAATACTTGTTTGAAGTGTAGTACTTGTTCATATGATGTAACATATAATGCTTTGTCAAAATCATATGTTCTTGCTCTATACATAATTGCAGCCAAATCTCTTGTTGCATATGTTGATGATCCATTGCTTTTTTCTATTATACATGGTGTGTTAATTCCTTTATCTTCTAAGTCTACAATTCTTGCGCCTTCAGATTCTATTAATTTTCCACTCTTCTCTAGAATTTCAACAATTTCTGCCATTTTGTCTGAATAAAAAGCTTCACCTTTCCAAGAATCAAATTTACTACCTAATATGTCATAAACTTTTTGGAATTCTTTTAAACTTAGTTCTCTAAATTTTTGCCAAATTTTTACACAATAAGGATCTCCATCTTCAAGCTTTTTAAAATTATTTCTGCAATTTTCTAAAACCTGCTCATCTTCTTTACATGCTTGATTGATTCTTATATAAATTTTTGTTAATTCATCTATCGGACTTTCTTCAATATTATATTCATTTCCCCACAATTTATATCCTTCAATTAATTTTCCAAATTGTGTTCCATAATCCCCTAAGTGGTTTATTCCTGTTACATTATATCCTAAATATCTGTATATTTTGTATAATGCTGCACCTATTACTGTTGAACGCAAATGTCCAATATGAAATGGTTTTGCAATATTAGGAGCAGAATAGTCTATTACTATATTTTTTCCATTTCCTATTGTTGATTTACAATATTCCTCATCATTAGACATTTCTTGTAAAACTTCTTTTACTAATAATTCTTTATTTACAAAAAAGTTTAAATATCCTCCCACAACTTCTAGCTTTGTTATTTCATTTTCATTTAATTTAATCTTTTCCTTTATTTCTATAGCAATAGCCTGTGGTGCCTTTCTTAATGTTTTAGCCAACCTAAAACATGGAAATGCATAATCTCCATTTTCAGTTCCTTTTGGCTTTTCTATTGATTTTTTTATTTCATTTTGATCTACATTTATAACTTGTGCTATTGCATTTGCTATTACATTTTTAAAATCTATCATTTTTTCTCCTTCTTTACTTCCATAGTTCTTCTAAAACTTTTTTATATCTTACAAATATTGGATGATTAGCATCAACATTTTCTATACAGCTTTTATATACACTTGTATAATACCATTTTTGTTCTTCTGGATTTCTAGATAATACTTTATCTTCTCCACATTCCTTTATATTAGAAATAGAATCTTCTAAATTATTTATTTTATCAGATGCTACAATCAATTTTGAACCAAGTGGAGCTGTTTTTATATGATTTATTGTATGTTGTTTTCTTTCCTTCCAAGGTAAACTTTTGTCTGGTTCGGAAGCATCATATACATAGTCTCTAACCTTTTTTCCAAATTCTTTTTCTATATCTTCAAATGTATGTTGAGTATCTTCTACTACATCATGTAATATTCCTGCTGTAACTATATCTTCATCGCATCCATTTCTTTGCAATATCATTCCAACTGTAAATGGATGGAATATCATATCCACATCTTTTTGTTTTCTTTTTTGACCTTTGTGAGCCTTTGTTGCATAAAAAATCGCATATTCAATTTTATCCATAATTCTCTCTCCTTTACCCCAAATATTATATTACATTTTTTTCAATTTTACAAGTTGTTGTTCTCTAATTATTGACATTTATTAACTATATGTTATAATGGTTTTACTTTATAAATAAAAACTTTAAAGGAGGGCACAGTATGAATAGACGGCCTTTAACAATTGAATTTACTGGTTTGCCTAATTCCGGTAAAACAACTTTAATTCATAATCTTGCAAAAGACTTGCGGAATAATGGATTGAAAGTAAAAATTATGCAAGAAGATGCTGAACTTGTACCTACGGAAATTCCAAAAAAGACTTGGATCAGGAACACATGGATTACTTTTGGACAATTGCAGTCTCTTTTAGAGATTCCATATTCAACAGAGGAACTCATCTTATTAGACAGAGGTTATTGTGATGCTTTGTTCTGGGCAAAATTTTTGTACAAACAAGATGCTTGTTCAAAAGAACAATCTGAATCTCTTCTTAGAATTCTTCATGAAATGAATGATCAATTCAACTTATTGCCTGACTATCTTTTCGTAATTGATGTTTCCATCAAAGAATCTATGAAAAGAAGATTAGCCATGGGTGGTAAAATTGTCTTGACTAATGAAGACTTCTTGAGCTTTTACAAAGCTGAATTAGAAGAGTTCTATCAGGGCATTACTTGTCCAATGTGGTATTTGGATACTTCGAGTTTATCTATTGAAGAAACTAAAAACATAACAGTTGAAAAAATTCAAGAAATACTTGCATAATTCACAACAAAGAAGAGGAATCTTTTATAGATTTCCTCTTCTTTCTATTTCTACTCCATCTTTTGTATCTTTTATATTATAACCCTTTTCAATAATTAAATCTCTTAATCTATCAGATTCGGCCCAATTTTTTTCATTTCTCGCACTCTTTCTTTGCTCTACTAAATCCAAAATTTCTTGTGGTACTTGTTGTTCCTCTTTCTTTTCAGTTATTTTTATACCTAAAACAGTATCAAACTTTTCTAATAATTGTGCTATTTCAGGTGATTTCTCTGGATATTTTACAGCTTCCCATACAACACTCATTGCAAGTGGCATATTTAAATCATCATTTATAGCTTGGTGGAATCTATTTTCCATATCATTTATTATATCATCTGATACATTATCAGTTCCATTTAAATGTTTTTGATATCCTTCTCTTAAGCGATTTAAAGATACTGAAGCTGCCTCTATTCCATCCCAAGTAAAGTTTAGTTTTCCTTTATAATGACATGAAAAATTAAATAATCTGTATACTAATGGATCATATCCTCTATTTATAATATCATCCATTAAATAAACATTACCTAAGCTTTTTGACATTTTTCCACCATTTATTAATAGATATTCTCCGTGCATCCAATAATGAGCTGGTATTTTACCACATGCCCCTTTGCTTTGAGCAATTTCATTTTCATGGTGTGTTGGTATTAAATCAATTCCTCCTGTATGTATATCAAATACTTCTCCTAAATACTTTGTACTCATTGCTGAACATTCAATATGCCAGCCAGGATAACTTGGTCCCCATGGGCTATCCCATTTCATTAAATGATTTTCTGGAGCTTTTATCCATAAAGCAAAATCATATGGATTTCTTTTTTCTGGGTCAACTTCTACTCTTGCTCCTGCTTTTTGTTCTCTAAGATTTATTCCAGATAATATTCCATATTCATCTAGTTTAGATACATCAAAATATATAGCAGTAGAAGTTTCATATGCATATCCTCTTTCCATTATTTTTTCTACTAATTCTAACATTTCTTTTATATGTTCAGTTGCTTTACATACTACTTCAGGTTTTTCTATATTTAGTCTTTCTAAATCTTTAAAAAATAATTTAGTATAATGTTCTGCAATTTCCATAGGAGTTTTATGCTCTTCTCTAGCAGATTTTAACATCTTATCTTCACCTTCATCTCCGTCTGATACAAGGTGCCCAACATCTGTTATATTCATTACATGTTTTAACTCATATCCATTATATTTTAATACACGTCTTAATGTATCTTGAAACAAATTTGTCCTCATATTTCCTATTGTTGCATCTTTGTATACCGTTGGTCCACACGAATATATTTTTACCATTCCAGGTTCTATTGTTTTAAAAAGTTCTTTCTTTTTTGTTAAAGTATTATAAAAATATATGTCCATTATTTCCTCCCTTTATATTTAAGAAAAGTGGCACAGCCACTTTTCAATTATTCACTATTATCATTGTTTTCTGTTGTATCTTCTGTATTATTATTACTATTATCTCCCGTATCGCCTGAATCCGGTGTATCTGGCGTACTTGGTGTTTCTGTTTCTGTTGGTTTTGTATCTGGTGTTGTTGGTTGTGTAGTCTCTTCATTGCTTGGTTCTTCAACTGGCATATTTGTTGTAGTATCAGGTTCTGTTGGTTTTACAACCTCTGTTGGCTTTTTATGTATTGTACAATATTCAGTTGGAGCATAACCCATAGTTGAATTTATTCCTGGTGTTGTCCATAATCCTAATCTTTCTTTTTCAACAGCATAATTAGCAGATTTTCTCTGTTTTGATGGACAAAATTCATTTGCTAATTTTCCAGATTCTGTACATATTGTGTATTGACTCTTGTGTGCATCACATGTTTCTGGTAAATGGTCTTTTACAAATATTTCTGAGTATGTATTTGAGCATTTATCTGTTGCAAGTAATCCGCTTGTTCTACAAACTGTTGCATGCACTATATTTTCTGGTTCATTAAATGATGAATTTTCTAATCCTTTATGAATTTGTGACATTATTCCAGAAAATAGTTGGCCTGCTGGATTAGTTCCCGGAAAACTAATTCTTTGTGGATCATCAAACCCATACCATGCAGCACATGCATAATAATTTGTAAATCCACATAACCATCTATCTTTAGAAGAGTTTGTTGTTCCAGTTTTAGCAGCAACATCAATTCCATTTATTGCACAATATTTAGCAGTTCCAGCATATCCATCTGCGCCAGTTATAACTGATTGCATTAAATTTTTTACAATATAAGCTGTTTCTGCTGAACACACAGTTTCCTTTTTTTGATTTGGTTCTAATACAACTTTTCCATCAGAATCTTCTACCTTAGTGTAAAATGTTGGTTGTATATATGTTCCATCATTTGCAACTGACGCATATGCAGCTGCCATTTCTAATGGACTTACACCATATGTCATTCCGCCTATTGCCAATGCAAGGTTTTCATCATTATGCTCTTTATTTTCACTTGCATGTACTAGTGAAGATATTCCCATTTTTTCCATGTATTCAATTGATTTTTGAGGTGTTAGCTCTGCCATAACTTTAATAAATGGTATATTTTGTGATGTTGTTAATGCTGTTCTAACCGTTCTTAATCCTGTAAATTTATTATAATTTTCAGGCTCATAATCTTTTCCAAATGTTGTTTTTAAATCCGCATATATTGTTGCTGGTGTTATTATTCCTTCCTCTATTCCTGGTAAAACATCTGCTAAAGGCTTTATAGATGAACCTGTTTGTCTTTTTGAATTTATTCTATTTAATCCTCTTGATGTTGTTTTTTCTCTTAATTGTCCAACTGCTCCTACCACTTTTCCTGTTGATGGTTCTATAACTACTGCTGCTCCTTGTGCTAAAATTGGTGAACCATTTTCATCTGTTACACCTTTTCCATTTTTATCTTTTAATTGTAGTTTGTATTTATCTTTTTTTGATTCTTCCTCCATAATATTTTGCACTGATGATACTTGTGTTGAATAAATTGTCAAACCACTTGTTTGTAAATATGTTTCTGCTGCATCTTTCGAAATTTGTTTTTCATCCATTATTTGTTGAGTTAATTGAGTAATTAGTGCATCTGTATGTGATGAATATATATTGCCTTTAACACCATTTTCAAATTTAAATCCAGCATCTACTTCTGCAACTGCTGTGTCATATTCTTCTTGTGTTACATAATTGAATTTTTTCATTTGTGATAATACTGTCTTGGTTCTTTTTGATATTTTTTCTGTAACATCATTTCCTGAATATGGATTATACGCATTTGGTGAATGATTTATTCCTGCTAAAAATGCACATTGTGCTATACTTAAATCTTTTGCTGTTTTATTGAAATAGTATTCTGCGCCAATTTCTACACCGTGTTTTTCACTTCCACCATTTCCTATATATATCAAATTTAAATATAATTCTATTATCTGATCTTTTGACATCGCCTTTTCTATTTGATAAGCTTTTGTCCATTCCTTCAATTTCCTTATTACTCCAGCAGCTCCCTTAGAAGCTTTCTCTTGTGTTACGTTTTTTACAACTTGTTGGGTTATAGTGCTTCCTCCACCTGCTGTTGATTTTCCGCCGTGTGTTACAAATGAAAGCACCGCAGCTCCTGTTCTCTTTATGTCTACACCATGATGTTGTTCAAATCTTTCATCTTCTATTGCGATATATGCCTTTGGTAAATATGGAGACATTTCTTCAAGTGTTATAATTTTTCTACTTTCGTCTCCATTCAATTCTGCTAGTATATTTCCGTCAGTATCTACAATTGTTGAATTTTCTTTCATTATTAAATCAGACATATCTATAGAGAAATCATCTTTTTCAATTCCAAAGAATAATCCTATTCCAACTCCAGTTCCAACTACAATTAATATTACTAGTATTATTAATATGATTTTTAGTGCCATTGCTAATTTGGGATGTTTATATTTGAATTTCATTTTTGTATCTTTTCTTTTTGGTTTTACATCTTTGTTTTCCTTTTTATTTTTTGTGATTTTTTCTGCTTTATGTGCACCTTTATTTGTTGATTTCTTCTTTTTCTTTCCCATTTTTTATCTCTTTCCTTTCCCAAGATATTCATTGGTTAAATTTATGATAACATTATAATACATTTCTAAAAAAAATTAAAGTATTTTAAGAAATTCTTTAAATTTTTAATCATAATAAAAAATTTTCCCATTTATTCCGAATACTTCTTTTATAGAAACCTTATTTTTAGCAATTTTGTTACGTATATGTTGAAATGTATCTTTCATATATAAATTCGCCTCAAGTAAATCTTTTGTCTTAAATTTTTGCATATTTTCTCTCCATATAGTTTCTTCTCTTCCAACTTCAATTTCATAATCATTTATATTTATCCCATTAAAACGTTTTGAAAATATTTTCATATTGCCTTCTAAATTTATGATTATAGCATTTTCATTTAATTTATATTTATTTAACACATCTTTATTGAAATCTATATTTAGTATTATTTTTGCCCTTGCTAAACTTTTTTTTTGATTATTTGAAACGACTATCAAAATTCCATTTTTCTCATATATTTCTTTTTCTATCTTTTTTAATTTTTCTATATGATTTGTTACAACAGTTAATCTTTTATATTGTTTTGCTAGTTCTTTTATTATTTCTATACTGATATCTGTTATTTCATTTGTTGTTATTGCAATTTCGATTTCTTCTTTTTTTATACTATTTTGTCTTATTATGTAATCAAGTAATTCAAAAGATATATATTTTTCTAACCATCTTCCATTAAATATTTTTATATTATTTGAATTTAATGAATTAATAAATTCCTTATTTTCACATAACTTTCTGCTTAATACAACATTTTGGACATCACATTTTATTAATTTCTTCACAACTTTTCTTATATTTTTTTCCTTTTCCAAATTTGTATATATTTTAAAATTATCATTTTTTATTTTAAATTTTAACAAAGTAAATCCATGCTTATCCATTTTTTCAATATAAAATGTTTTCATTTTTTACACCTCAATTGATGTGTATTCACCTTAGTTAATATTTATGCAATTAGAAAATAAAAACTGAGTTTGCCATATTTCTACAGACATACTCAGTTTTTATTTATTTTGAAAGTTCGTCTTTAATTATAGTCCAAACGTTTGAAGTCTCCATATCTTTTCTCCAACATGAAGTACCCCCCAAATTATATTTAGAAACTAAAGAAACTTTTTCTTTAATTGATGTTCCATCCTCAATCCACATTTTAACTGTATTTTTTCCAGATGCATATTCTATATAATATTGTTTTAATGTATCATCCCATTGTTTTTCAACATTGTTAGGAATTTTGATGTTCATCATACTAACGACAGTTCTATCTTTGATTTGTCCATCTGCTGTAACAGTCCATTGTCTTGTATAAAATGGCATTCCTAAAATAATTTTTTGTGTATCTACTTGATCATAATCTATAATTTTCTTTAAACTTGTTTCTACCCAATTTAGTCCTGCAGTAGTTCCTGGTTTTGTACTTGATGTTCCATATTGATCATAAGCCATAAATACCAAATAGTCTGCTACATCTCCTAGAACATTTCTGTCAAAACATAAAGACCAATTAGGGTCACCATCTGGTGCTGTCACATCAACTGATGTAACCATTCCCATTTCCAACATTCTTGGCATTAATTCGATAATAAATCTTGAATATTTATCTTTATCTGCTTCATAAATGTTTTCAAAATCAACATTTATTCCGTCTATATCATATTGTGCGCATTTTTGAACAATACTCTCTATTAGTTCTTGTCTCTTTGTATAACTATTTAATATAGTAGATGTTATTTTTATTCCTGCTTCAGCATTCGCAATCATTGGCCATACTTTATATCCATTTGAGTGTGCCCAATTTACATATGCTATTCCTGCATCCCCAACATTATCTTTTAAATTTCCATCATTTTTATCTAAATAGAAGAATGATGGTGATACTACATTTACTCCCTCTATTGTTTGACCTGTTCTATCTGGTGCTTTAACATATTGTGAATAATAATCCCAAAACATATCTACTTTTCCAGTTATTTGTTTAGTTCTTTCTTTTGCCTCTCTTATTGTAGTGATATCTGTTAATTTATTTGCTTTTACATATCCTACTTTTCCTTTTTGCGTTCTTATTTTTGTCCATCCTGAATCTTGTCCATTGTCAACTAGGATAACTGTTTCACCTTTTTGAACTTTATCTACTGTTTTTGAGAAAAATCTTCCTTTGCTTTTAATAGACATCTTTGATTTTGTATCTGCACTAATTTGTTCTCTGTCTAATGAATCTATTGTTATTACTTTAGTATCTTCTATATTTTTTAATTCTATATTGTATACATCTTGCATCTCGCTAATTGGCATATATACAGCATCATTGTCTTTTAAAGCATGTGCTGATATTTTCTTTGTTGAACCATTTAATGTTAGCTTATTTGCGTCAAAACCTATACTTGCAATTTTGTCATCATATGTTGTAATTATTTCATTTGTTTCTTCTTCTATGTAAATATATTTATCAAAAAAGTTTTTTATGTCATCCATTGAGACATATATAATTCCATCATCTATTTTTACTTCATTTTTCAGTCTTGATGTTACATTATTGTTATTTATAATTAAATTTATTTTACCATCTGTTTTTTCTTTTATTAAGGTTTCTGCTTTTATTGCTATAAACCCGATTATTAATAATGCTAACATTACTATTATTACTTTTATTATTATATTTCTACTTTTGTTCATCCATTTTTTCTCCTTTTTTGTTTAATTATATTATATTAGATAAAAAATAGCAAGATTTTTCTTGCTATTTTTTTAATAGTTACAGGACAATGTTATATCTCTACATTTTTCTAAATACTCCAGCAACTTTTCCTAATATTTGACAATTTGGCACTATTATTGGATCCATTGTATGATTTTCTGGTTGTAGACGTATATGGTCTTTTTCTTTGTAAAATGTTTTTACTGTTGCTTCATCTTCTATTAAAGCAACTACTATCTCTCCATTATTTGCATTGCTTTGTTTTTTTACAAGTATATAGTCTCCATCTAATATTCCAGCTTCTATCATACTTTCCCCCCTTACTGTTAGCATAAAGCTATCGCAATTTCCTACAAAGTCGATTGGAATAGGAAATGTATCTGTTACATTTTCTACTGCTAATATTGGTTGTCCAGCAGTTATTTTTCCTATAACAGGTACTTCAACCATTTCTTTTTGTGTGTAAAAATTTTTGTTTGATTCTTGTAATGGCTTTCCATCTGTTCCTTTTATTACTTTTAATGTTCTTCCTTTTTTGTCTTCTTTTTTGATGAATCCTTGTTTTTCTAGTTTTGCTAAATATCCATGTACAGTTGCTGTTGAACTTAGTCCTATTGCTTTTCCTATTTCTCTTACAGATGGCGGATATCCATTTGCCTTAACTTGCTCTTCAATAAATTTTAATATTGCTTTTTCTTTTCTTGTTGTTTCTGCTCTGTTTCCCATTTAAATCACTTCTCCTTTTTAATCTGACATTATAATATCATAAAAGAAAAAGAATGTCAAACAAATTTTTGACATTCTTTTATTTCGTTATTTTTCTTATTTCATATTCTATTATACCTGCTGGAGCATTAACTTGTACTTTTGCACCTTTTTTTGCTCCTAAAAGTGCTTTTCCTATTGGTGATTCATTTGATATTTTATTTTCAGCTAAATTTACTTCTGTTGAACCCACTATAGTATATTCTACTTCTTCATCAAATTCGACATCATATACTGTAACAGTATTTCCTATTTGAACTGTTTTTGTGTCTATCTCTTTTTCATCTATAATTTTTGCATATCTAATTTTATTTTCTAATTCTGCTATTTTTCCTTCATTTTCAGCTTGTGCATTTTTAGCCTCATCATATTCTGAATTCTCTGATAAATCACCAAATCCTAAAGCTACTTTTATTCTTTCAGCTATTTCTGATCTTTTTTCTGTTCTTAAAAATTCTAATTCTTTCTCTAATTTGTCATATCCTTCTTTTGTTAATATTACTTCTTTTTCTTCCATAATAATCACTTTCCTTTCTTAAGTCAAAACGATATATACGCATAAAGAGCGACTTTTATAGGTCGCCTTTACATTAACAAGTAGTATAATACTCCACTTTTTTTATTTTGTCAAGTTTTTTTAATCTTTTAGTAAATCTTTTCCATTTTTCATGTAATCTATTCCTGAGAAGATTGTTGCAAATGTTGATATTAATAATAATAAAGTTGCTACTAAATTTATTCCAAAATCAACACCTGTTAATCCTCCTCTAAAGCAATCCCAAAAAGCATTTTTATCAAACATAACTAATATAATTGCTATCATTTGTGTAACTGTTTTTAATTTACCCCAAATTGAGGCAGCTATAACCTTTCCCCCTTTTTCTACAGCTATTAGTCTGTATCCTGATACTAAAAATTCTCTAGCTAATACAATAACAGGTATCCATGCAGGAATTTTCCCTAATTCTACTAATAATACCATTGCTGTTAATACTAATATTTTGTCTGCAAGTGGATCTAAAAACTTTCCAAATGTAGTTACTTGATTTCTTGAACGTGCTATATATCCATCTAATTTATCTGTTATTGATGCTACAATAAATATTAACTCCATAAGAAAATACATAAGTGGCATTCCAAAAAAATCACCTTGTAACTTTAAATATGGTATAATTGCCATAATTGGCACTAATATTATTCTAAATATTGTTAGTTTATTTGCTAAATTTAATTTCATTTCTAAAACTCCTTATATAAGTCTTATTTCTTTAATATTTCAATTGCTTTTTGTAATTGTGTATCTTGATCTCTTTGTACTAAAAGATGATTTGAAACAGTTTCTGGTAATTCAACTTTTTCGTTTGGTTCAATACCAACTCCATTAATTTTTGTTCTGTTTGGAGTATAGTATTCCTCAACAGTAACTTTTAGTCCTGCACCACTTTTTAATGTTAATAATTGTTGAATAACTCCTTTTCCATATGTTGTTGTTCCAACTATTGTAGCTTCATTTAAATCCTTTAGTGCTCCTGCTAAAATCTCTGATGAACTTGCTGAATTTTCATTAACTAATACAACAATTGGCATATCTATAAGTACATCTTCTTTAGACTTTTCAATTTTTTCATTTTTGTCTTTATCTACAGTTACCAATAAATCTTTTCCTTTTGGAACTATATAATCAGCTATTTGTAATGCTTGGTCTACTAACCCTCCACCATTATTTCTTAAATCTATAATTAATGATGTAATTCCTTGAGATTTTAATTCTTCATATTTTGCTTTGAAATTTTGAGCAGTATCTTCGTCAAAGCTTGTTACTTCTATATATCCAATATTGCTATCTAATTTTTCTGAAATTACTGGATTTGTTGTTATTTTCTTTCTTTTTATTTCAAAAGTTTTAATTTCCTGACCTCTTTGTATTTCTAATGTAACAGTCGACCCTTCTTCACCTTTTATGTTATTTGCTGCAGCTGTCATATCTTCTCCAGTATATTCGACTCCATTAATCTTTTTTATAATATCACCTGGAAGTATTCCTGCTTCTTCTGCAGGACTATATTTTATTGGTGTTAAAACAACGATTGTATTGTCTTTAGTATTTTGTGCCATATATATTCCAATACCAACATAATTTCCCATTAAGTCGGACTTATAATCTTCCATTTCGTCTTTTGGAATATATTCAGTATATGGATCTCCCAATGATGCAACATATCCCTTTAAAGCTCCTTCAGCAGCTTTATCTTCATCTATATCATTCAAATAGTATTTATCTAATATTGTTTTTACATATTTAATAGATTTTGTCAATTGATTATCATTTGATGATTCTAAACCTAATAATGAAGAAATTGATTGAGTATTATTGTTGTTATTGTTCTTAGTCATATATATTGTTGTTAATATAAATGTTAAAAATGCTGTTAATACAACTAACATAATATTTTTATAAATTCTTTGTCTTTTTAAATAATTATCTTCTTCCATTTTATTAATTGCCTTTCTATTGTTATTTACATGTATTTGTTAGGATCTACTCTACAGTCTTGACCATATCCCGTTGAGCTATATTTATAGCTATATGGTGAAACTCTTACTTCAAAATGCAAATGTGGTCCTGATGAATTTCCAGTGCTTCCACTTAACATTATCTTTTCACCTTTTTTTACGATTTGACCTGGTTTTACACATATAGAACCTCTAGTCCCATGACCGTAATAAGTTTGCATTCCATTTGCATGTCTTATTACAACATGTGTTCCATAACTTGATGACAAATCTGCTGTAGTCATTACAACTCCGTCAGCAGCTGCTACAACAGTTGTTCCAACTGACACAGCATAATCTATTGCGCCATGAAATTTTCCACTAGAATAATATCCATTAGCTGATATTGAACCTCCTGATATAGGTCTCATGAAATATCCTGATCCTGTTGATGGTGATGTATTTGAAGAGTTTGAACCTGAATTATTTTTTGAACTTGAATTATTGTTTTTCTGGTTTTGTTGTTGCTGTTGTTTTATAAGCTCTTCTAATTGTTTTTGATATTTTTGTTCAGCTTCTTTAACTTCTTTTTCAATCTGTTTATTATCAGCTTGTAATTCTTCAATTTCTTTTTGCACTTCTTTTTCATCTTGAGTTAATTTATTAGCATAACTTTGTTTTTCAGATTTCAAGCTTTGTAATTCATTTACTTTTGTTTTCTGTTCTGCAAGCGAAGTATCCAATTCGGCTTTATTATTTTCTAGTTCTTTTTTTTCACTTTCAATTTTCGCTTTTTGGTCTTTTGTTGCTTGAATCAATTCCTTATCAGATTCAAACAATTCAGATGCAGCATAATATTTGGCTAATGCATCTGTCATACTAGAAGCATTTAAAAATACGTCTAGGAATGATGTTTGGCTTCTTTCATACATAGCAACAATTCTTGTGTCAAGAAGTTCTTCTTGTTTAGTATATTCTGCTTCCATTTGTTGTATGTCTTTTTCTTTATTTGATATTTCAGTTTGCAAGTTCTGAACTTTGTCATTCAAATCATCAACTTCTGTTTCAGCATCTGATATTTTAGTTATCAAATTTTCAACAGTTTTCATTGTTTCTGATTTTTCATTTGCAATTTCTTCTTTTTTCTTTTCAGCTTCATCTATTTTACTATCATTTTCAGCTGTTTGTTGTTTAGCTTGTTCTTGTGCCTGCTCCTTTTTTTGTTGTATTTCTCTTTGTGTTACAGCAAATACTTGTGAGCTTTGCAAAACCAAAATTGTCGATATTGTAATTCCTACTATTTTTAGTAAAATCTTTTTCATTATAATTTTTCCTCCTACATTGTATTTTATTCTTCAACATTTGTTTCTTCTTGCTTTTCTTCGCTATTTTTAGTAATATTTTGTAATTCATCTTGTTTTAGTAAATATTCCATAGGATTTACTGTTTGTCCATTTATTCTTATTTCGAAATGAGCATGTGGACCAGTTGAATAACCTGTTGAGCCAACTTTTAAAACTGGTGTACCTGCTTTAACTTCTTGGCCCATTTGCACAACAATTTCACTTCCATGTGCATATAAAGTCTGAACTCCTCCACCATGGTCAATTATTACCATATTTCCATATGCAGGTGTCATTTCAGCTTTAACCACAACACCATTAGCAGCAGCGACAAAGTCTGCTCCCATAGGTGCACCAATATCTGTTCCTGTATGCAATTTATACGCACCTGTTATAGGATGAACTCTCATTCCATATTCTGATGTTATTGTTGTATATCCTGGTATTGGCCAAATCATTGCTCCTCCAATATAGTCAGGGCTAATACTATTTAAAACAATTAATTTTATTTCAGATTCTATTGCAGACACTTGCGAGTTATACACATCTATTTTTGCTTGCAACGCTTGTTCTTCAGTGGATAACTTACTTATATAATATTGTCTCATTATTTTTGTATTTGCTAACACTTGAGTTTTTTTCTGTTGTTTTTGCTTATTTTCGATTACTTGTTTCTTTTTTTCTGCAAGTATTTTTTTAGTTGTTTCTATTTCTTCTTTTTGTTTTTTTACTTTGTCTAATAATTGATTATCATATTCTGCTAATTCTTTCATTGCATAATATGTTGATAAAATTTCTGTAACATTTTTAGATGCTAATATTACTTGCAAAAATTCAAATTTAGGCGTTTCATACATTTTTATAATTCTTGCATCTAACAATCCTTGAATGCTGTCCAAATCAGCTTGTGTTTTAGAAAGCTTATCTTCATTTTCATTTATTTGATTAATCAAATCATTTATGTCATCATTTATAGTGCTTAACTCTTCTTGAGATTGTGCAATTTGATTATCTAAATCTTGCAATTCTTGCATATTAGTTGATAATTGTTCCTGAACCGCTTGTAATCTATTGTTAGACTCGTCTATAGACTGTGTTAATTGGCTTGATTGCTCTTGTAATTGTGTAAGGTCTTGTGCGTGTACGCAAATACATAGGCTACAAGTTATTATTAATATTAAAATTATTGTTAAAAGCCTACGCATTCTCTACATTTCCACCCTTTCTATTTAATTAAACTTCTAAATATTTTCTCATTGATATACTACTTCCAAGTACACCTATTCCAATTCCTAAACCTAGATATACCATTAATATTAAATTAAACATATCAGAGAAATTCAACAAGGTCCAATTCGCCATTTGTAAAAATGATGTTTCTGCTAATTTATGTGCAATTCCAGTATAAGCTCCTCCTATTAACGCAACTGATAATAATCCAGAAACAATACCTATTATTATTCCTTCTACTAAAAATGGCCATCTAATAAAACTGTTTGTAGCTCCAACATATTTCATTATTGATATTTCTTTTCTTCTTGAATGTACAGCTAATTTGATTGTGTTTGTGATTATAGATACAGATATTATTATTAATAATATTAATATTCCTCCTGTTATAATTCTAACACCTTTAGCCAAACTAATTATTTGTGATATCACTTGATTGCTTGATACTATTTTCTTTACATGAGGAAGTTGACTTATACTATCTTGTACATCATTATTTAACCTTAAGTCTGTTAATGTTACATTATAAGCAACTGATAGAATATTTCTTTCTGAATATCCTTCTAGTAACTCATCACCTAGCATATCTTTCATATAATCTAAAGCTTCATCTTTTGATACAAATTCTGCACTTTTTACTCCATCTATTGAAAGTATTTCATTTCCTACTTCTTCAATTTCACTTTCTGTTGCATCATTATCTATTATTACCCTAATTTCTTGTGCATCTGCTACATTTTCTACAAATGCATTTAAATTTTCTCCTATTACAAAAAATAATCCAAATATCAACATTGTGGCACACATTATAATTAATGATGACATTGTTGATTTTTTATTCTTAAATAAATTTCTAATTCCTTCTCCTATTAAATAATTCAATACATTAAATCTCACAATCATACCCACCTTTTTGATCATCTTTTACTATTACGCCTTTATTTATATGTATAACTCTTTTTTTCATTTGATCTACTATGTCTTTGGCGTGTGTTGCCACTACTACAGTTGTTCCTCTCATATTAATTTCGTTTAGTAAGTTCATTATATCCCATGCTGTATCTGGATCTAAGTTACCTGTTGGCTCATCAGCAATTAACATTGATGGATTATTTACTAATGCTCTTGCTAAGGCAACTCTTTGTTGTTCTCCTCCTGACAGTTCATTTGGATACATTTTTGCTTTCCCACTTAATCCTACTAATGATAATACCATTGGTACTTGTCTACGGATATGTCTTGGCGTAGCTTTTACTATGTACATTGCAAATGCTACATTTTCATATACAGTTTTGTCTGGTAATAGCCTGAAGTCTTGAAATACAACACCCATACTTCTACGCAAATATGGTACTTTACTTTTCTTTAAAAATGTTGTATCCTTTCCGTTTATTATTATATTTCCTGCTGTTGGTTCTTCTTCTTTTAATATTAATTTTATAAGTGTTGATTTTCCACTTCCTGATGTTCCTACTAAAAATGCAAATTCCCCTTTTTCAATTTTAAAACTTGCATTTTTCACAGCTTCTGTACCTGTTCCATATTTTTTGCTTACGTTTTTAAATTCTATCATTTTATTTTTTTCCTTTTCTTTTTTATAATTTATACATAAATTTGCATATTATTTCATTCTTGTTAATCATATCAATAATAACTTTTTTTTGCAATACTTATTGACAAAAAATTAAGCAGAAAATTTGGTATTTTTCTGCTTTTCTATCATTTTTCTTCTTATTTCTTCATTTTTTGATTTTTGTGAATTTTCTGTAATTTTTACATTATTATTAACTTTACTCTAAACAATAAATATAAACTTTGAATGCAATTCCGGCCGAGGAAAGAAATGAAAAGTTTATATTTATTGCTTAGAGTATACATTAATTATTATCTATAAAATCCTGTACAATACTTATAATCTTTCCTGTATTTTGAATATATTTTTTAGGTTCAAATGTTTCAATCTGTTGTAATGCATCACCCAATTGTGAAATATCAGTAATGCCTATAATATATCCCAATTTATCAAAAGACTGTACAATATCAAGTTGATGATCATTAACATGTTCTCCATATTGCTTCAATCTAGGTACTGCGATTACTTTTTTATCTTTTTCAATTGAACTTATTATTGAGCCAACTCCGCCATGTGTTATTATACAATCGGCCTGTTGCTCTAATTTATCTAATTCATCGCTTGAAATAAAATCAAATATCTTCATATTTGTTGATTCATATTTTGTGTATCCCGCTTGTACAACTACATCTTCTTTTATGAGACCATCATTAATTAATTTATCAATCTCTTCTAATAATCGATGGAAACTGTTATTTTGTGTTCCTAGCATAACTAATATCATTAATATATTGCACCTCCATATACAGCTTTAGGATAAATTTTAAGCATTTCTTCCCACTGTACAATAAATAAATCTGCTATTGGATATATCAACCTTCCTGTCGCAGTTTTTCTATTTCTATTAGCAAATGTTTCTATATATATTATTTTACTTCCAAATAATTTTCCAAGGTAACACATTGGTCCAGCTGTATGTGTTCCAGTTGTAACTATGTATTTAGGTCTTATTTTAAAATATAAATATATTGTTTTTAAGCATAAATAAAAATATATAAAAATATATCTAAATAATTTTTTTCTTGTTCCATATGGCAAATATGAAATTCTATCACCATATTTTTCTTTTGCACTTTTGGTTGAATTATCTTTTTCTGTTATTATATGATAATTATATTTTTCAAATAATGGTCTTAATTGTTGTAATTCGTTAAAATGTCCGCCTGTACTTGATATAAATAATACTTTTTTCTTTTTCACTTTTTTCTCCTATTTTTATGTTATGACATTATTTTACTATAGCATATTCCAAATTGCAATAAAAGTAAAAGAAAAAAAGCAGATTAATTTCCGCTTTCTTATTTATGCTCTTGGATGAGCTTTTTTATAAACATTTTTTAGAGATTCATCTTGGAATTGCATATATACTTGTGTAGACAAAATATCTGAATGTCCAAGCATTGTTTGAATTGATTTTAAATCTGCTCCATTTTGTAACAAATGTGTTGCAAAAGAATGTCTTAAAACATGTGGTGTTATATCTTTTTCTATGTGTGCTTGTTCTTTATAATATTTGATAATTTTCCAAAATCCTTGTCTTGTTAAACGTTCTCCATTTACATTTACGAATAACGCTTTTTCATTTTCATCTTTTATCATTGTATTTCTTGCATTAACCATATAGTCTTTTAGTGCTTTTAATGACATATTGCCAATTGGAACAGTTCTCTCTTTTTTACCATTTCTACATGTTGCATATCCTGTTTCTAAATTTATGTCTTCTACATTTAAAGAAATAATTTCTGTTACTCTCATTCCTGTAGCATATGCAAACTCAAGCATTGCTTTATCTCTTGTTCCTTTTAAATTTACATTTTTAGGTTGATCTAATAATAGTGCAACTTCATTTGATGTTAATATACTTGGTACTCTTTTTTCTATTTTAGGTGATTGAATTCCATCTGTCGGATCACTTTTTACCGCTTTGTTTTTTGCTTCATATTGATAAAATGATCTTATAGAAGCCAATCCTCTTGAAATAGTTGATGGTTTTTTTCCTATTTCTTGCATGTGCTTTATGTATGTTTTAATTCCTTCATTTGTTAATTCAGCATAATTTTCTTCGTTTTCTTGTATGTACTTTTCAAATTGTTTCAAGTCTCTTTTATATGATTGAAGTGTATTTGTAGACACTTTCTTTTCGTTCTCTAAAAATCCAAAAAATAAGTTTAATTGTTCTTCCATTTTTTCCCCCACCTATGTTTATTTTTTATTGTCCTATATAGTTTATTTTACATAAACTATATACTCTTATGTTATATCAAATTTTTTATGAAAAGTAAATAGATTTTATTTATTTTTTAAAAATATTTAATTAAGTTAACTATAAGTCTATATGAAATTTCAATTTTTATTATTGAGGATAATATTAATATTATCATAATTATAAATGATATTATACTATGTTTTAATATTGAAAGCTTAATATTTTCTCTTCTTCTATCTTTTACTATTGATGTATATAATTTGATACTACTTACTCCTAGCACCATTAACGCTGGTATAAATATTATATTTTGTAAAAAAACCGTAATAATAATAAATATTATTCCTTTCATTTTTCCAAGAACATACACGCATGATGCTATGGTATAGCCTAAGCAGAAACCTCTAAATAGTATTATTCCAAGTACAATTGGTAAGCCTATTATTGTTGTCCCAGCAAACCATAATAATAAAACTAGTATTATATTATTTTTAATATCTTTTTGCAATTCACCTAGATAATCACCATTTTGAATTACTTTTGTTTCGTCTACATATGTATTTATATATTTTTCTATTTCAGTTTTATTTTCTGTTTGATTTATAAACATAACACCAAGAAATATACCAACTGTAAATATAATAATTACTATAAAATAAGATTTCGTATTATTTAATATATTGTCTTTAATTGCTAATAAAATTTCACTTTTTTTCTTTTGCATAGATTTTTTCTCCTTATTAAACAGACTTTTTATACATAATTTCTATTCAATAAAGATTGTTTTAGAACTCTAGCATAGCATTTTTTTAATTTTAATTATGAGGTTGTTACCTTTCCATAATTGCCTCCGCCACCTGATTCAACCTTTATATTTCCTTCTCTTGCATTTACTATGTTTTTAGCAACTTTTTCACCTACAACTGATTCTATGTCATCTTCTGATAATTTATGTAAAATATTCATTTCGGTTTCAAATGAGTCTAATAGTTTTTCTATTGTTTTTCCTCCAACACCTGGTATAAAACTTAACGGTATTTGGTATATATATGGTGGTCTATTACTTGGACTTTTTGTAGTTTCTTTATCTTTTATTAACTCGATTCTATCAAAAACTCCAAAAGTTACTTTATTACTTCCACATTTTGGGCAAACTTCCACAGGTTCTCTTGTTTCTATTGTACAGTCACAATTATCACAATGCGTTCTGTGATATTTTCCAAGCTTCGGATCTAAGCCATAATTTGCTATTATTTTTCTTCCATCTTCATTTTTTAATGCTTTTACGACTTCTTTAAAGCTTATATCCCCAACTAACATTTTATTATATTCTCTTGCAATCTTAGGCAATGAATGTGCATCTGAATTTGTAACAAATGTTTTATCTTCTAATTCTGATATCATATCAGCTAAAAACGTATCTGAACTTAATCCTAATTCTACCGCAAAAATTTTATCATATTTCTCTTTAAATATGTCTTTTAGTCTATCTGTGCAATTTCCATAATAACTTTTAAATGGAGTAAAAACATGTGCAGGAATTAAAATTCCATTATATTTTTCAACTATATCTATTAGTTCATATCCAGATACATTTGACCTTTGTGTGCTTAATGTTATGTTTTTAATATGTGTACTCATTTCTTGTGAAAATCCTTTTATATCACTCAAATGAGGAAAAAAACATACATTATGTGCAGCACCACATTTACCATTTCTACCTTTTTCAGAAGTTTCTACTTCACTTCCAAGTAAGATACATACTTTGTCTTTATATATAATTCCACCATCTTCAAGCTCATAGGCATCTCCTGTCTCCAAAAATTTTTCTATATCTTCAATTACATATGGAGATGCACAATCTATAATTCCTACAATATTTATTCCTTTTCTATCAGCGCATTCTTTTGCAATATTAGCAAAATTAAGGCTTCTCGCTGCGGTTATTTTTATAGGCTTACCTGCTTCACTTCTACCTATGTGTACATGTAAATCTGCAAATATTTCGTACATTATTATCCCCCTCTAATTATTCATCTATTTTTGCATGTTTTAAGATTCTCTCTTTACTTTCTTCAGTAAACATTGCTCTATTAGCTTGTTCTCTTGCAGACTTTGCGATTTTTTCTAACTCTTCTAATTTTTTATCAACACTTATAGAATAGTCATTAGCAATCATCTTAACAAATTCCGGAATATCTTTTGATTCTCTCATTAATTTTTGCAATCTTGCAAAAACAGTTGTATTTACAGCTCCTTGTATTTCAACTTTTTCCATGCTTTCAGCAAAATCTCTAAATATTTCCAAATATCTATTATATTCACCTTTTAAATTTCTATGTTCAAGCAATACAAGAGCTTCATCAGGTGAAAATCCAATTCTTTCAGATCTATCTATTAACATTCCTCCAAATTGGTCAGCTAATTCTAATATATCGCTTTCACCCTCTCTTGGATTACCACTATATCTATTTACACCTTCACAAATTTTACAAAATCTTTCATCAAATCCTAATTTAGATAAATATTCAGCTCCTTCTCTAGCATATGTTTTTAATTTTCCAATTTTTTGTGAATCATCAACTTTTTTGCAATTGCATAATAAGCAAGCTGTTAAAACTAGATTATTATCAACCTTCGGTTTAGCATATTTTAAAAACAATCTTGCTATTTCTGTTTTAAATATAACGGATTTATCAAAATTTATTTTTAATTTAGGTGCTAAAAAATATATTATTTCTATTTTTGATATAAAATCTTCTTCATTTAAAATATATGTAGCAAATTCATCCATTTTTTCTCTTGTTCCCCTTTCTTTCAGGGTAATTTTGTACCGGGTACATTTTTTCCCTTTTGGTAAATTTTGTACCGGGTACATTTTTTCCCTAGTTCATAAAGAATTTATTAAATTCTTGTTCATTGATTTTCTCTTTAGTTATTAACTCTCCAGCTATGGCATGAAGCTTTTCTACATTTTGTTTTAAAATTGTTTGAGCATCATTATATGCTGTATCTATTAATCTCTTAACTTCTTTACCAATTTCATCTTGCATATTGTCACCAAACATTTGATAATCAATTTGTCCTTCACTATCTTTAAATGAAATAGTTCCTATTTCATCACTCATTCCATATACTGTAATCATATCTGTTGCTATTTGTGTTGCAACTTCTAGGTCATTGCTTGCACCAGTTGAGATATCATCTAATATTAATTTTTCTGCTGCTCTTCCTCCTAAAAGTGCAATGAGTTTTTCTTGCATTTCTGTTTTAGATATATAATATTTATCTTCATCTGATTTATACATTGTATACCCACCAGCCATTCCTCTTGGAATGATTGATACTTCTTTTACTGCTGTTTGTGTTGGCAAGAATTGACTTACTATTGCATGTCCAGCCTCATGGTATGCTGTTAATTTTTTATCTTTATCTGATATTTTTCTGCTTGTTTTTTCAAGACCTACAGTTACTTTCTTTACTGCTTCATCTAAATCTGAATTTGTTATTGCTTCATGTTCTTTTTTAGTTGCTATTATTGCTGCTTCATTTAAAATATTTGCAAGTTCTGCTCCTGTAAATCCAGCTGTATCCTCTGCAATACTATATAATGATACATCATCTGCTAATTTTTTGTCTTTTGCATGTATTTTTAATATTTCTTCTCTTCCTGTTAAATCTGGTGCTGGAATGGTTACTTGTCTGTCAAATCTACCAGGTCTTAAAAGTGCTTTATCTAACATTTCTGGTCTATTTGTTGCAGCTAAAACTATTATAGTTTCTTCTGTAGAGAATCCGTCCATTTCAACTAATAATTGATTTAATGTTTGATTATTTTCTGATTCTGCTCCACTATTGCTTGTTCTTCTTGAACCGATTGCATCAATTTCATCTATAAATACTATACATGGCGATAATTTTCTTGCCTTATCAAATAATTTTCTTACTCTAGAAGCTCCAAGTCCAGCAAACATTTCTATAAATTCTGATCCACTCATTGATATAAATGGCACATCTGCTTCTCCCGCTATTGCTTTTGCTATTAATGTTTTTCCTGTTCCTGGTTTTCCATATAATAAAACACCTTTTGGAATCTTTGCTCCCATCTCTGCAAATTTTTTTGGTTTCTTTAAAAATTCTACTATTTCTTTTAATTCTTCTTTTTCTTCATCTAATCCTGCAATATCATCAAACGTTACTTTTGATTTTCTTTCTGTATCATCATATACTTCGCCTTTATCTCCAAGTCCTTGCATTTTAAATATCATTATAAATAATGCTACCATCACTATAGTAGGTAAAATTGAAAATAGATATGATGGAATTTGCGATAATAGGCTTGGTGTTTTTGTTTCTAGTTCAATATTATTATCTTCTAATACTTTTTGTTGTACTAATTCTGTAAATACTTGTACACTTGGTATTATTACTTTTTTCTCTTTTTCTACATCTTTCATTTTTACTTTTAATGTTGCACTTCCTGTTGTCATTTCTATCTTTTCAACAGTTCCTGCTTTTATTTCATTTACTAAATCTGTATATGTTAAAGTGTTTTCCTCAGAATTTGCACCTTCATTCTTATATATAAAATATATTGCAATTGATGTTACTAATAAAATCAACAATATAATTATTGCATTTAGTAAAATTTTCAATAATTTCTTTGATTTATCTTTGTCCATTTTTCTCTTTCCTTTCCTGATATGCTATTGCTGTTTCATTTTAATTATGCCTCTAATCCTTCTGGATTCTCTCTATTATCATCCTCTTTTTTATCTTCGTCATTGTTTTCGTTATCTTTATCTTTTTTATCTGGTTCTTGCTGATTTTCTTCTTGTTCATTAATTTCTTCTCTTACCTTTTTTTGCTCTTGTTTTATTTTTTCAACCTCTTGCATTTTTTTGATAATATCATCTTTTAAAATAAAGATTGTTGCAGCTAAATATATATACGCAATTGTTATATATGCTACCTGAAAATATGTTATTTTAAAGTCTACAAAATAATTAACCACTATATATATAATATTTAAAACTACTGGTAAAGTTAGTGCATATACAGCCATATTATAAATTGCAACAAATCTTATTTTTATTCGTGCAAGTGTAGTTGTAAACCACCCAAGTACTGCTATTTCTAGTGCATCTAATAATGCATATATTAGATTTATTAAAAACAAGTACACAAATGCTGATAATCCATATCTAATGTAATATTTTGTCATTCCTTGGCTTGTTAAATATTCTACTAATTGAGTTTTGTTAAATGTTGAAATATTTTCACCTGTATAATTTGATACAAATTCGCCATATGTATAATTTTGTTTCGAAATATGATCATCATCGATTTTACTTTTTAATACAATTTCATCTCTAAAAAAGAATATTGTTACACCAACTATTGTTTCATCATTTTCATATTGTTCCTTTTGTTCAGTAGTTTCAGCTAATGGATTTACTATTATTTTATCAAACCCACTATATTGGATGTTTTCTATTTTTATAGGGTGCTCTATATTCATTTCAACTATTCCATCAACTACTGTAAAATCTGGTATATTTTGTTCTATGTATTGTGATAAACTGCCAATAGTTTGTTTCATTTGCATTAGTGAACCAATCATAACAAAAATTGTAACTGCTACCATTAATGTTAGCAAATACTTGATTGCACGTGGTAAGCCTTCTGTTGCCATTGCTGGATATTGCTCAAATTTTGTTATTGAATACCATACCTTTTTGAAAAAATTTATATTAACTACTCCTTCTCTTTCTTTCATTACACATACTCTCTTTCTATATTACTATCTACAAACATTGGGCTTACATCAAAATGTACTTCATCATTTAATTTTACCTGTCTATCTGACACGTCAACACTTACATGATACATTCCCAGTCTTCCCAATACTTCACATCTATCCCCATTTATAGTCACATATAGTTTCTTGTTTTTCATTGCATCTTTTATATCTCTTACAACATATCTCAATTTATCTATAGTTCTGAACATATCTCTATCTACTTTTACATTGAAACCATCTGCATATCCACATGGCACTATTGCAATTTTTGTTTCTTTTTTTGTAGTATATGAATTTGAATATCCTATATTATAACCAGCTGGAACATTTTTTATTTCTGCAACATTAGATTTTAGATAGCCAACTTTTTTGAATCCATAAGTATTTGGAATTGATAATCTTCCAAGTAATGCTGACCCAACTCTTACTGCATCTAAATGCATTTCCGGGAATCGCAAAAATGCTGATGAATTACATATATGCATCATTCCCGGTTGAATATTATTTTCTTTTAAAGTGTTTATACATTGTATAAATCTATCATATTGTTCTCTTGTTTCTTTTCCATCACCAAAGAATGCAATCGAAAAATGTGAAAATACACCTTCAATTTGAATGTTTTCCCATGTTTTTATTGTTTCAACCATTTCTTCTTTTTGACTATATATAAATCCGTATCTTCCAAATCCTGTATCTATTTTTAGATGGACTCTTACTTTTTGATTTATATTTTTAGCAATTTCTTCAATAGCTTCTCCTGCTTCTTTTGACCCTACTGTTAGTATTATTTTATTTTTTATTAACAATTCAATATCTTCTTTTACCGCAGTTGATGACATCATCAAAATATCTTGTTTTATTCCGTTTTCTCTTAACTTTATTGCCTCTTCTACTGTTGCTACTGCAAAAAAATCAACTCCATTATCAACTAAAAAATTAGCATATTCTATTAAGCCTAATCCATAGCCATTTCCTTTTATAACAGCAATTAATTTAGGCTTTTTTTTATCTTTATCTATAATCTCTCTAACAATTCTCAAATTATTTTTCAAATTCTCTTTTTCTACTATTAGTGCTTTCATAATACTCCTCTTACTTGTTCTCTGTTTTTTATTTGTTCAAGCCGTTATTTTTTGAACTTTGTTTTTAGTCCTCTAAGATTTCTAAATGTTTTTTCAGAAAATTTATATAGTGAATATGTTAAAGGTTTAAATGGCATATATACTTCTCCTACGAATTCTGTAAAAGTTGCTCCAAAACCTTTTTTAAATCTATATAATCCATATTGTGGATGACTTTCGTCAACAACTCCTGAAACTCCTCTAAAATCATATACATCATCTTTTCTTGCAATTGCCATTTTTATCATTTCCCATTGTAACAAATAATTTGGCATTAGATTTCTATGTTCATTACTACTTGCCCCATATAAATACCAAGTCTTATTTCCATAAAAAATTGGAATTACACCTGAAATTGGCTTGTCCTCATAATATGCCATTAAAAGTTTCATATGTTTTGGGGCTAATTCGTCATACATTTTTTCAAAATATGATAATGGTCTTATTATAAATCCATCTCTTGCGCCTGTTTCAACCATAATTCTATGAAAATCTTTTAAGTCTTCTCTTGTTCCTTCTTTTACTACTACTCCTTTTCTTGTAGCTAAACGCACATTATATCTTGTTTTAGAATGGAAACCAGCAAATATCTCATCTTCTGTTTTTCCTTTTATATCTAATCTAAAAACATACCTTGGTTGTATTTCTTCTCTAAAATTCTTTGCATCATCTTTAATTTTGTAGCCTAAATTTGTTACTACTTTTCTAAATTCTTCATCACTACTCAAAATATCAGGTTCTGATTTATAAACAATTGCTTTATATTTTTGTGCTAATTCTTTTATACCATCTGATAATTGTTTCATTACATTTATATCATGTATATCACATGTTGGGCCTCTTGAAGAATACATAATATTTCCGAAAATTGGGATTTTTCTTATTAAAATACTAACTGCCCCAACTATTTTTCCATTTCCATCTTCAGCCAATACCACTTCATTTTTCCAGTTTGATTTTACTTTTGCCCATTCTGGTGATTGTTGAAAATTGCATCTTTCATGTCTTTCTAAAAATTCCTTATATTCCTCTCTGCTTTTTTCATCTGTTACAAATCTCATTTTTATATAACCTCATTTCTTTTTGCTCTTTTATTATTTACATTTTGCCTTTATTTTACACTAAATATATTATTTTTACAAGACTTTTTAGAAGAAAAGTTTTTACCAGTGGGGACACTCATTACTGGTAAAAAATTTTACCAGTAGGGACACCCATCACGAAAAAAATTCTGATATCTATATACCTTTCCTAATTTTTATGGTATAATGTTAATATAAAATTTTAGAAGGAGATTATACTTATGCAAAAAAACAATTTAACAACAATGGAACTTATAAACTTATTATCTCCTGAATTGAAATCATATTTATATGATGTGCATCAGGAGACAATTGCAAGCACAATACGGGATGGCAAATTAAAGCCATCATCAAAAGATTATCTGCCACCAGATGTATTGTCTTTAAAAAAACATCGGTATCAAATCCTAGCAAAAAATGGAACATCAATGTTCAATGGCAAGGATGCTGAAATTCTTGAGTGCTATATCTCAAGTTTTCCAAAAGCTATCAGGCAACGTGAACTTACAAAAACTATGACTGACGTTGTAGATGCATTAACAAATTTGATAATGCATATTGGTATTTGGATAACACATCATGTGTACTATCCGGATTTCCACATTGCAGTTCATGTAATGTCAAGAAGAAAGGATTGGGAAGGAGAAGAAACCAAACTGCTATTAAAATCAGTTGAGGCTGTCTACACAAACGAATCTACGATTTTTATGCCACAACCACCTGTCATTCGGGATTTATTTGGAATAAGAGTAATCCTTGAACAGACAACAGACAAAAAAATTCTTTTGAAAATAATGAAAATTATTGTGTTAGTTTTAACTAATCCTAGTTCAAAAGAATATAAAGATTTTTATCATTGGGTTAAAACTAGTGATAAATTGTATGGTGGTTCTCCGATTCCTAAGGAAAGGTTATTAAGACTTCTTGACTATGACTTTACAATGAGCCATGAGAAAAACTATATTGAACATCCAAAGGAAAACGGCTATGAATCATGGCAAGCCACCTTTACGGTTGAAGCCTCATCACCAAAAGCAGGTGGTTCAATGTTCGAACTTCAAGGCAGAACAAGTCAAATGGAAGAACTGCTTGAATACGGTTTGAATGCTGACAATCAAAAAGACTTATCCCATGAAGATTATAAACAAGAACTGTATAATCTTCGAAAAGAACTGTTCAGCATTAAAGATTACAAAGGCGGATTGCTGTATTTCAACCCATATATTGGGTATGATGCTGATGGAATTGGCAAATCCAAACAAATTGCCTCTCGTACATCTTCAGTTCATTTAGTCTCCGAAAAAGATGCAACAAATGCTGAATTATGATTTATAGCATATTTGTGTATTTGTAATGCATCAACTGCTAAATAGTAAAAAAGCATGCAGAATCAAAATAAATTTATTTTGGTCCTGTATGCTTTTTATTTAACTGAACAAGAATCAATATTATCAATTGTATTACTTTGTTCTTTACCATTGTTCTTAATTTTGCTTATTGCTAACCCGTCTCCAACTTCTAAAATTTCAGTTTCAATATCAGGATTTTCTGTAACTTCTTTTATGTATTCTCTTAAATTTCTTACAGCTGTACGTTGTTTATGTTTATTATAATCACTCATAACATATCCTTTGTATAGAATATTATCAGCTAAAATAATTCCATTAGGATTAATCATTCTTAAAGATTCCTTTAAGAAAAAAGGATATTTTCCTTTTGCTGCATCAATAAAAACAACATCATATTTTTCGTTTAATGTAGGTAAAATCTCAACAGCATCACCTTCATATATATTTATCTTATCAGCAACACCAACTTTTTCAATATTTATTTTAGCCTCTGCAATACGTTCTTCGTCTCTTTCAATTGTATCAATTTTTCCACCTTCTTGTAAATATTCTGAAAAACACATAGCAGAATAACCCACTGCTGTACCAATTTCTAATATTTTTTTAGGTTTTATATCTTTTAAGATTTTATCTACTACTTCTAATGTGTCATCCATGATTATTGGAATATGTTCTTCTAATGCTTTTTGTTTTATTTTTTTTAATTCTTCTTTGTTCATATATAACCCTTTCTACCATTAGAGACACCCCACTAATACAAGGGTGTCCCTTTTGGTAATTTTTTTTACCATTTATGGGTGTCCCCACTGGTAAAATTATTTATTTGCATTTCTTGCTGCTCTTTCTCTTTCTTTATTATCTAAAATTTTCTTTCTTAATCTAATTGATTTTGGTGTAACTTCTACTAATTCGTCATCTTGAATAAACTCTATAGCTTTTTCAAGTGACATTTGAATTGGTGGTACTAATCTTAGTGCATCATCTGAACCTGAAGCTCTAGTATTTGTTAAATGTTTTTCTTTACATACGTTTACTGCTAAATCTTCACTTCTTGAGTTTAATCCAACAATCATTCCCTCATATACATCTACACCAGGTCCTATGAATAATTCACCTTTATCTTGTGCGTTATATAAACCATATGTTATTGATGTTCCATTTTCAAATGCAACTATTGTTCCTCTAACACGTGCTATAACTTCTCCTTTGAATGGTTCATATGAATCAAATATACTGTTCATAATTCCTTCACCTTTTGTATCTGTAAGGAACTCTGTTCTATATCCTATTAATCCTCTTGCAGGAATTCTAAATTCTATTTTTGTGTGTCCTGCTTCTGCTGGTTCCATGTTTACCATTTCGCCTTTTCTTCTTCCTAATTTTTCAATTACTGTACCTACTGATTCATCTGGTATATTTACAACTAATCTTTCGATTGGTTCACATTTTACACCATCTATTTCTTTTATGATTACTTTTGGTCTTGATACTAATAGTTCATATCCTTCTCTTCTCATTGTTTCAATTAATACTGATAGATGTAATTCTCCTCTTCCTGATACTATAAATGAGTCAGGTGATGCTGTTTCTTCAACTCTTAAACTTACATTTCTGTCTAATTCTTTAAATAATCTGTCTCTTAGATGTCTTGATGTTATAAATTGTCCTTCTCTTCCTGCAAATGGACCATTATTTACACTGAATGTCATAGATACTGTTGGTTCATCAATGTCTACAAATGGTATTTTTTCAGGATTATTGAAATCACATATTGTATCACCAATATGAATATTTGGTATTCCTGATATTTCTATTATGTCTCCTGCTGATACTTCTTCTACTTCAACTTTCTTTAATCCCATATGTGTATATACTTTTGCAATCCTTCCTTGTGAAACCTTGTCCTCTTTTTCACAAATAGATACAGGCATTCCAACCTTTATTGTTCCTCTTTCTAGTCTTCCGATAGCTATTCTTCCAACGTAGTCATCATAATCAATGTTAGATACTAACATTTGAGCTGGTCCTTCTTCATCACAATCTGGTGCTTTTATTGTATTTATTATTGTTTCAAATAGACATGTTAAATCTCCATCTGGATCATTTAAATCTAATTTTGCTGTTCCATTTTTTGCTGATGCATATACTACCGGAAATTCTAATTGATCGTCATTTGCATCTAGTTCTATAAATAATTCCATTACTTGATCTAATACTTTTTGTGGTTCTGCTCCAGGTCTATCTATTTTGTTTATTACTACAATTGGTTTTAAATTCATTGCTAATGATTTTTTTAATACTTCTCTTGTTTGTGGCATTGCTCCTTCAAATGCATCTACTAGTAAAAGTACTCCATCAACTGTCTTTAATACCCTTTCTACTTCTCCACCAAAATCAGCATGTCCAGGTGTATCAACTATGTTGATTTTTATTCCATTAAACATTACTGCTGTATTTTTAGCTAATATTGTTATTCCTCTTTCTTTTTCTTGGTCATTTGAGTCCATTACTCTTTCTGCTACTTGTTCATTTTCTCTAAATACATGGCTTTGTCTTAACAAAGCATCTACTAATGTTGTTTTTCCGTGATCTACGTGTGCAATTATTGCTATATTTCTTATTTTTTGATTATTCATTTTCTTTTCTCTCCCTTTTTTTATTTTGCTAATTCTAATATTTTTTCCATTATTTCTTCTGTTATTTCATCTAATTCGTCTTTACTTCTATTACTAAAGTCCATTGGTTCTCCGTATCTTATTGTCATTTTATCAAATGGTTTTTCTCCTCCTGTTATTCCTACTGGAATAACTCTTGCTCCTGTTTTTACAGCAAAAAATGCTGCACCATCTTTTGTTTTTTCTCCTTTTTCTACGCCATTTCTAGTTCCTTCTGGAAATAGTGCTATACTTTCTCCATTTTTCAATGCTTTTAATGTTGTTTTTAATGCTGATATATCTTTTGAATCTCTTTTTACATATATTCCATCAAATACTACTCCTAAAAATGCAAAAAATGGATTTTTACGTAGTTCTTCTTTTGCCAAGAATCTTACATGTCTTTTAGCTGTTACCACCATTAACGGTGGATCATTATATGTTCTATGATTTCCACAATATATTAGTGGTTCTTTTTTGTCTTTTGGAATGTTTTCTGTTCCTATTACTTTTACTCTATGTACTACTATAAAATATAAACGAATTGCATTCCTAACTATTACTCTTATTATTTGTTTAAATATATTCATTTGTTACCTCTTTCTATTTTTAGTTTTTATCCGGAATATGAACACTTTTAGCTACAACATCCATAGAAACAACATTCATTGCAGTTAGGTTTTCTATTTCTTTTCTAGCCTTTTCCTTAAATTCCTTCAAAACTTCCTGTATGTTGTACCCATACATTACAATTACTTCCATATATATACTCGGTCCTGCTACTGTACTTGTTGCTCTTGTTCTTACAACTCTGTATATTGACTGCATTCTTTCTGCTAAATATTCAACTATTTGTCTAAATACTGTATCTGAAATAGTGAACTTTCCTAAATAACTAAACGTTGGTCTTATAATAGTTTTTTCTGATATATATGGTTTTTGTCCTGCACCTTTAGATTTAAATATCTGAAGTGGATCTAACAAATATCCTGAAAAATCTTTTTTTAATTCAAATGTTGGTACCGGTATTACATGTTTACCTTCTGTTACGCGTATATGTCTTGCTGTTTGCATCTCTTCTTCTGTTGCAACTTCATTTATATATGTTGTTTCAGATACTTCTGGTAATCCTAAATTTGCTGCTATTTTTTGTACCATTCCATCTGATGTTCCTAATATCAAAATTTTATCAGGTCTGTATTTTTTTAACGCTTTTTCTATCGGCTTTTTTTCTTCTTCTGCATAGAATAATGCATGTTTTACTGTTTCTATTTTTGTTGGTGCTTTTTTAGCTGATGCACCAGCTATAATTTCATTGTCTTTTATTAATAAACCATCATCTATTATAAAGTGTATATTTTTTTCGCTTGCAACCATTTGTGCTCTATAACTTTTTCCTGTTCCAGATGGTCCTACAAATGCATATACTTTTATTTTTTCAAATGACATTTTTTCTCTCCTTATAATATACCAATAGATAAGGCACGAATTGTCGTGCCTTATCTTGTAGGTGCTTAAATTTTCTCTGGCACCTCTTTAACTTCTGCAATCTTTATATCTCTAACATGTTCAATTTTTTCCCACGTTGTTTCTCTTTTAAATAAACATTTTACATTAATTATTATCCATGTTCCCATGAATGCTGGATAACATATTAATCCTTTTATCATTGGCTTAATAGGCTTTTTGTCCAAAAGCATTGCAAGTATTGCTGTTCCTATTGGTAATAATAATGTTGGTATTAAATATCTTAATATATTAACTGCCAATTCTAAATTCGTCATTGATTGTGTAACATACATTGTACAATTAATTAGCAATAATATCATGGATATTATTAACATTGGAGTTGTTCCAACTATATATAAGAAACCATCAAAATTCATTAATGTTTTGTATTTTTTTACACTTTGGAATAATTCTCCTGTATATTTTTTTATACATTGCATATGTCCAACTGTCCATCTACTTCTTTGTGACCATGATTGTTTAAATGATGTTGGTTGTTCATCATATACTATTGCGTCTGTTGCCCAACCTAGTTTCTTTCCTTTTATTATTCTTTTTAACGAAAATTCAATATCTTCTGTTAATGTTTCTGTTTCCCAGCCATTTGGTTTTACTACATCAAATTTTACCATAAATCCTGTTCCATTTAATAATGGTGATAATCCTATGTTGTATCTTGCTAAATGATACATTCTGTGCATTGTCCAGTAAAATAATGCATACCCTGCTGTTATCCAGTTGTCTGTTGGATTTTTGATATCTCTATATCCTTGAACTACATCTTCTCCTTGACATAATTTTTTGTTCATATTTACAATAAAGTCTTTGTCTACTATATTATCTGCATCAAATACGAAGAATGCATCATAATCTGCATTTTCTTTAATTTTTTGTTTTAAAAACCATTGTAACGCATATCCTTTTGTCTTGTGCTCAGGATCAAATCTTTCTAATACTATTGCTCCCGCTTCTCTTGCTACTTTTGCTGTTCTATCAGTGCAATTGTCTGCAATTACATATATATCATATAAATTTTTATCATATGTCTGATTTTTTAAACTTTCTATTAAATTTTTCACTACTGTTTCTTCGTTATGTGCAGGTATTATTGCCATAAATTTATGATTCTTGTTTATTATATATGGTTTATCTTTTAATTTTATTAGTGAACATACACTTATTACAGTTTGATAACACCAATATGCCGTTAAAATATAAACCAATACTTGCTTTAGTATATACAAATACTCCATTTCTTACCTCTCTTTTATTTTATTATATTTTTTTACCTTTTATATTATACTATTAATCATGTTTTTTTGCAATATTTTTGGTAAAATTTTCTTAAATTTCCTAATAAGCGGTTATGATGCTATTTAAAATATAATAAATATTTATCTATTTGGACTCTCTTTTTCTTCATCCATCCATATGTCTTCTAACGATATATTTTTAAATCCATTTTTGCTTTTTCCTAATATTATAGAATTAGGCTTTATATTTCCAGCACGTAGACCTTTTTCAATCATTTCCAAAAATCTTTTTTCTTCTGTTTCTGTTCCGTTCATATTTATTCCTTTTAGTACCATATCAGCAATTTCAGCATTTCTTATTTCTTTTTTCAGCGATCTTACATATGATGCAATAGTTTCATCCTGTTCTTTACTTGAATACTTTTCACAAATTTTTTTTGCTCTTTCAAAATCTTTTTTTGATATTAAATTCTTTACAATAGTCCTTATTGCTTGTTCTAATTCTCCTCCACACAATTCTTGTATTTGTTGAATTGCTGTATCCGGTTTTTCTATATAATATTTTTCTGCATTATCTGCCAATAGTTTTTTTATTTGAATTAGAATTTGTCTTCTTTCTTGTTCTTTTGTCAATGTAAATTTATTTTTTATTTTTCCTTCTACTCTTTTTTGTGCCTCAACATCAATAATTACATTCGCTTGTTTTATGTCTAATTTTCCTCTAGAAATATCACATATTATTTGTTCTATGTCTGCAGGAATATCATTTCTTACTCTATCAATGACTTTTTGTTGCTTGATTTTGAAAATTTTATTTCTAATTTTATCTTTTACTGTTTTTACATTCATAGCAGTATCTCTTGTTGTATCTACATTAAGCATTTTATCTAATCTTTTTAATTCTTCTATTTCTTCTGTTTGAGCTTGTGCTCTATCAATTGTTTCCGCTAACTTTTTAATAGCAATTTTCTTACTTAACTTTATATATCCTGCATTTTTTTCTAATCCTTTAAATTTCAGATTATTTAACTCATATTTTTCTAATAATGTCTGTAACTCTCGTGCTTGTTCAGTATTTAATTGATAATTTTGAATTTTTTTTAAATTTTTTAATATACAATTTACTCTATTTTTTGTATCTTTTTCTGATGCCTGTTTAATTTCTTCTATTTTACTCTCAATTTCCATGATTATTTTTTTTACAAATTCTTCATCTTTAATCAACAAACTTTCTTTTATCTCTTCTTTTATGTCCTCTTTCCCCAATAATGTCTGATACTTTTCTCTCATTTGTTGCATTCTTGAATGAGCCCTTTTATTTTCGTTATAAATTATTTCTTTTGCTTGATATTTTTTTACACCTTTTGCTTGATTTTTTCTTTTTTCTGCTTCTAATTCATACTGTTTTATTCTTTCTATAGGTATGTCTAACTCAAATGCTATCAATTCTATATCAAAACCTTTATTAATTAATTTGATTATTTCTTCTACATCATTTTGTTCTGCCATATTCTGTTCTCCATTCTTTATCTTCTTTTTCTGTCAATTGCCCACTAAATCCATATACTTGCTTACATAGTGGTGACTTTCTCTTTCCTCCATATATAACTACTTTTTCCAAATCCTCATATATACTATGCAATTTTATACCATATTTTTCCATTGTTTCAACATTCATTTCTTTAAAAGCTGGACAAGGTAGTATTGTTCCATCATATTTTATATCTAATTTTTCAGTTCCTGCTGTGCATAAATGTGATATTCTTCCATTTAGTGGAATCCCTATTCTAATGTTACCACTATAATGTTCTTTTTCTTTGTTTATTATTTTTTCAAATTCTCTTAGTTCTGTCTCACTTAGCATTAATTCCTGTTTGTTTTCCAATCCTCTACCTTGTGGTACAAAATTTAGAATACTTATATTTTTTATTTTAGCCATTTTTAAACATTCTATTATATCCGGAAATTGCTTGTAATTAGGTTTCATTGGAATAAAATGGACATCTACATTTAATCCTACACTACTTGCCCTAATTAATGACTCCATTAAATATATATTTAATGCTTTTCTTCCCATCAACTCATTATCAATACTTTCGTCTAAGGCCTGCCAATCAAATACAATTTTATCTACTCCTAATTCTTTCATTTTTTCTAATTCCTGTCTTGTTATTGATGTAAATACTCCTGAATTTAACATCCTTTCATAGTAGTTTTTAACATTTCTTTTTAATCTTTCATTCCATGGTTCATGTTCTTCAATTTCTTGTAAATCTTGATTGCATTTGTTTTTTATGTATTCTTTTATTTCTACTGTTAATGCTGGTGCTCTCTTTATTCCACTTGTAAATACAACAGTTCTTACCCCATTATCTTTGCAAAACTTTATCATTTCAAATAAATCTGGGTGTAAAAATGGTTCTCCACCTGAAATTGAAATTTCTTCAATTCCTCCTCGATTTACAAAATACATAACTGTTTTTTTAAAATATTCTAATGATATTATTGTTTTTTTGTCTTTTGATGAGTTTGACGAGCAGAACTTACAGTTATTAGGGCAAGTCTGTATTACTTCAAAACATAAGTCTTTTAACATAAACACACCTTCTTTTATATTTACTCATAATTTAATAATCTAATTTTAATACTATTGTAATACCTGTTGGCACTATATATTTAAATTTCAAAATGCCTTGACTTTCTTATAGTTGGACTTTTTTACATAAGTATCTGTTTTCTAATATATTTTCATCTTCATCTACTTTAATATACATATCAAAATTTGTATTTTCATCTAGTAATCCTTTAATAAAAAATTTGTTTAATATTATTATATTAGATAATATCTTCTCTTTTTGCAACAGCTCATTAATATCTATCCATAAAGATTCGTTTTCTTCAAAATCTTGTGGCTCTCCTTTGTATTCATTGCATATAAATACATCAAAATCAAATATTCTATTAGGATATTCAACTACCATATTTCCTCTATACTTTACATTTCTAATTTCAATTCCTGTTTCTTCTCTCATTTCTCTAATAGTTGTTTGTTCTGGTAATTCTCCATTTTCTATTTTTCCGCCAGGTATATCATAGTATCCTTCTTTTTTATTTCCAGTTTTATATTTTGTAACTACTATTTTATTATCTTTTATTAAATAACATCTTACAGCTTTTCTTGTGGTTTTATCCATTTTGTACCCCCTAATTTTGGAACTTTTATAACAAATTATATTAAAATAAATATTTAAAAATCTGTTCTGGATATAAAGTCAATTCGTTATCTTTAAATTTATTAATATCAATCCACATTGCTTCTGTTTCTGAATTATCATCTATTACTTCATATTTTTCTTGATAATCTTTATCATCAATATAAGCATTATAAAATAACACTAATTCATGCGCATTTTTACCATTATAATTAAATATATTTTCAGAAATGCCTAAAAATTTTCCAACCTTTATATCAATGTTAAGTTCTTCCTTAAATTCCCTTTTAAGTGCATCTTCGCTTTTCTCTAAAAATTCTATTCCTCCACCTAGACATCGATAGAATTCCTGTTTTTTTAATTTGTCATATCCCTTACTGACTAATAGTTTATCACCTCTTTTTACTAATCCAAGCACTATAGGTCTAATCTCTTTAAATTTATCCATATAAAATTTCGTTCCCTTCTACTATATTTGTATAATTATACCATTTAATTATTTATGTGTCCATTTATTACGTTTATATATTGTTCATCAACTTTTATTTACATATTCATTATCCATTGCAATCGAATTAGTTTTTAATGGATAATATATATTACCTAATTCACTAAAATCGTTAAAATTCTCTATTAATCTATTTCTATCTTAAATTATATTTATTAATATTATCTATTGTTGCAAATCCATTTTTTTCTTTCACATTCTCTAAAAATACTATTCCATCTAAATGTTCACATTCATGTTGGACTAATCTTGCAAAAAATCCATGTACTTGTTTTATTATTGGTTTACCATTTTCATCATAATATGTCAATTCTATATCTTTATATCTTTCTACTCTACCTCTAATACTAGGTACACTCATGCAGCCTTCATATTGTATATCTGTTTCTTTTGATATTTCTTTCCAAGTAGGGTTTATCATTGCTGTTACAGGTATTTCTTCTGCCTCATTATATTTAACATTCTCCTTTTTAGCGCCTACTACAATTATTCTCTTATTTATACCTATTTGTGGTGCCGCAATTCCCAATCCATTACCAAATTCTAATGTTGCCTTTAAATCTTCTATAATTTCTAAAATCTCTTCATTTATATTTTCTATATCTACTTCATCACTTATTTTATTCAGAATAGGATCTCCAACTTCTCTGATTTTTAAAATTTTTCCCATATTTCCTACCTTTCTGAACTATTTCCAAAATAGAATAAGTTCAAATCTATTTACCAAATATAATTTATCACAAATTTCTTAATTTTACAATTAAATTGCCAATATTTCAAAACATAGCATAAGTAACTTCATCTTTTGTCAGAAAGCTAATTCCACCTTTTCCTTTTTCTAATTCTTTTCCGCTGAATATTTTATCCATAACCTTTGTCTCTGAAATATATTGTTTTTATTCCATTTGATGATAATTTTTTACAAACATCATATGAATCATCTATCACTACATCAATTCCTATTCTCATACTATATTTCATTCCTTCTAAATAAAATTATCATTGCATTTTTCAATTTACAACTATAAAACTTCTTCCAACTTAAAACATTGTTATTAATCTTAATTCATTTTTTTCTGGAATATATTTTAATGAAATTAGTGCATTTTTTCTTTCACCATTTTCAAATAATTCTATCAAAACATTAAATTTCAAATCTCCAAATTCATTCTTTTCTATATTGTAAATATAATTACTATATACATTTATCAAAATTTTCTTTTCTAATTCTTCTTTAGTAACATTTAATAATCCAAGTGTTTTCATATCTCCTGTCTTTTTTGTCATTAAATACTTTAACTTTCGCTCATCTATTATTACTTTTATTTTTTCATATTTCGGAGTAATATAAGTCAAAAGATTATAGCTAAATTTTAAATCCTCTTCATCTTTTATTCCATTTGGTATTTTATAAGCTAAAAATAATTCATAATACATTTGATTTATGCTTATAATATCAAATCCATTTTCTTTATATGTATATCCTTGTTCATTATAATTTTCTTTATCATGTCCATCTATATAATGTGGTAAAATAACTTTGTTTTTATATTTAATACATATTGGACATAAAATATATGATAAATATTGTTTTATACCCGAAGTGTATTTTAAATTCATTACTCCGACAAAATGACTTTCATTTTTTAGACCACCTATCATATCATTCAACTGCTTTTTTGTTATATTATTTATATAAACTATATAGTACTCATTATTATGTAAGTAGTCACATTTATTAATATATTCTATCTTTTCTAAGAATAAATTTCTTAAACTATTTTCATTAACTCCTTGAATTTTTATATAATCTCCTGCCAAAATACTTTGTGTACTTTCCTTATTTATGATAGATAATATTTTATTCATTATCTTCTCACCATAAAACATTGTTTTATCATTAAAATATGTACTATTAAATACAAACGCATATTCATACTTATCTTCATCTCTTGAAGGAATTAACGCCCTTGATAATTTACTATATTCAATGCCCTTGTTTTCTAACATCTCTAAAAAAATAATAAACTCATTATTAATTTCTTCAAACATATTAATACCTTTATTTATTACTGGCATTATTATATTATCTCTTGCATTAAGCATATGTATTTTTTTGTTTTCTGTTTTCAAAGCTTTCATTTTATTATTACCCCTAAAATCAATTTAGTATTGTTCTAATTTATTAGTTTTTATTTTTACCTATTTAAAACACAATATTATATTCTTTAACTTTTTCACCTTTTTCATAATATTCAATAAACACTCTTTGTCTTCGTACATCAATTTCATAATACACTCCCAATTTATATCTACATACATGTTTTGGAAACTCTTTCCCATCATATGACCATATATCATCGAATGAGTCTTTTGTTAAAATTTGTACTCTTCTTTTATCTGATGTTTTTGTACTTTTAATAGCTGTAGACTTCTTCATTTCAATGCATATCAAGTTATCTTGCTTTATATTATTGCCTCTACTATGCACGATAATATCACATGTTACTTTGATAATTTTTAATTCTTTCTCATTATCAAAAATTGTTTTTAATTTTCCACCATTTCTATTATATTCCGTGTCTACATAGTATCCTTTTATATTATTCTTTTTAATTTCTTCATTTAAATATATTGCAAATGGCGTATACCAACATCTTTCAGAAACATTTGAAGTTATTAAATCTTTTTGCTCTTTTAAAAACGATGCACTTGCCTTCTCAAAAACATCTATAATTTTTGCTTGTTTTATTAGTTTATCACTTTTTTCCATATCTAACTTCTCCTTATTCGATAATTTCTCCATCTTTAACAATTATAGCTCTATAAGGATATTTTGCATTTTTACTAATTTCAATAGCTATACTCCTAATCTTTACTGTATATAATGTATCATAAATTCCTTAATTTTACAATTAAATCGCCAATATTTCCAAACATATTTATCCTTACATTTGCTTAATTACCACAAAATCTCCAATAGAAATAATGTCAAAAGCGAACAAAGTGAGTTCATATACTATTGATATTATTTTTATCGGAGATTAAAATTATTTTGCAAATGTATAGCACGAATTTTTAAGTTTTTTCGTGATATAAAATTCCATAGGACGAAAATTTCAATTTTTTTCGTTCTATAAATTTTTATAAGACGGTTTTTCCGAATTTTTCGTCCTATAAAAAATAAGCATCAGCAGATATCTACTGACACCTATTAAATAAAGATTCTCTATAACTCATTTTAATAAATTTTATTTAACACTTGAAACACTTAAGTTTCCCTCATATCTACAAACCAACATAAGTCATATCTGTTATGATTACCATAGATACATTCATTATATGTTTTGTCTTAGTTGTAGCACTGCTACACACTCCACATGTGATGTCCAAGGAAACATATCCACTGGAACAATAGTCTTAATCTCATACAGTTCCTCAAATAACGCTAAATCTCTAATTAAAGTAGCAGGATTACAACTGATATAAACAATTTTTTTCGGTTTAATCATTAATATATTATTAATAGTATTTCTATCTAACCCCTTGCGTGGTGGATCAAACATAACTATATCAGCTGTAATTCCTTTATTTTTAATCAAATCATCTAAAACAATTTCAACATCACCTGCATAAAACTCTGTATTATTAACATTATTTATTTTTGCATTTTCATTTGCGGCATCTATTGCTTCTCTAATTATTTCAATCCCATAAACTTTTTTTGCATATTTTGACATAAACAATGAAATAGTGCCAATTCCACAATACAAATCAAATACTGTGTCTTTCTTCGAAATTTGAGCCATTTCTACTCCAAGATTATATAACTTTTTAACCTGTATAGGATTAACTTGATAAAATGATAATGGAGATATTTTGAATATATAATCCCCTAATTTATCTTCTATATATCCGTTTCCATAGATATTAATATTTTCCTGTTCTAATATTACATTTGTATTTTTCATATTTATATTTTTTACTATTGATTTTATTTGTGGAAATCTTGTTGTTAATTCGACTTTTAGTTGTTCTTCCTTTGGAATATCTTTTCCATTAATAACTAATATACACATTATCTGACCAGTTTGAACTCCAACTTTAATTACAACATGTCTAAATAATCCTCTTCTTGTTTTTTCATTGTAAATACTTATCTTATTCTCTTTTATGAAATTTAATATATATTTTGCTATTTCTTCTGATTGAGGATTTTGTATTAAACATTTATCAATTGGAATTACCTCATGAGTTCTATTTGCAAATACTCCGATTACAGGTTCTCCATCTTTATTTACTCCAAATGGATATTGCGCTTTATTTCTATAATGGAATGGATTTTCCATTCCTACAGTTTCTTGTACTTCAATTTTATTTTTTAGAGTTTTGTTTACTAAGCTTTGAACTGAATTTTGCTTTATTTTTAATGTTTGTTCATATTTTATATGTCTTAAATTACATCCTCCACATCGCTTATATGTTAAGCAATCAGAATCTTGCCTAAATTCTGATTTATTAATAATTTCTATTACTTTTCCAAATGCATGTGATGATAATACTTTTACTATTAAAATTTTAACTTTTTCACCTTTAATTGCTCCTGGTATAAATATTGTAAAGTTATCTATTTTTGCAATGCCTTCTCCTTCATACCCATTATCTATTATTTCTACTATGTATTCTTGATTTTTTTGAACATTCATTGTTTTCTCCCTTTTTAAATATGCAATATTTGCACTCTAAATCTAGTGTAAATAATATCATAATTTTACATAAAAAGCAACAATATCAGCTCTTTTAAATTTTTTATAAAATTTTTTCAAAATTATTGACAAGCTTTTTTTTATATGTTATTATAATTGTTGTCAGTTAGATATGCGGATGTGGCGGAACTGGCAGACGCGCTGGTCTTAGGAACCAGTGTCAACGACGTGGAGGTTCAAGTCCTCTCATCCGCACCAAAAATTACGATTTTTCACAAAATTCATTAGAATTTTAGAAAGGTCAAAAATGTATAAAAGCACTTATCATAAGGTTTTGGTGAGTGTTTTTGTTTTGTTTTCATTTCTGACAATTTCTCAAAATTGTTCTAAAATGTTCCAAATTAAAGTTCCAAAAAAATTAGACTTTTTATTCTTTATTTAGCCTATTATAAAATCATATTAGTTTTGGAAAGGAACTAATATGGAAGATTTAAATTATTATACAACAGCAGATGCTTTTAAATATAGAACTATACAATTACCAAAGGAATTATTTGTAAGTAAATATTATGAGGGGTTATCTCCTGTTGCAATTATTATATATGGATTTTTAATAGATAGAGCTTTTTTATCTATAAGAAATGGTTGGGTTGAAAATGGACACCCTTATCTTTATTATAAAAGAAAAGATTTTGAAAAGCTTTTAAAATTATCAAACAAAACTATAATTAATGCTTTTAAAGAATTAAATAAATTCGAGCTGATATATGAAGAAAAACAGGGAATGACAAAGGCAAATAAAATATTTCCATTGCAATATAAACACGATACAGAGCTTGATGAATATATGTGTAAAAATTACACTTCAAAAGATGTAAATTCTACATCTTCTGATATGAATAATTTACACAGAAACAATACTAATAATAACAATATAAAAAGAACTAATAAATCTACTGCTACAAATTTTGAACAAAGACATTATTCAAAAGAAGAATTAATGATGTTATATTGTAACTATAGTCCAATAGAAAATGATAAATAAAAGGAGTTTTTGATTATGAATAAAAATTCAGATAAAACAATTATAGATGAAAAAACAGGAATTGAATACACTCTTGTTGGAGACTACTACTTACCTAACTTATCAATTCCTATTGAAAAGAAATCAACTTATGTAATTGGTAAATATGGTAGAGCTAGACAACGATATTTACAAAAGCATAAAGCTTATGTAATAACTGATTTATTATTAGATGGAAAATTACAGAGTTATTTAATAGAAATAGATAAACTTTGCAATAAAAGAGTTGATGAACTTATAGAAAGTTTAAAAGCTAAAAGTAATCTAACTGAAGATATGAAAAATACTAATCCTCTATATTGGGTTGGTATTATGAATACAATAAAAAATCAAGCAGAAGAAATCATATATAATGAAATTATTGATTCTTAAAATTTTGTAAAATTTTAAAAATCATGGTACAATAAGCATATTAGAAAGAAGGTAATAATATGTTTATTTATAATTTGCAGGAAATGGCTAAAGCACTTCAAAGTGAATATAATTCTATTAGTAGTAAAATTGAGCATTCTGGAATAAAAGGAACCATGAGAGAAGATAAATTGAAAGAATATATCAAGAAATTACTGCCTATTAAATATACAATTGCAAGTGGATGTATTGTCGACTCAAATGAAAATCAAAGTAGACAACAAGATTTTATTATATATGATAATTTTAATAGTCCAGTATTTGCGTTAACTGAAAAAGAACAAATAATTCCAATAGAAAGTGTGTATGCCACAATCGAAGTAAAATCAACATTAACTATAGATGAACTTGATAAAAGTATAAAGAATATAGAGTCAGTTCATAATTTAGAGAAAAGTAATTGTTGCACATCAGTTTTATTTACATCGGTTTATGATGCACCATTAAGTATGATATTTGCATATACTAGCAATACCTCATTAGATAATATCGTAAAGAATTTAGATGTTTTTAACAATAAAGTATTACCTAAAAATAGGCTAAGTATAATATGTGTGTTAGATAAGGGATTAATATTCCCTGTTAATAAGTTTGGATTTGATAAAATTGAATTAAATCCAAATGAAAACTCTTTGTATGTTGTACATGAAGATATTGTTGAAAATAATTTATATTTATTTTATTTATTATTAATGACTGGATTAAATAATTTAATACTTCCACCTGTTAATTTGATGGAGTATGCTAAAAAAATAAAAAAGGCGAATTATTCTGGTTATTATAGTTCTGATAGACCTATGCCAGATGATGCTTATATTGATATTGGAAATGGACTTCGTTCAAATCTTTTAAAAAATAGAAAATATGTAGAGGAACAAACACCTAAATTTAATAAATATCAAAAAGGTGAATTTACAAAAGAAGAATTCATTGATTTTATGGCAACAGCAATTTATCCAGTTGTTCTTGATCCTCATTTTACTGGTGAAGAACATCCTAGCGATAACATTTTCTTTTTCAATCATCAAATTTCATTTAAGTATATTGAAATGATATATAAATATTACAAAAAGGATTTAAAAAATGAAAATGAAATTATTGCTATTGAACAAATTATTGATATGTTTTATGAATTATACAAAAAAGAAACTAATAAAAATAATGAATAAACAATAACTATGTAGCAAGCGACGCATTTGTGCTGCCACACAAACGCCGCTTGAAAATTTCACTTTAAAATTTTACAAATGGGACTTTGTCCCAAACCCTATTATTCGGAGTAGCATTTGCTACTCTATTTTTTATGGAAGGAGAAAATAATTTATGAGAAAAAGAAATATAAGAAAACAAATTTGGTTAAATATTGATGAAGAAGAAATGTTAAAACAAAAAATTATAAAAGCAGGAATTACTGAAGCAGAGTTTTTTAGAAGATGTATTACTGATAAGAAAATAATAGAACAACCTACACAAGAAGTAATCCAATTTTTAAAAGAGCTTATAGGTATTGCAAATAATATAAATCAAATTGCAAGATTAAGTAATACTTTTGGTTATGTAACAGAGTTTGATTTAAAATATATAAAAACAGCTTTAGCTGAATTTATAACAAACTATCAAAATCAAATTTATAAATAAACGGAGGTGCTATATGGCGGTAATAAAAATTGTCAATATAAAAAGCAATTTAGATAAAGTAATTAACTATGTTAAAAATGATAAGAAAACAAATGATGGAATTTTAGTTGATAGTGTAAATTGCTTAACTAAAACTGCATACAAAGAAATGTCTAAAGTAAAAAAATCTTTCAATAAAGAAACAGGAACATTAGCCTATCATATAATTCAATCTTTTGACGGCTATGAAGTAACTCCACAAACAGCAAATGAAATTGGAACATTACTTGCTGAAGAAATGTTTGGAGATAAATATCAAGTACTAATTTGTACTCATATAAACAGGAAAAATGTTCATAATCATATTGTTGTAAATTCTGTTAGTTTTATGGATGGGCTAAAATATCATAATAGTAATACTCAAATTGCACTTTTAAAAGATACTTCAGATAGAATTTGTAGTGCTTATAATTTAAGCACTATCGTTACAGAAAAAGCCGTTACAGAAAAATCTATTAGAGAAAAAAGATTAGATAATTATTTTAGAAGTGATAAGAAAATGCAACAGATAAAAAGTGATATTGATTTTGCAATTAGTAATTCTAATAGTTATAAAGAGTATAAAAATATTTTAAATGCAAAGGGTTATTTTATAAAAGATAAAGGAAAATATAATACAATTACTTCTCCATATTTCAGTAGAAGTATTAGACTAGAAAGAGCTTTTGGAGAAGATTATTCAGCATTTAATATCCAATGTAAAATACAAAGAAATAAAAACTTAAAAAGACAACAAAGAATTTTTCAATATAACGAGCCTAAAAGGATAAAGAGTTATAAGTGTTCTAAAGGCTATCTTAATAAATATAAGAAAAATACTTTTATTAATTGGTATATGGCTTTCTTATATCTACTAGATTTGTTGCTACCTCAAAAGAAAATCATTCATAATGGAAGAAATAAAAAATCTTCTGAATATTATAAGGCTATCAAAATAATGGATGAATTTTCTGAAGAAAATAGAACTATTGGAAGATTACAATTAAAAAATATAAACGAATTAAAAGATTATATTAAAACTTCAAAAATTACCCTGTTAAATTTAAAATCTGAAAGAGAAGTATTATGGAGAAAATATAATTCTATTTCAAATGAAGAAAACAAGGAGATTTTATTAAAACAAATCAACGAGAATAAGTTTAAAAGCAGTTTACTAGATAAAGACATAAAAGTTATTGACCGTGCAATTAAAAGAGCTGAAAACGGGATTGAAACATTAAAAAAATTAAAAGAACTAGTCGATTTAACTAAAGAATGCAAAAGAGTACGAGAAAAATAATATTCTCGTACTTCTTGTTTTAACTGTTGTATTTTTTCTCAATAATTCTATTCCAAGCAATTTTGTGTTCATAATTTAATTCTGTATTTTCTTGTAAATTTTTTGAATATAAAGTCAAAAACTCATCAGTATTTGTTAGTAATCTTAAATAATATTTTAATGAATCAAATACACCATTAATAATTACTTGACAACCATATTCCTCATATATTTTATTAATAAATTTATTCATTTTTTCCAATTCATTATCATCTGCATGCTTTGTGCTTAATATGTAATATCTTTGAACATTGTTTTTAAATTTGATTTTATCATAAGCATCTTGCACCATTAAATAATTAGGTTTTATATCATATTTTATTTCTACAACTTCATAAATTTCGTTATCTTCTTTATTTCTAACTACGATATCTCCAGTTTCTCCTGAGCTTCTATCAGATGAATTATGAGAATTTAATTTGTCTAATTTCTTATCATTAAATCTGTCAAAATGTTTAATCATACATTGATAAATACTATAAAATGCTATAACAGGTAGTATTGAGGCTCCTCTAGATGTATATTTATAATAAAAATGTTCATTAAGCAAAGAAATTATTTCATTTATTGGAATATTACTTTCTTTTTCTATTGGATTTATTACATTAATTGTAAACTTTTGCTTTTGTATCAAACTAGCAGTAAATATACCTTTTAAATAATCTATAGCTGGAACTCCATTTTCTTCGATATCTTCAAAAATATTCAAGAATGCTTCTTTTAAATCTTTGTTATTAATTTTTCCTGAAAAGTCTCTTGTAAAAGGATGAGGTTGTTCTATACTTCTCGTCAACCAACCAGATTCCTTCATAGCTCCTAAAAATCTTTTTTCTTTTAAAAATGGAGTTACATATTTTGTATCAAAAGATCTACCACTATATCCGTTTTCTAATTCTACTTTATGATATCTAACATCTTGATGAGGAAATAAACATTTATATGTAAGGCTAGAAACTAAAGCTGTATAAACGCCTTTATTGTTTTGTTCCTTTTCAACTACTATGTTTATATTATTTATCTGTTCTTTTGTTAAATTATGAATTGAGTCTTCATTGCTAGCCTCTTGATAAACTCTTTCTAAAAAATCAAATGGATTAATTTCTTTATCATCATAATTCATATTATTTTCCTCCTTTAAAATTTGTTCTTTTACTTGTTTTGCAACTTCTTTAATCATTGGAACACAAACACTATTACCAATTCTTTCATATTGCTTTGAAAGTGGTCCTATTTTTTTAAAATTTTCTGGAAAGCCAAAAAATCTATAACATTCATTTATTGTTAATTTTCGTACTTTATTATTATCATATATATAATATCTTCCATTTACTTCTTGTGATGCAATTGTAGGGTGCATTCCATCGGAAGAATATATTCGATTAATTTGTCTATGAACTCTTGATAAATGTTCAGTATTAGGTCTAACACCGGCTTTTCTCATAGGTTTATTTCTATATCCAGTAAAAATCAATCCGGAATTTGGTTGTTTCTTTATGTATTGATTATCTAAAATAGTATACTCATTAGAATCTAAATATTCAAAATCTCCGGATTTATCTAAATAATATTTCATTGGTTTTGCTTCTGTAATTTGTAATTTATTAAAATCAAAATGTATTCCTTTTAAATTACCAACTAATATAATTCTTTCTCGATTTTGAGGTACTCCAAAATCTTTTGCATTTAAGACCTTATAATTAACTGTATATCCTAATTCGTGTAATGTGTCTAGCATTACAGTTAAAGTTCGACCTTTATCATGAGTATTTAAATTTTTAACATTTTCTAATATAAAACCTTTTGGTTTTTTTTCTTTAAGAATTCTTACAATGTCAAAAAACAATGTTCCTCTTGTTTCATCAATAAATCCTTTTTGTTTTCCACAAATAGAAAATGCTTGACAAGGAAAGCCAGCACATAAAATATCAAAATCAGGTATATCTTTTGGATTAAGTTTAGTTATATCACAATATGGATTTTCACCATAATTAGCTTCATACATCTCACAGGCATGCTTATCTATTTCTGAACTAAATACACATTTTCCTCCAACGCTTTCTAAAGCTAATCTAAAACCACCAATTCCAGAAAATAAATCTATAAATTTAAATATGTAAGTACTATTGTTTTTATTTATATTATTTTTAGAATCATCAAATAAACTTATATTATTTTCTAAGTTATAATTCATAATTAATATTTCACTCCATTATTTGCTTTTATTTTTAGCTCTATTTCTATAAACATTAGCCATATTTCTACAACTTGCTGTATCATATTCTGCATTTAAATTTTTTGCAATAAAAGGCTTATTACAATGTTTACACATTTTAACTTCTTTTCTATCATTAGTTTGATTAAATGCAAATATCAATTCAATAGCTTGTAATAAAGAGTTAAAATCCCAAGCAAGTAATGTTTTATTTTCTTCAAATTCAAAATTTAAAGCTATATTATTAGGTGAAAATCTACTTGAAAATTTTTGATATGCCAATTTTTTGTTATTATCTTCGCTCCAGCAAGCATTTTCAACTGAATTAAATATTCTATACATCAATCTTGCTAAAATAAGTATTGTTGATATTTTTTCTCTATATTCATTTGAAAATACTAGACTATATTCTTCATTTTTTTGGAAATTGTATTTTATATCACCATTTGGATTTTCAGAGCCAAATACATATTTTAAAATATCTTCATTGATACCATGATCAAAATCAATTCTTTGTATATCTTCATTTCCTATAAAGTAAGGTTTTATGTATGTACTTGCTGATAATTCTGTAACATTGCTAAAACCTTGAGTAAAAACTTTGCCACTTGTTAGAATATGTGTGTTAAGTAAATCATAAGTTAATTTTCCCATTAAACCATATTTATTTACAAAATCTAATACCATTTTTTGATATTTATTTTCTGTTGCCATTATTACACATTCAGCATCATTTATATTAGAATACTCTAATGCTTCTTTTCCAATCATTAGAAAATCTACTAATAATTCTTTTTGTTTTTCAAATACATCAAATATTATATAGTCTGAATTTTTAACAGGTTTAATATAAAATTCATCATTTATATTTACAATTTCATATTTATCATATTTAGCCCAAAGTCCTTTAAAATTAGGATTTTTTTCTCTAATCATTTCAACACCTCTATAAATTTTTTAAAATTTTTACGCAAATCGTAAAAAGAATATTGACTTCCATTATTATATATGTTATTATGTAAGTAAACCTACATAATAACATATATAATTTATTTGTTTCATAACATAAGTACATTATAGAACAATGAAGAAATAAATTCAACAAGTTTTATAAAATTTGTATAAGAAATAATTGTATCTAAAAATATGTAAGTCAAAATTATTCCATTATGAAAGAAAGGAGGTTTTAGAGTATGAAAATATTATCTGCTGAAACTAAAGAAAAAATTAAAGAGGAATTTTTTAATAGTGATATTACTCAACAAGAACTTGCTAATAAATACAATATAATGCAAGGAACTATCTCAAAAATTTTATCTAAAGATATTAGATTTAAGAAATATAAAAAAATAAAAGCTATTAAATCATTATTAAAAAGAAAAGAATACCAAAGAAAATATATGAAAAAGTATAAAAGAAAATCAACAAAAGATAATTCAAAAGAAATATTGGATTATTTGCATAGAAAAGCTTCAATGTTAATGTCAAAGCCAAGACATACTATATCGAATGAACAATTTATTTACTCAAATTTAAGTGTATATGAAAACAAAAATGGAAATTTAATATTAAATCCTAACATTACAGTTTCAAGTTCTATGCCTAAAAAGTTGAATAGAAAAGTAAAAAAATTATACAAAATACAAACTTATTAAGGAGGAATTTTATATGAAGGTTACACCAGATGGAACAAAATTTTTAACGAGAAAAGATGTAATGCAAGCTATGGGAATTGGAGATACAGCTTCATTAGAACTTTTTAATAATCCAAATTTTCCAGCAATCAGATTTGGAAGGGCTTGGTTAATTGAAGTAAATGCTTTTAGAAAGTATGTAAGCGAAAGACATGTTATAAATAAAGTAGTATGTTAAAAAAGAGAGCTTAGAAATGCCATTCTAAACTCCCAAGAGATTAAATTATGTATCAATGATAGGAATAACTTCCTAAATAACCTCTAACCTTATTATAACATAGACTGTCAAGGTATGTGAAGTTATTCCTAAAAATAAATTTTAGGAGGAATTATATGAGGAAATTAATTGAAGATAAAGATTATAGTATAAATGAATATATTACTAAAAATAAGAAAACAAATAATAAACTACCTATTTGCCCAACCTGTAATAATTGTACTAATAAAGATAAATGCGCAAATAGAAAAAGCCTATATAAAATGAAATGTTGTAATAATTGTCTTAATTGTAAAGACAAAGAAAATTGCGATAAGTTTTATATATATGTTGTATATAAAGGCGAAATATTAAAGACAAGCCGTTTAGCAATAGGTATACCAATCAGAAAACAGTTTAGTGGTAAATCGCGAGATGAAGTATATAATAAAATTGTTGATTTTATTAATGATGTTAATTCTAATGGATTACCTAAAAATATTGATAAAAATAATAGTGAAACAATAGCAACTTTAGCAAAAGATGCTTGGAAACAAAAACTTAACAAAGGAGAAATTATCCCAAACACATTTAATAGAGTTTGTGAAACCATAAAAATAATAGAAAGAGACAAATTAAGTTGTATTCCTATTCAAAAAGTTACTAGAACAATGATAGTTAACTTTTTTGAAGGACATAGAAACTATGCTAATAGAACATTATCAAAACTAAAAGGTGTAATTCAAGTTGCCTTTAAAATAGCTAAGAAAAGAAAAATAATTGCAGAAAATTGGTTACTAGATGATGATGAAGCACTTAGACTACCCAAAAGCTTTAAAAAGAATAAAGAGGTTGATGCTTTCAGTCGTAGAGAGGAATATATTTTAACCAAATATATTGAAGAAACACCTGATAAATATAATTTAATAATTTTAACCGCATTATATACAGGTATGAGGATTGGAGAAATACTTGCATTAAAACCTGAAGATATAGATTTTGATATTGGAGAATACGGATCTATCGCAATCACTAAAACTTTAACTAAAGATTTAGCAGATAATATTATTATTGGAAAATGCACTAAAACAACTAACGGGATGAGAAGAATTGATTTAACTGAAAAATCTAATGAAGTAATAAGAAAAGCTTTAGCTGAATTTATACCAAATTCCTATGGTACATTATTTATTAGAGAAGATAAAAAGTTATATACTCCTAATCAAGTAAATTCTGAATTTCAGAGAATTTGTAAAAATGCAGGAATTCGACTTATAACAAAGAAACACAAGAAAGTAACAAAATTAAAAGGTGTTCACTATGTTAATTACCAATCAAGTAAAGTAAATACACATATGTTACGACATACATTTGCAACAAGATGTATTGAGGCTGGTATGAGAATTGAAGTATTACAAAAGATTTTAGGACATTCAAATATTCAAATTACTATAAATACCTATGGAAAGATTTACGATTATTATAGACAAAAAGAATTAAAGAAATATTCAGCATATATGAATGAAACTAATGAAAAATTCGATAAAGAATTTAAAAATATAGAAAATTAAACTAATATGATGTATAATCTTAATAGATTAAATAAAGAAAGAATTATTTGGAACCAAGTTCCAAAATATATGATAAGTGAATAAATGCGGTAGTATCAAGTGATTAAATGGTACGAATAAACAGTCATCCGCACCAATGACGTATCTTTTCGAACTAATAGAACAGATAGATAAAAAATCATTCAAGTAGTTGGATGATTTTTTTCTTTGCCCAAAAAACATCATCCAATAGCCTAAAAAGAAAGGATGGTGCTTGAAATGAAAATAATTAAAGAAGAACTACGATTTGAGGAAAACTTAAAGAAAAGATTAGAGTTTATATATGAGTTCTCAAAGGTTACACCGACTTCTGTTAATGGCAGTATAAGAAAAATTGAGAAAACCAATATTTCGTATATTGAACCATATAGAGTAATTGTAAAAGATACTACATTTCTGGTCTTTAACTATTCTAATGATGTTTAAATATCCAATCTATCGAAAAGATAAAATTATCAGAATTAGAAAATTATATAAACAGCTTAAAATAGCTAAGAATTTGACATTTCTTAAAATCGTGATATAATACTGACATCAAAATAATTATGTTTACTTGTTGGAAGTTGATTATATGTTTTTGGTTTGTTCAAAGATAGTATGTTGTAATATAAACAAATTTAAGAGATGTCAAAGATAACTTGTGTGTGTTCTTGGATGTCTCTTTTTTGTTAGGAGGTTTATAAATTGAGTAAAGAAAAGAAAAAATGTGGATTGTATATGAGGGTTTCTACTGAAGATCAAGCACGTGAGGGCTTTAGTCTTCCAGAGCAAAAAGAACGATTAGAAGCTTATTGTAAATTTAAGGATTATGAAATTATAGATTACTATGAAGATGCTGGTGTTAGTGCAAAGACTGGTAATTTTAGAGCAGAATTTGAAAGATTAAAAGAAGATATTAAATCTAAAAAGATAAATACTATTATTTCTCTTAAATTAGATAGATTTACAAGAAGTATTTATGATTGAGGAGAACTTATAACCTTTTTAGATGAAAATAATGCATATATAGATTGCGTTAATGATGATATAAATACAACTACAGCAAATGGTAAGATAATTTCAAGACTTTTGGTAAGTGCAAGTCAAAATGAAATTGAAAGAACTAGTGAGAGAACTAAAATAGGTTTAGCTGGTGCGATAAAGCAAGGTCATATTCCCCATATTGCTCCATTAGGCTATAAACACGAGAATAAAACTCTTGTATAAGAACGAACAGTATATTTAAAATTAACAGTATCTCCAATATATTCTTGTCTATCTAAAATCCCAGCTACAGTAGTTCCACACCATTTATATTGATATTCTTGAGTATTAGTAATTGAGTTTGTGATAACACTTGCATTATATTCTGATGGAGTCAATATTTTTCTTTCTCTTAAAATTCTAGCTATTTCAAAAGTTCCATGTCCTTGAATAAATAAGTTATATATTTCTTTTACTACTTCTGCTGATGTTTCATCAATAACCCATTTTGTTTTATCATTCTCATCTTTTTTATAACCATAAGGCACATTATTAGCAAGTGAAATTCCTGATTCGCCTTTGCTTTTAAGAACTGCTCTAACTTTTTGACTTGTATTTTTTGCATGCATGTCATTAAACCAATCTTGAATAGGCAAGAAGTCATTTAATCCTTTGCTACTATCAATGTTATCCATTATAGCAATATATCTAATAATTTCTCATTGTAGGTGGTTTCACATCTTTTGTAATGTATATTGTTTGGTGTTTGAGTCAAGTCCACATTCATATTAGAATATGACTTGTTTTTTCTTTCGTTGTGTCGTTCAGCTTTAGTTATACTTGTTTTAGTATAAGTTTCTACTCTAGCTACTGAATAATTTGTTTTGTTCTTGTCCAATATATTTCCCTTCCTGTAAGTAGCAAGCAAGCGACCGAAAGGAGCTGTTACATAACTTTCTTTTAGAAAGTATGTAACCCACTATGACACTTTCAAAACTTTGTTTTGGAAAGTGTCTAGTTGGGCTCCTTGCGGAGGGCTCATAAATTGTTAAACTCTTTTTGTTTCTGTATAAATAGAGAGGGCAGAAATTTATATACAACAAAAAGACCATAAGCGATATACCAATACTCTATTTACCTACTACGAATACAAATTTAATAAGCTCAAACAAAATTTGAGTTTTCAATATGTACTCATTTTATAGTGTGTATGTAAATAGAATATTGAATTTTGCACTCATGGCTTTCTAATTACTTATAAATACTGGACAAGTTTACTATTATTTTTAAAATTTTCACACTTTCTAACAACCAGCTCGCAATCCCTTATGCGACTCGTTTTCGCCTGGCATCTGAGGAATTGTAAAATTCCTCAGATGACATCAATATTCTTGTATTCTCAACTGGAATACACATAATTTATACCCTAACTTTTGAAAAAAGTCAAATTTTATTGGGAAAAATGTTGAGAAAATGCTACTTTTATGGTATAAATATGTCGATAAGAAAATGCAACTTAATATGGCATTGGCAAGAGAGATAGGACAATTTATAAATGATAATAAAGCATATTTTGATACATTTGATAAAATTGTCATTTATTATGATAATGGACAAGAAACATTGGCAACGATATTAGATGCTTTATTTGCTACTAATCCAAAAGTTGAAAGAAAAATAGGATTTGACCATATTAAAAAAAGATTATTCCAAGTTTCAGATATGCTAACAGTAATAGATAAGTTAGATTATAAAAGAAAAAATAATACTGCATTTACAAAAGCAGAAAAGTATTTCTTTAATGGTAAGGATTTTAGACATATAATAAATTTATTAAAGAACAAAAGAATTTAAGAATGAGGAGAATTTAGTTATGAATAACGTTTTAGTTTTATTTTCTGGTGGAAAAGATTCATTCTATCTTACACTATTGATGTTGGAAAAATGTTACAATGTTAAGCTTGTAACTTATGAAAATGGATGCGGATTGAAATCAGAAAATGCAATAGAAACTGCAAAAAGAATACAAAAAAAATATGGTAATGATAAAGTTGAAATCTTGAAAGTTAAAAGAACAGAAGCTATATGGAGAGAATTTTTGAATTTATTTTATAATAAAAAGATGAGCGAAATTTTAAAAGAATATGGAGAAACTACTATATCACAATTTAATTGTTTATCTTGCAGATTGTCTATGTATATAATGTCTATTATATTAAGCAACAAAATGGATATAAAATTAGTAGTAGATGGTGCGAGAAAAAGTCAATTATTTGCAATAGAACAAGATTTATTACTAGAAAAATTTAAAAGTTTTTTCAAAAAATACAATATAGAAATTGAATTTCCTTTAAAAGACTTTAAAGATGATTTTGAATTAAAAAATCAATTGTTAATTAGAGGATTCGTTCCAAAAACGATTGAACCACAATGTTTATTAGGAATGCCACTATCAAACAAAGATCTAACAAAGGAGATTATAGAATCAACAGCTAAAATTTTTGATAAATTACTTTTAGAAAAAGCGAATGAATTACTTGAAAAATATAAAGATATAGATATATCAGGAGAATATTTATGATAGATAATAGAAGTAAAAATTTTATATTTGTGCCCTTTTGCCTAATGGCACAAGCCTATCAGGCTCAAGGAATTGTAAAGTATGAATGGCGCTCATCTATTAAACCATTTATGAATTTATTAATTGAAAATGATATCAATATAATTCAGATGCCTTGTACAGAAGCTACTTTTGAAAATAATTTAATAAGGCAGCCTAAGGGGATTTCAAAATATGATACAGAAAAATTTAATGAGCATTGCGAAAAAATATCTGAGGAAGTTGTAAACCAAGTAATAAGTATTATAGAAAATGGTTATAATGTTATAGCCATATTAGGCATTGAACAATCTCCTTCATGTTGTGTTAATTACATATATACTAACAATGGTATGGAAAAAAGAAAGGGATTATTTATGGAAAAATTGTATAATAAAATAAAAAAATACAATATTCCAGTAATTGGAATAAATAGAAAATTCATAAATAAATCGTTAAGGGAATTAGAAACAATTATTGATAATATCAAAAATTAAAAGCCATTCGGTTGAATGGCTTTTGCTAATTCTTTGAATTAGCTTGGGTCAGGTCCTATTTGAGTTAAACTCTTTCAGACCTAGTAGCATATCTATCTACAATACATAGTATTCCTTAATTTATTTAATTATGCACTAAAAATCTGAAAAAGTATAGCATTTTTTGAAAAAATCTTACAAAATTTGTTTCATAAGTATTTCAAATCTTTGTTTAGCTTGTTTATCAGTTTCTACAATATGTTTTCTTAAAGTCTTGTTCATAAACATTATTATATATTCTGCTTTTTTATGATTTTTTTAATATTTTAATCTTAAATTCCCATACTTTCCAATAATATAATCATTTTCGTAATCTTCATTTTCCAAATATAAGTCAGGAACAAAAAAATCTCCCTCTTGGTTAAGCTATCTCTACCATAACTAAAATCTCCTAAAATTCAATTTCACTACTTTTAGAACTATCATTTTATATCTGCTAAAGCTGTCTATAAATGCAAATTTTTATAAAGTGTACTTAATTTAATTTTACTGGGTTAGGACTTGTGACAAGGTCAAGTCCTGTGCTACGAAGAAATTTCAAAGGAGGGATTATATGTAGCAAGAATTAGCATATTCTTTTCACTTGGGTAGTGATAAAAATAAAAGTAAATTAGCAAAGAAAGTTGCAAAAGAAAATGTATCTGGTACTACTTCTCTATCTAATAATGCAATTCAAAATGCAAAAGATTTATCAGATGTTAATAAACACAATTTAAGAGATTATGATAATCAAAGAGAGTTGATTAGAACAATTTATGGAACAGATGATATTGCTTGTGAGATTATAATAGAACTTGGAGATATGGACTTTTGGAATGATAAAGACGAAAGATATAGATTTAAAATGGTTGATGTATATAATGAACAAATACAAGTAGTAAAATCAAAGTTATTTACTAAAACTACATTAACACAAATACAAGACAAAATGAGAAATGCTTGTATAAAGTCTTTTAATAAGTTCTATGATATGGATTTTAAGCTAAAAGAAAAGCAAAAAGGCAGAAATCAAGATATCAATGTTAATGATATGGGCAATTATAGAGAAATCAAGAAACAGCTAGCTAAAAAAAAGCTGAATATACTATAATGCTAATGGATAGAACATTAAATATACATTTAAAAGAAATACAAGAAACAGCAGATAATAGAGTTGGGCAGATTATTAGTGAGTTAAAAGCTAAAAGCAATTTGACTGAAGATATGAAAAATACTGATATGCTTTATTGGGTTGGTACAATGAGTTCAATTAAGGCACAAGCCGAAGAAATTGTTTTTAGTGAATTAATTTATGTATAAAGATTGTTAAAAGCAAATGACTTTTAAAATTCATTTGCTTTTATACCATTATTCAGCCAGTAAAACTTGTAATTTTATGTTAAATGATGTATGATATAAAGTAATATAGGAAATATTCTATATTACTTACCCCGTTTTTCACTAATTAGTGAGGGGGATTTCCTCTAACTTTTTAGTTTAATATATAACAATCAAACAACAATAAAAGAATTTAAGGAGGACTTAATTATGGATGAAAAGAAACGGAGCATTTGTAAGATTTGCCATATTGTAGGAAATGTCGCACTTTTAGTGTACATTATCTTAAAAGTTGCAGGAAGCAACCCCAACTTATTAGCAATTAAGTTACTATTTGCTAGTATAGCAGCAATAGCCTATGCTATTACGTTGGGCGTAGAGATTTCAAGTGAAGAAACCTGGGGAATATCAGTATTAGTGATTGCAATCTGCTTATTTGATATTGCACTTACTGCAATGCAATTAGGATAGTTTTCATCAAAAAAGAAAATATTTTCTTTCCCTCTCAAGAGGGTTCTTTTTTTGTCATAGTTGTGAATAGCAAAATTTCAAAACATATTTTAAATTTTGCTATTTCAATTTATTAAAAATATGATATACTTTAATAAATTGATTGATTTTTGTATCAATCGTTATGAGAGCCCAACAGTTGTAGATAACTACTTCGTTGGCACCAATGACGTATCTTTTCGAACTAATAGAACAGATAGATACAGAAATCAATCAGAAAATAAAATTTGGTTGATTTTTTTTACTAAAAAAGGAGTTAAAACATATTCTCCAAATTAAATGCATACTTCTTTTGAATATGTTCAAGAATAAATTTGCCTTTATCAAGTTCAGCAATAGCAGAAGAATAGTCATCTGTTTCAACATAACTTTTTAAAGAAACAATTGCAGTATCAACCTTTTCCAATTCATCATGTTCAATATAGTAAGCAAGTCTATCATGTTTTTGTCCCCATTTCTCATCTAATATTTTCACTTTTTTATCAATTTCATTTTTATCCTCTTCCAACATATTTCCTTTTAAATCCGAAAAAATTTGTGTTATATCAGATGTTGTATTTCTAGTATATTTTTGTGTAACTGCATCTAATAAAACAATTGTAACAATAACAACTATACATATCACTACTTCTTTATACATTTTTTTCCTTCTCCTTTTCTATAGGTTGACAATAAAATTGATTATTTCCATCAATAGTTACTATTAATGCTTCTTCTGGCTTTATGCCAAATTTTTCAGTCTGTCTTTGTAGCCACACATAATTTTTTCCAAGCTTCTCTAAATTTTTATACATCACTTTTCCATCTACAACTAAGTCGTATGGTATTCCCTCATATTGGGGTTCAATATTAAAGTCTTCTGGAACAGTTGGTCTTTTATTAGGTTTAGGTATTACTGTAACTTGTCCACTTGTCTCTAAAACTGCATATTCTACATCACCTATGTTAAAAATATTATTATCTCTAAGTCTTTCTTCTAATTCATTAATTGTAAATCTCTCTTTTTTCAATACATGTTGATCTATTTTTCCTCTAAATATTAATATTGAAGGCTTTCCACAAATAATTTCTCTTGCTTTTGTGCTTTTCATATTTAATAGAGATATAACTAAATGCATTACCAATAAACCTAAAATAGGTATTATTCCATTAGATATTGGTATACCTGTTTCAGCCATTGGAAGTGTCGCTAAATCTGCTATCATTATTGAAATTGCTAATTCAAATGGTTGAAGCTGTCCTATTTCACGTTTTCCCATCAATCTCATTACAATTAATACAATTATGTACAATACAATTGCTCTGAAAAATGTTATTAGCATATTTCTCCTCCTCTATTAATTTTAGTAAACATTTTTAATTTATTCTTCACATTTTTTTGTTATTTATACGATTTTTGTATAAATAATTTTTTGTTGTAAATAATATTGATATAACCTTGAAAAACATTAAAATTTCAGTGATATATTCGCGGAAATAAAAAGATTAAAATTGTAAAAATAAATAAGGAGGTTTTTGATATGTCAAATTCTCAAAACAATAGTACTACAATGGGAAATTCTACAGTTTGGCAAATTGTTGGTAGATTAATTACTGCTGCTATAGTTCTTGCAATTACTGCATTTTTTACACCTAACTTTACAATAAATAATATATGGTCTTTAGCCCTAGCTGCAATCGTGTTAACTATAATGGATTACTTAATTATCAAATTTACAGGTTTACATGCAAGTCCATTTGGTAAAGGATTTGTTGGTTTTGCTTTAGCTGCTATTATTTTATATTTTACACAATATTTTGTGGCTGGTTATTCAATTTCATGGATGGCAGCTTTAATTGGTGCTTTAATTTATGGCGTAGTTGATTATTTCATACCTGGAAATCAGCAAATGTAGTACAAAAAAAGAAACTGGCAATTTGGGACCGGGTACATAATTTCCCATTTAAGGGAAATTGTGTACCCGGTCTCAAATTGCCTAAATTTCTTTATCTTTTATCTACAATTTCATTTTTATTCTTGTATATACTATCAGCAGGCACTACACCTCTAACAGAAGATAATGGATAAATATTTGTATTTCTTCCAATAATACTTCCTGGATTTAAAACACTTCCACAACCTACTTCAACATTATCTCCAATCATAGCTCCAAATTTTTTCAAACCTGTTTCAATTTTTTCATTATCGTCTTTTACAATAACTAATTTTTTATCAGATTTTACATTTGATGTTATAGAGCCTGCTCCCATATGAGCTTTATATCCAAGTATAGAATCCCCAACATAATTATAATGAGGCACTTGAACATTATTAAATAGAATTACATTTTTTAATTCAGTTGAATTACCTACAACTGCATTATTTCCTACTATTGCATTACCTCTTATAAATGCACAATGTCTAACTTCTGCATTTTCTCCTATGATTGCTGGTCCCTTTATAAATGCTGTTGGATAAATATTGGCTGTTTTTGCAATCCAAATATTTTCTCCATTTGATTCATAGATTTCCTTATCTAGCTTATTTCCTAATTCAATTATAAATTCACCTATTTTAGGTAATGCTTCCCATGGATATGTTAAATTCTCTAATAATGGCTTTGCCATTGTTTCTTCTAAATTATATAAATCTTTTATTTTACAATTTTTCATCTTTGTTCTCCATTCTTTAGACATAAATTTTATTTGAAAGGTGAGCTCATCATAGGCTCACCTTTATTTTAGATTTATTCCAAAATTTTTCATATAATTCCTTTGCTGTTTTAGGACTATCTGCTCCTTCTTTATTTTTTACAGGTGCAAAATCGTCTTCTCTTTTTCCTCTAAGTATTGCTATATCATCAAAAAATTCAAATGCATCAAAAATAAATGATTCAAACTTGTAAGAGTTTGGTTCAACTGGAATTACTTCATTTCCATTTTCATCTATGTATGAATTTTTTTTGTGAGCACTATGATACATTAAAATTTCTTTACTGATTTTTTCAATTGCTTCAATTGTATATAAATTACACATTATATGTGATTCACCATATTTTAGCTCTCCATCTTCATCACGTTCTTCTGCCATATGTTCAGGAAGCTCTGTATATTCTATAACTTTTGGGTGCCCATTCATTTTACAAAACACTCCAACTCTTTCATGTGGATTAGCTTTTACAACTGATTTAGATGCAATTTGTACGTTTTTATCTTTTGCCATTCCAAGTAAAGTTACATCAACCATTTTTAATAGTGCATTATCTACACTTCCTATAAATACCCACTTTATTCCTTTTTCTTTCATATCTGATAGACATCCGCTTGCACGCAAAGATGAATATGTTCCTCCATTTCCATCTGAGGCTTCTTTTATTTTAAAATCTTTTCCTATAAGTAATTTTCCCTGTTCATCAACTAGTGGTAATTCACTTTGAGTAAATATTGTAACAAAATTTTTATCATATCCAAAATAATTGTTTTTTTCTAAAAATTCAATTGTTTCTTTATTATTTTCTTTACTTGTCATTATGTACCATGAAATTGTAGTTCCATATTTTTGATTTGCTTCCTTTAAATTATCTACTAAAATTTCAAATAAATATTTACCTTTTCCATAAACATCTAATTTAAATGTTCCTTTTGGTCCTGGATGTCCAAGCCTTGTTCCTTGACCTCCAGCCATTGTTACAACTGCATATTCTCCTTTTTTTACAGTTTCTTCTCCAAGTTTATTAAATTTTGCTTTCTGTGTTTCTGTAAGCTTTGCTTTATCTAAATACTCTAATGGTTCTATTTTACTTTCTTTAAACTTTATTTCTTTTTTTGTATTATTATATAATTCCATTATTTGATGGAAATCAATTGTCTGTATTTGTTTTATTAATTCATTTTGTTTTTTTTCATTTATTTTCTCTAATAGCCTAATTATATGATCTTGATTGTATTCTTTTAGAGTATTTATTACCTCTTGTTTTTTATCCATTTTTTCAGTCCTTTCCTGTTATAAATATGTTATTTATAACGGTTTTATATTATTATATGTAATTTAATAGCCTTATTCTATCACATCGAAATATTTTTAGCAAGTTTTTTTATTTATAAGGTCATATTATCAAGTTTTATTCCATATATATTAATAAAAGTTTGTCTATCAAGGAGGTATTATAGATGGAAAATATAGGCTTATATCAAGATATAGCCAAGCGAACTGATGGTGATATTTATATTGGAGTTGTCGGTCCTGTAAGGACAGGAAAATCTACATTTATAAAGAAATTTATGGATTTACTTGTTATTCCAAATATAGATAATGAATACAAAAAAGAAAGAGCAAAAGACGAACTACCACAAAGTGCTGGTGGTCGTACAATAATGACAACAGAGCCAAAGTTCGTTCCCAATGAGGCTGTAGAAATTACAATAGATAAAAATTTAAAATTAAAAACCCGCTTAGTTGATTGTGTTGGCTATTTAGTTGATAATGCAATCGGATATTTAGAAGATGACATGCCAAGAATGGTTAAAACTCCATGGTCCGATGAAGAAATTCCTTTTGAAACTGCTGCAGAAATCGGCACCAAAAAAGTTATTGAAGAACATTCTACTATTGGAATTTTAATTACAACTGATGGTAGTGTTACAGACATTCCTCGTGATGATTACATAAAAGCTGAAGAACGTGTTGTTAGTGAACTTCGTGCAATTAATAAACCATTTATCATCTTATTAAATTCTGCTGATCCATCTTCTCCTGAAACAAGAGAATTGGCTATGCAAATGTCTGATAAATATAATACCAAGGTTATACCTATCAATTGTGAAGAGTTAACAGAAGATGACATAAATTCAATGTTTGCTACTTTACTTTATGAATTTCCTGTTGAGGAAATTATAATTAGTTTTCCTAAGTGGATGGATGGCTTAGATTTCTCTCATCCTTTAAAAGCAAAATTATTTGAACAATTACAAAATGCTTTTACTGATGTTTCTGCCCTAAAAGATGTTTCAAACTGTGTTAATAAAATTGAAACAACTGATATTGTTTCTAAAACTTTTGTAAATAATATAATGCTCGGAACAGGTAAAGTTAGTATTTCTATTCAACTTCGTGATGAATTATTTTACCAAGTTCTTTCTCAAATGACTGGTATGGAAATTACAAATGAAGGTGAGTTATTCTCTATTATTAGTGATCTGGCTTGTACTAAAAAGAAATATGATAAAATCTCTTATGCTCTTGAAGAAGTTAAGACTAAAGGTTATGGTATTGTTACTCCTTCAATTGATGAACTTGTTCTAGAAGAACCCGAAATGGTTAAACAAGGTTCTCGCTTCGGAGTTAAACTTCGTGCAACTGCACCTTCTATTCATATGATTCGTGCTAATATACAGACTGAGGTTTCTCCTATTGTTGGCTCTGAAAAGCAATCAGAGGAATTAGTAAATTATCTTCTTTCTGGTTTTGAAAATGATCCTACAAGTATATGGAGTTCTAATATTTTCGGAAAGAGTTTAAATGAACTTGTTAATGAAGGTTTACAAACAAAACTTGCAAAAATGCCTGTTGAGGCTCAAATGAAACTTCAAGAAACTCTTGAACGCATTGTTAATGAGGGCTCTGGTGGATTGATTTGTATTATATTATAAATAGGGAGATATAAATCTCCCTATTATCAATCTTTGTACAATATATCTTTTAATTCTTTACTAACTGTTGGTAAATCACATACGAAATAATATATCTTATCTATTGTTTGTCCTTTTCCTTCAGATTCGGAAGGTACTTGTTTTGAAACTATATTATTTAAATACTTACTACTGTTTCCAAGTACATCAGAGGCAATTCCCATACATTCTTTAACATCTAAATTTGTTTTTACTTCTTCTAATATACTATCACTCATATCCCAGATTTGAGTTAAACTCATTGTTGAAACCTTATTCATTACTGCTGTTAATACATCTCTTTGACGTTCTTCACGTGTAAAGTCATTTCCTACAGTTCTATTTCTTGCATGTGTTAATGCTTGTTCTCCTGTTAATTTGACTTTTCCGTAACTTGATAATAATTGAGTAGACTTTCCTGTTAATTCATAAGATTCATGAACAAATTCATTTATATAATCCTTTTCTTCCTTACTTATTGTTAATTCTATTCCTCCAATTTTATTTATTACATTTATTAAACCTTTGAAATTAACTGTTACATATTCTGATATATTTAATCCCAAATTTGAATTTATAGTTTTTAAAGCTAATTGTTCTTTTCCATATGCATATGCGTGATTTATTTTAGTTTTTCCATGTCCAGAAACTGCAACATATGTATCTCTAGGAATACTTATTAATTTTATTGTTTTATCAGCTTGGTTTATTGATGCAATCATTATTGTATCACTTCTTCCACCATCTACTCCAAAAAGTGCTACATTTTTTATTTTATTAAATTCCTCTTTACTAATGTCTCCTGAAACTTCACTATATAGATCATTATTAAGGTCTAAATCTCCTTGATCTATATTTTCAAAGTTTATTTTTCCTATTTTTCCAGCTACCATTCCAACAGCAATCCCCAATATTATTACTATGATTATTAGAATAACCATTAACGTTATTAATATTTTTTTTCCAACACTTGATTTTTTCTTTTTATATCTTTTTCCACCTTTTCTTTTTCTTGAATTTTCTATTTTTTCGTCATCCATTTTCTTGCCTCCTCTTTTTTCTAAACATTATATTTTTTACTATATCAATATAATATTTAAATTCTTTTGTTCTTCCAGATACTAAAGTTATTATTATAACAGGTACAATTACTGCTATAATTACACTTAACACTTGTTCTGCAAATATATTACTTACTCTTATTAGTTGATTTATCCCCATCGTTATAGCAATTATAATTATCGCATATATTATTGTTTTTGTAAATTCCATATAGTAATTTTTCAAATTTTTATTAAATAATGGTTTATATACATATTTAGGATAACTATATAATAATATTACTAGTGAACTAACTGCTGTTCCCAAAAATACACCTGCTAATCCGCATATTTTTAATAACAATATTGATGCAACCAAATTAACAATAGATTCTAATATTGGAATAAATCTATCCACATAGAATATTCCAGCTGCTTCCTTAAATGCCATAAGAGTTCTTCTCATTCCTTGTATAAAGAATTTTATTATTAGTGATATTAATATGAATTTTGGCAATATATACTGTTCACCAAAGAATATGGCTATAAATGGTTCTATTGCACAAGCCATTCCTGTTGAACCTATTATAAATATTATAAAATTAAGAAAGTTTAATTTTTTATAAACCTCATAATTTCTTTCCGTATTTTTTTCTGTCAACAAATCTCCTATGCTCGCTGTAGCTGATAATAAAAATTGATTTAATATTGTTGTAATAGCAGAAAGTACTAAATTGTAATTAGAATAATATGCAACTGTAACCAATCCTTCGAAAAATACCGAAATTAATATTGTGTCTGTACTACTTACTATAAATCCAGCTATTTTATGGAAAAATAAAGCTTTTATATTTTTTATGATATCATCTTTTATTTCCTTATCTAATTCTTTTACATCTTTTTCATTTATATATGGGTATTTCTTGTTTGCAATTATATTTACTAATACATTCTCTAATATTCTGCATGCTAATTTTATTATTAGAAATACACAATAATTATGTGTTAAATATAAAAATAGTATTTGTAATCCATTCATTATAACTAAATATAATAAATGCACTATATTTGTAAGATATTCTTCTTGGTTAGCATATATTATAGATCTTTTATATGCAATCGTATATGAGAATATTACATCTGCTAAAAATAAGAAATATAGTAAATACAAATTTTGAATTGTTTGTGTCTCACCTACTATTTGTTTTAAAAATATACTCACAATAAATCCTATAAATAGCATTACTATTATTATAATACTATAACACTTTTTATAAAATTTCATTAATGACTTTATTTTTTCTCTATCCTTATTTGCAATAGGCTTATACATATTGTATATAATTGCTGAACCTAATCCTAGTTCAGCAATTGATAACATTGATAATATACTTGTAAGTATTGTATTTAATCCTAAATATTCTTCTCCTAATGTTTTTAAAAATATTGATTGTACTACTACTCCTAAAACTATATTTAGAGCATTACTTATTAATGCAACTATGATGTTCTTTGCCGATTTTTGTGCTCTCATTATTTTTCCTCATTTCATATTTATTTATAATTGCTATTGCAATTTGATATACAATCATACTCATAATCCAAGCTCCCCAAAATTGTGGTGTTATTATAAATTGAAAAAATTGTAATGCCTCCGCTCTTGGAATTATAAATATATTTAAAGTACAAATTAATACTATTGAAGCTAAAAATGTATCTCTTTTTAATAATCGTGGAATAGCCATTAATATATATCCTAAAATAATGCTATATATAATTACACCTACATATCCCAAATCGGTATATGTTTCTAATATAAATGATGAGCCCCATCCATGTCCATCTAAATAATCACTTCTAGTTAAATACGATATTATATGTGAGTAACTACTTGATTCAAGTGCTTTAGTTTCATTATTTCCTGTTGGCAATGGTTTTGTTTTGAATATCTTTTGTGATATTGTACTATACTTAAAATAATCAATAAATGGTCCAAATGTGTAATTATGATTTGTTGTTTGTTTTATTTTATCTTTTGACATATATCCTATGTTCAAAACATCGTAAGATACTCCTTGTGTATAGAAAAAATCTCCAAATAAGGATACTATATTGGTTGTTGGTACTTCTTCATCAACTCTTGAATAATTATATACTGCAAGTCCAACTATAGCTATTGGAATAAGTAATATTAACGCTATCTTTTCAAATTTTCCTATCCATTTTTCCTTATTATCTAAATAGTCTCTTATTACAAAATATGCAAATATAAATAGTGCAGATATAACTATAGGTGTCCTTTGTCCAATTAAAAAAGTGGGAATATTGTATATCATGAAAATTACAACTGGTATAATCGTTTTTTTCTTGCTCGGCATACTTGCTAAAAAGATACATAACATTATATCTGACATACCTGCTAATAATGTAATTATTGGGCTAAATGTATTTTCGTATGTTAAATAATATTCTACATATTCTTTTCCGTTCATATATATTAATTTATCATATTCTGTTATAATTGAAAAACATGCACAAATCAAAAATAACATTAATGCTATGTTTGTAAATATTTTCTTGTTTCGTTGCCTTTTTTTGCCGTGTTTTCTTTCTTTATTTAATATGTTATTTTTCTTTTCAGAAATTCTACTTCCTATGTATATTGAAAATGTTGCTATAAAAACAAGTAAAAATGAATGTTGCTGTGAATCTATCGGAAATCTCCCAATCCAATCTATTCCATTAAATACGCTTATAATGGGCTTAGCTAACAAAAATGTAAACATTGCTATATTAAATATTAATAAATATATTCTTTGACATACATTTTTACTTGAATATATCATATTTAATAATATTCCTATAACATCTATAATTAATAGTACATATAAATTTCCTACAATAAAACTTATTATAAATGCAATTAATGTTACTAACCATAATGAATCTATATTATGTTTCTCAACTGGTAATTTTTCAATTTCCTCATATGTTCTTTTTGAATTTTCTGTATCTGTGTAAATATAAAAATCTTTTATCTTATTCTTATATTTTTCTTCCATTTCAAAATTGTTATTTGCACTTTCAATTAATTTATCAACACATTCCTCTACTGTATTTGTAACGTCTCCAAAACCATCTTTATAATCCCAGTAACCTTCTGGTATATGATTTGTTCTGAATTCTTCATAATCAAATTGAAAGTATTGTAATGGTTTTCTCATATATGCAAAGTCAAACGCAACACTTGAATAATCAGTTATTAAATATTTACATTCTCTTAATAAGTCTTGTATACTTTTTTCTGTTTTGTCAACTATTTTTATCCTAGAATTTTGAGTTATAAATTTATTTTTATATGGAATCATATTATCATGTAAACACATATCTAATTCTAAGTTTTCTTTTTCTAAAAAATCTGCAAGTTTTTGATTTTTTAATAATTTCTGTATATTTGCATAATATTCTGATTCTAAAAAGGCTTTTTCATCATTTTCAAATTGTTTTCTCCATGTAAACATCATTAATATTTTGTTGTTTTCTTTTGATTCATCTTTTAATAAATCATATCTACAAAATCCTGTTTTCTTAGCATTTTTCTCATTATATCCTAATTCATTTATTACAAAATCATATTCTTTGTTTCCTGCACAGCAAAATAAATCTACCTTACTCTCATTTTTAAATAAGCATTGTACTTTATTTTGTGTTATTCCATGTTGTAAGAATATTGATTTAAATCTATATATAAATGTTTCTTGTAAATTAAATACTAATTCTGAAAATGGTAATCCTGCTCCTATTTGTGAACTTATATATTTTGTTGACGCTATTGTATATATATTATGTTTTAAACTGTTTTTATATAATAAGTTCTTCTTATATTTTTTTAACTTATCATAATATATTGATTTTTTTGTTATTACATAATATATATCTTTTTTCTTCTTATTTTCCATTGCATATTTGAAAAATGCATATCCATTATCTTTTGCATCATCACCATTTTCTGATACAATCCATATGTCCTTTTTTAGTAATCTTAATATCATACCAGGTATAAATGATATTAAAATTACAATCATTTCTAATATATGTTTTGCTTTTACCTTCTTTAATTTCTTTAGCATTTGTTCCTCCATTACTTTTCTATCATTTTTTGCTGTAGTTCTACATATAATTTCAGTGGAAATATTAGTTTTGCCAATGCACATTTAACAAAGATCCTTTTACGTATAGGAAATTGCATTAATATTGAATTAATATCTTGTCCACCTAAATCTCTTTTACATTTATTTATATTTTCTATTATTTCTTTTTTTAAATGTTTTTCTTTTATTAAACTATATGTCTTACTATATAGTAAGTGCTCAATCATTCTTATATTTATCGAATTTTTATATTCTTTTGGTAAATTACTCTTAAATTTCTCATATGTTATATCATAAAAACTTAAATCTTGCAATTCATGATTTGATGCAGAATTTTCTCTTTGGAAATAGTTGTATAAACATTCATCTATATAAACTACTTTTTTTGCATAAAATCCTGCCACAGGTATTACTGGTAGTTCTTCACAGTTTTTTATTCCCTCAGGATATTTTATATTGTGTTCCTCTAAAATTGATTTTTTTATCAATTTTGAACTAGATGTTATAGGTAAATATGAAATAGCCGTCTCTTTATCAATTTCTATTTTATTTAAATTATTATATTTTACTTCTATTTTTCTTCCATCTTTATATGTTATGTAATATCCAGCTAATACGAAGTCAGCACTATCTTTTTCAACCTTTTCCATCATTCTTTTGGTTGCTTGTTTTTCATACCAATCATCAGAATCGCAAAACATTATATATTCTGATTTTGCGTTTTCTATCCCTCTATTTCTTGAGTATGATACTCCCATGTTTTTTCCATTTTCAAGAAGAATAATGTTATCATTTTTTTCTGTATATTCTTTTACAATTTTTGTTGATTCATCTGTAGAACAATCATCTACTACTATTATTTCATTTACTTTGTATTCTTGCTCTAATAATGAATCTAAACATTTTTTTATATATATTCCTGAATTGTAATTAGGTACTATAACTCCAATTGTTTTCATCTATTTTTTCCTTTTCATAAAAAATCCCTTTACTATTCCCACAACTGTTCCTATTCCATAAGCACAATGTAATGTAAAGAAAATAAATGGTAATAGTAAATAACTAATACTAAATCCATTTTTTATTGTTATCAATATAATATTTAATATATTAAATAACAAATACGCACCTGTTAATAAATATGCAAATATTGGAACATTAACAATTGCCATGATTATAGAAAATAGAATTCCTAATACAAATAAAAATGGTACTAAATGATATATTGAAAAACATTTTGGACAATAATGTAATGTTATTCCAATCCACTTTCCATTACCATATTTTTGTTTTATCATTCCTTTCAGATCACTTCTTGCATATCTATATGATTTTATATTAGGTGAAAGTAAAAACTTATATCCTTTTTGTTTCATTCTATAATGCATCTCATTATCTTCTGTTCTTGCTAAATTTTCATTATACGGTCCAACATCGTCAAATACTTTTTTTCTATACATTGCAAATGCTAATGTGCTTACATACTCTTTACTTTCTTTTCTTCTAAAATCTGCAATTCCACAGCCAAATATTGATTCTTCTGCAATTAATAATAATTTTTCTTTCCAATTATTGTTTTGTGTAACACTTATGCATTTCCCTCCAACAATGTTTTCTCCACTTTCAATTTCTTTAACATTGTTCCAAATAAAATCTTTATCAAAAAATGTATGTGCATCAACTCTCAATACAACTTCTCCTGTAGTTTCTTTTAAAGCCACATTCCATCCTTTGGGTAAGGTTTTTCCTTTGTTTGTAAGTATTTTTATTTGATGAAAGTCTATTTCATTTTCTTTTTTAAATTTTTCAAAAACTTTTCTTGTTCCATCTGTTGATACACTATCAACTAATATTACTTCTATATCTTTATGTGGATAATCTTGTTTTTTTAATGATTCTAAACTCTTATTCAAAAATTTTTCTGCATTATATGCTATTATTATAAAAGATACTAACATCTATTTCTCCTATCTTAATACTCCTATTACTGTATCTATACAAATTTTCAAATCATGTAAAACAGAAAACTGTTTTAAATATTCTAAATTATATTTCATTTTACCTGGTAAAACATCTTCAACATATGCCACATCTGTATCTTTACCAGTCTTTACTGCTTTGTCTAATATTTCATCTTCATCTTTATATTTTATACTTGCAATTGATGTAACACCAGCAGGCAAAAGTAATGTTGCCATCATTTCATCTGTATATTTGTCAACATATTTTTTTACTTCTGGTCTTGTTCCAACAAATGTCATCTCACCTTTTAAAATATTTATTAATTGTGGTATTTCATCAAGTCTAACTTTTCTAATTACTTTTCCTACTCTTGTTATTCTAGCATCATTTCCAACTGTTACTAATGATCCTATTTGGTCTGCATTTTGTACCATTGTTCTGAACTTAAATATTCTAAATATTTTTCCATTTGTTGTAACTCTTTCTTGTCTATAAAATACTGGTCCTTTTGAGTCTATCTTTATTAATATTGCTAATATTAATAAAATTGGTGAAAGTATTATTAATAAGACTAATGAAAAGAATATGTCAAATATTCTTTTCATTACTAAACTAATTTTCTTTTTTGATATTATATCATAATATTCTTTCACTTTTTCATTTTTCATTTTTTCTGGTAATTTTTCATAATCTTTTAATATCATTTTAAATTTTCCTTTTTATTTACCATATTCTTTTAAAATATCAACAAAATTTGTTATTACATATTTTGCTTCTTCATCTGTTAATAATGAATATAATGGTAATGTTATTTCACATTTATAATAATCAAATGCATTTGGATAATTTTTTATATCAAATCCCAAATTTTTATATGCTGTAAGCATTGGTAATGGCTTAAAATGTACATTTGTTGCAATTCCTCTTTCTGCCATTTTTATTATTATTTCATTTCTTGTTTTTTCATCAATTCCTTCTACTCTTGTTATAAATAGATGTCCTGATGATTTTGAATTTGTTTTTTCATCTTCATGATTTAATGTTTTTACTTGATGTCCTTTTAATGCATCTTCATATATTTTTATTATTTCATGTCTTCTTGCTACTAATTGTGGATATCTTTTTATTTGTGCTAATCCCATTCCTGCCATTATATCTGTCATATTACATTTGTAAGCTGGTTCTACTATATCATATTCCCATGCTCCTAATTGATTTTTATGTAATGCGTCTTTTGTTTGACCATGTAATGATAATAATTGATATCTTTTATAAATTGCTTCATTATCAAATTTATCATTTTTCTTCCATGTAACAGCTCCACCTTCTGCTGTTGTTAAATTCTTTACTGCATGGAATGAGAAACATGTAAAGTCTGCATATTCTCCTGCCATTTTACCATTTCTCATTGCTCCAATAGCATGTGAACTATCTGCCATTATTGCAATTCTTCCTAATTTTTCTTGTAATTCTGATGATGGTTTAAATATGTTTGCTTTTTTCTCTACTATTTTTTGTATTCTGTCATAATCACACATTACTCCACCAATATCTACTGGTATAATTACTTTTGTTTTTTCTGTTATTGCTTGTTCTAATTTATCATAATCCATTTCAAAATTGTCTTTTTGAATATCTACTAATACTGGTGTTGCTCCAACATGACATATTACACTACATGATGCTGTATATGTGTATGCTGATGTTATTACTTCATCTCCTGGTCCAACTCCTAATACTCTTAATGTCATTTCCATTGCTGCTGTTGATGAGTTTAAACATACTGTTTTTTCTGTTTTGCATAGTTCTGCTATTTTTTGCTCGAACAATTTTGTTTTTGGTCCTGTTGTAATCCATCCTGATTTTATTGCATCTATAACTTCCTCTATCTCTGCTTCACCCACATCTGGTGGCGAAAATCTAATGTTCATTTTATTTTCCATTTTTAGTATACCTTTCCTTGTAACATATATTCTTCTGTATATATTTTTTCTGTTTCTTCTTTTTCTATTTTTACTTTTTTATTTACTTCTTCTGGTTCTCTATATGTTGGAACAACTCTCTTCATTGTTTGTTTTACTTGGTTAATAAGATTCTCATCTTCATCTTTTATCTTATCTAGTATTTGTAATTTTCTTTCTAATTCTTCCATTTTTACGTTCATTGGTTTAGAAATAAATATTTTATCATGTTTTGTTGCTGTTAATCCCTCTTCTTGCATTAATAATTCTTCATATAATTTCTCACCTTCTCTAAGTCCTGTAAATTGTATTTGGATATCTACACCTGGTTCATAACCTGATAGTTTGATTAAACTTACTGCTAAATCATATATTTTAACTGGTTTTCCCATGTCTAATACAAATATTTCTCCACCTTCTGCATAAGTTATTGCTTGTAATATTAGACCAACAGCTTCTGGTATTGTCATAAAGAATCTTGTTATATCTTTATGAGTTACTGTTACAGGTCCTCCTTCTGCTATTTGTTTCTTAAATAATGGTATTACTGAGCCATTACTTCCTAATACATTTCCAAATCTTACAGCTACATAGTCTGTTTTGCTTACTTTATTTTTTGCTTGTATTATCATTTCACATAACCTTTTTGATGCTCCCATTACATTTGTTGGATTTACTGCCTTATCTGTTGAAATTAATACAAATCTTTCAACCCCATATTCATCAGCACAATTTACAACATTATAGGTTCCAAACACATTATTTTTTATTGCCTCTAATGGGCTATGTTCCATTAATGGTACATGCTTATGAGCAGCTGCATGAAATACTAGTTGTGGTGAATATTCTTCAAATATTTTATTTAATCTTTTTTTATCTCTTACACTTCCAACAATAGCTTCAATTTTATTTTTTGGGTAATGTGATTCTAGTTCCATTTGTATATCATACAAATTATTTTCATATATATCAAATATTATTAGTTTTGCAGGATTGTATTTTATTATTTGCCTACAAAGTTCAGAGCCTATTGAACCTCCACCACCTGTAACTAATACATTTTTACCTTTTATTAAATCTGTAATATTTTTATTGTCAAGCCTTATTGGGTCTCTTCCTAATAAATCTTCAATCTCAACATCTCTAAGATTGTTCATTATTCCGCCTTTTTTCATTATTTCTTCAGTGCTTGGTAACACACGAGTTTTAACACCTGTTGTCTGGCAGATTTCAATTATATTTTTTCTAGACATTTGCGTTATATTATCTATTGCTAAATAAATAATATCTACATTTTTTTCTTTTACAATTGTAGGTATATCATATCTAGTTCCTAACACTTTTACTCCTAATATATTTTTGTTTAATTTATTAGTATTGTCATCAACTATTCCAACGATATTATATTGATCTTTCATCGTATTATTAACTGCTAATATAATTTCTTTGGCTCCCATTCCTGCGCCTATAATTAGCAAATTTTCTATCTTATTGTTTCTAGATGTTTTTTCATGTTTTTTTGCATTTGAAATTCTCGACAAAACCCCTCTTCCTGCAATTCTGTATAACACAAAGATTCCTGATATGAATAGTCCAGATAAAACGTTTATTCTTGCTCCAAAATATTCAAATCTTAAAATACCACTAATTATAATCATTAATATTGTTGATAGGCATCCAGAAATTAAATATTTTATATAATCTTTTCCTATTTCATACCTCATTAGGTTTTTATACATTTGAAAAATGTTCAAAAATACCTCATATATAAGTACTGCTATACACATTTCTTTTGCAAACTCACTAAAATCTGCTATTTGAACATTTAAAAATAAAATTGATACTAAATAGCTCCCTATAACTATTGCTATATCTAAAAATATTAGCAACATATGTCTGTACTTTTTACATAAATTTATAATTTTCATTTTTTTCCCCTATTTTTCGACAATTGTTTTCTTTAAACGATATCACACTTTGTTTTTTATTACAAGTGTTTTTTATATATTTTTTTCTATATTTATATTACAATTTTTTTATTTTTTTTTCAATAAATTTTTCAAAAAAATATGAGGAGAAATTTTCCTCCTCATATTTTTTTAACAACAATTCTTTCTTTTATTTTTTTTATTACAGCATATAACATTTATAGCAGTTATTACTAATAAAACTCCAAGAGCTATTATTAATGTTATTATTGCTCCTATGCCTATTGTAGCAATTATTTCTGTTAAAGCTGCAACTAATACTCCAGCAAAAAATGCTAAAGCAATAGCAACTACAGCTAATATCAACCATAAGCAAGAGCAATCCTTTTTGTTTTCTTTTTTACAATATATTTCAACATTTGGTTCCATAACTTAGCACCTCCTATGCTTATTATATTTTATGTAAATTATCCTGATTTGTTTCTACTTTTTCTATTGAAAACTTTTGTTAAATGTAGTATAATTTCTATATTAAATAAGAAAGATGGGATAACATGAAAATTTTAAGTATAGATACAGCAAGTAATTTATGTACAGTTGCAATATTAGAAGATAAAAAATGTATAAAAGAAATTGTAGTTAATGATGCAAGAAATCATTCCGAAAAAATAATGCCTGTAATTGAGCAAGCTTTACAAGAAACATCATTAAATTTAAGTAATATTGATTTAATAGTTTGTGATAAAGGCCCCGGATCTTTTACAGGAATTAGAATTGGAGTTGGAACAGTACTTGCATTTCAAGATAGTTTAAATATTCCATGTGTTGGTATTAGTTCTCTTGAAGCACTTGCATATAATGTTGAACAAGATGGATTAATTTGTTCTTTAATAGATGCCAAAAACAATAATATTTATTTTGGTCTTTTTGAACATAAAAATGATGAATATTCTCAAATTGGAAATTTAGAATTTAAAAATATAAATGAAGTATTGTCTTTATTGCAAGAACAAAATACTTCTATTACTTTTGTAGGTGATGGTGCAGCTACTAATAAGATTTTAATAGAAGACTTAATTCCCAATAGTATGTTCTGTATAAAAAATGATTTAAGCAGTTTCTCATTAGGACTTGCTGGATATGAAACCTATACAAAAGGTATTTCAACATCTGTGATGCCATTATACTTAAGAAAATCTCAGGCCGAAAGAGCTCTTGAAGAAAAATTGTCTAAAAAGGAGTGATTTACTTTGGAAATTACAAAAATGACCTTAACTGATTTAGAACAAATGAAAAATACTTTATACTCTGATTTTGATAATTTTTGGAGTTATAATGTCTTAAAACAAGAACTTGAAAATGAAAATACCACTTATATCATAGCTAAAGAAAAAGAAGAAGTTGTAGGTTTTGCTGGAATTTCCGTTTGTATAGATGAAGCTACACTTAATAATATAGTTGTAAAAAAATCTTGTCGTGGTCGTGGTATCGGTGGTGAACTTCTTGAATCTTTAATAGATATATGTTCTGACCTTAATTTAAAGACTTTTACTCTTGAAGTTAATACAACTAATGAACCTGCAATTCATTTATATAAAAAATTTGGTTTTAAAAATTTAGGCATACGCAAAAAATATTATAATAATACTCAAGATGCTTATATTATGACGAAATATGATATATGAAAATAAGGACAAATTTAGTAGAAAATCTAAATTTGTCCTTATTTTTATATAAATTTTTCTATCTTAATTATAACTCTTCCGCTTCTAGTTTGTCCAACTAATTCTTTAATAAAAAACCTACCCTTTCCTCTAATTGTAATCATATCACCAGATTTAATTTGTTTAGTCTTTTTAGTCTCACACTGAAAATTTACAAAAACTCTTTCCATATTTATAATGTCAAGAGCCTTATTTCTTGAACATCTAGCAAGTTCAGAAATAACATTATCAAGTCTTAAAGAAGAAACAATAATTTCTCTTTCTTCTTTTTTAATTTCAACAGGTCGCAAATTCTCAATACTTTGAACACTAATTGTAGATTTTGAAAATCGTGTAAGACTTCCAAGGCTATCTACTAAAAATTTAGAAATATCTTTATCAACAATAATATCTGCACCATCATTGTCTACAATAATATCTCCAACCTTTTCTCTTTTAACTCCTAATTTTATAATTGCTCCAAGATAATCTCTATGAGTATATTTTCCTTTTAAATCATCAGGTAATTCTATTCTTACAATTTGGATAATATTTGATAAATTCTTTTTAACTATTGAGGAATTAAACTTTTCAGGATATATTACAAAAATCTTTCTTTCTGCTTGTTCAAATCCTCCGAAACTAATATAATTTTCAATTCTAATTTTATTAATAAACTTTTGTACTAATTCAATTTGTGCTAAATCTAAAAAATCAGTATATTCAATTTTATTTCTTTTTTCGCACATCTCAATTTTACCTAGCACCTGTGCTAGTAAAATTTTATCATCTTTTTCTTTGTAATCATTCAATATCTCTCTGTTCATAATTGTGTTCCTTTCTAAATGCACAAATTAATTTATCCGATTAATAATAACATACATAAAGTTCCTAATGGTACTGTTATATTATCTGTTCCTTTTACAGAAATAGCTTCAATTGCAGTAATTGCAAAACCAATCAGTGCTGATACTAGTGGCCAATGTGGTGTTGCACAAAATTCCACCTGATGCCAAAAAGCTAAATATCCACCAATTAAAATTGTTGATATTACAAACATTGTAATTGAACCTGCTGTAGATTTTTTTGAATCACCAAGTTTATATTTTTTGCTCTTGATTGCTTTTCCAAACAGAGCTGCAAGTCCGTCACCATAAGCCATTACTAAATTTGGAATCAATCCTAATGACGGCATTTTATATATTCCAAATGATACTATAACTAATATCAAAAGTGATGTAGCATAATAAACTGTTCCTAATCCGTCCTGTTTGTCTCTTTCCATTACTTTTATTATGTCTTTTTTATATGATAAATAATTTATAATTATAAATGTTGTTGGTACAAATGCAGCAAACCACACATTTGTAAAATAGTACATAGCTATGAACCACCAATTTCCTAACATTATATGTATAAATTTTCTACTAGCCTCTTTTCCTTTTTTCTCAAATATTTTTGCACCAATTATTATTAATGCAATGTATAAATATGATACTAATATTCCTATCCAGTTATTCATTTTATTATTCCTTATATTATTGTATTTAGGTTTTAAAGTTTTACCTATAAACTTTTATTGCATATAATTTTTAAGCTCAATTAATGATTTAGCTGCAACAATATAATCTTTAACAAAATTAAGCATATAATTAGAAATCTTTGATGCGGGTCTATCTAAATATAAATCTTTAACAATACAAATTCCTAAACCTTTATTAAATAATTTGTTTAGTCCCTTTCCTATCTGAATCAAATTAGATTCTCTAATTTTCTTATATCTTTCTTCAGCATCTTGATGTCTATCTTTTAATTCTTCTATAAATTCTTCAAAAGTATATTCTCTATATTTATTCATTTTGTACATTTGAGCCGCATATTCTAAACCATAAATTGTTTGTAAGTTAAATACCTCTAACATTTTAGAAAATTCTTCTGGTCTAAAATAATAAATATGACCTTGTAGTTTATTAAAACTTCTCATAGTATCTAAATATCCTAATTTAATATTATTTATTATTCTTTCATGATTAAACTCAAAAGTACCTCCTAAATCTTCTGATGGAGAAATAACTTTTACATACAAATCTTTACTTATTGATTTTTTACTAAATCCAACTCCTGCAATATCTAAAATTAAAATATTTTTATATCCTTTTTCTATTAACATATTTGATGGAATATTGTCATATAATCCTCCATCAAAATATTCTTCACCATTTATAATTTGAGGTTTAAATATTGGGAAACATGAACTTGCAAGCAAATAATTCTCCATTTGTTCTTTTGGAATATCATTTTTAAATGCCTTTAAAGGTGTTTTATTTTTTACTGAATATGTAACAAGTCCAAAATCTATATCAGATTTATATAATTTATCCATATCAATATATTTTTTTATCATTTCTCTTAATGGAGTATTATCAATCCCTTTTTGTTTAGTATAATCTGCTGCTAAATTAAATATATTAGATAAATCAAATATATTTTTATTTGCATCTACACCTTCTACTTTCATTATATTATCAATCTTTATATTTTCATACATTTTTACTGTTTGCATATAATCATCTTGCAAAAATAAAGCTCCATTTAATGCTCCAATTGAGGCACCAACAATAGCTTTTACATTTACTCCAATTTCGCATAGTGCCTTCCATGCTCCTACTTGAAATGCTCCTTTTGTTCCTCCTCCTGCTAATACTAATCCAAATTCTTTATCTTCCATAATACTAACATCCTTTCTTATTACAAGACACATTATACCTTTTTTATTATTTTTTTTCAATAGTTTTATTCTATTCGTTTTATATTAAAAGTTACCAGTGGGGACACCCATGTTTGGTAAAAAAACTTACCAGAGGGGACACCCTTGTTACCAATAGGGACAC
>CAKPDR010000007.1 GCA_934149075.1 uncultured Clostridia bacterium | reverse complement strand
GTTTTACCATTAATGAGTGTCCCCACTGGTAACTTTTTTAACCACTTATGGGTGTCCCCACTGGTAACTTTTTTGACCAATTATGGGTGTCCCTACTGGTAAAACTCCTCACTGGTAACTATTTATAAAAATAATTTATTATCCCATTATAAATTCCCCAAGCCAATCTATTTTGATAATCATCTTCTAACAAAAGTTTTTCTTCCTCAGGATTAGATAAAAATCCGCATTCAACAATAGTCATTGGAATTTCAACATGTTTAACAATATAGACACTCTCTATACTTTTGGCTACTCTATTATTTTCTTTTTGTATTGCATTATTAAGATTATTTTGTATTGATACTGCCAATTTTTGTCCATCTTCGCTTTTCGCATTATAGAATGTCTGCCATCCGTCATATTGTTGCTGTGGTATTTTATTTAAGTGTATAGATACAAATATATCTGCTGAACTTTCATTTCCAATTTTTACTCTATTATGTATGTCTGAAACCTTTTTTTGCTTTAATGTTTTTGCATCTATGTCATATATTGCATTTTCATCTGAACGCGTTAATATTACTGTTGAGCCACTTTGTTCTAATAAATTTTGCAATTTTATTGCTATTTTTAAGTTTGTTTCCGCTTCTGTTGTTCCATTATTACTTTGTGCCCCTTCATCTGGTTTTCCATGCCCTGCATCTATTACTATTGTTTTTCCAGAAACAGGTAATGATACTGTTGGGACACTTTCTTTTTTATCACATATAAATGCAAATCCAAATATAAATACAAATACTCCTAATACAATTATTCTTATCTTTTTTTTGTTTAAAACTATCATAAAAACCCCCATACTTGTTATAATTGTATGTAGTTTTTCCTTTTTTATGATTTTTTCCGTTATAAATTATTTAATGTTTTCGTTATTAGCAACTTCCTTAATTCATTCATCTTCTGTTAATTTAGTAAATAATAAAGGGGGACTTAAAAAAATCCTCCTTTAGTTTATATCCTTATTCCTCTTATATAGTTGTAAGAATATCACTGTAGAAACTAATAAGACTAATATAACACTTAATATACCAAGTTTTATTCCACTGTTTGGTATTATAGTATCTGCAATTGTTGTATCTTTATTATCTTCTCCTTGAATACTACTTTTGTCATTGTTATCTTTATCGCTTTTATTATTTGAATTATCCTTATTAGCATCATTTTTATCTTCTTTTGCATTTTCATCTTTTTCCTTGACAATATTAAATGTTTTGGTTGTTGTTCCTTCATAATTTCCTATCCCTGTTATTTGTATTGTTGCAATACCTTCATCAATATTATTTACATACTTAACTGTATAATCTTGTCCTTGTTTTAATGTTATAAAATCACTGGTAATTATTACTTCTGGTGTTATATTATTTCCTGTATACTTTTGATCTTCAATATCTAATATTGTTGTATATTTAATATCTTTTTTAATTATATTAAATGTTTTTTCTACTTTACCGCTATAATCACCAATTCCTGTAATTGTAGCAACCGCTGTTCCTATATTTATATTATTACTATAAGATATAGTATAATCCTTGTCTTTAATTAATATATTTTCTCCATCTTTAATTCTAACTTCTGGCGTTATTAATTTTCCTGTGTATACTCTATCTTCAATATCTGTAATTGTTGTATCCGCAATATTTTTCACTACATTTTGATTTTCATTAATTATATTAAATTGTTTTACAACTGTACCTTTATAATTTCCTTTCCCTGTTATAGTTACATTTGCAGTTCCAGCATTAACATTATTATTATATGATATCGTATAATCTTTATTTTCTTGTAGTTTTATAGAGCCATTTGTTATAATAATTTCAGGTTTTATTTCTTGTCCTGTATATTTCTGATCTAGAATATTTTCAACATTCACTTCATTGATATTTTTTTCAGTAATACTAAATTTACTATTTAATGTTCCTTTATAATCCCCTATTCCAATAACAGTAATATTGGCCGTTCCAACATCTATATTATTACTATAATTTATTTGATAATCTTTATCTTTTACTAATATATAACTTTGATCATTTATTTTTACTTCTGGCGTTATCTTTATTCCAGTATACACTTGCTCTTCAATTGTATTGATTGATAATTTTGTTATATCTTTTCTTTCCTTTTCTTTTATATTAAATGTCTTTGTTACACTTCCTGTATAATTTCCTATTCCAGTAATTATTATTTTTGCTTCACCTATATTTATGTTATTACTATATGATACTGTGTAATCTTTATCTTTTATAAGTATAGTTTCTCCATCTCTAATTGTTATTTCTGGTTCTATTGCTTTTCCTGTATATGTTTGGTCTGTTATCTCACTTATTCCTAAACTTTCTATCGCTTTTTTACTAACTGTAATACTTGATAGCGCATCTAATACCTTTGTACAAATTATTTCATGTCCTAATGTATTTGGATGTGGATCTATATTAAAGTTTGATGTTGCTATATTTACATTTGTAACACGTGGATTTGTTGTATTAAATGATGAATATATTTTTGCTATTTTATATTCCTTTTCAGAATTACTGTAAGACGTTAATATAACATTCATCTTCTTTATATATTCATCTACAAACCCGCTTATATCCCAACTTGCAAATGCCACTTCATAATATGGATTATAAAATTCTGTTGCAACTATTACTACATCCGGATTTTGGTTCTTTATGTATTCTACAGATTGTTTCCATTTTTCTTCATATTTTTTTATTGCGTTTTCAATTGTAACTTTTGTTTCTTCTGACGTACAAAATTTATAAATTTTATTTAACATCGTAACTTTTTGAATTGCACTCGCATTCAAAAATGCATTTTGTGCCTTTGTTACAAAATCTGGATCATCTGCAGATACACCTGTTACATCTGCTACAGCTCTTATAACTATTCCAAGCAATTCATTTGATCCTATTGATATTGTAATTAGGTTAGCTGATTTTATTGCATTAGTATATTCACTTTTTTGAATTTGTTCATAAAATTCCTCACAAGTCATTCCTGAAACAGCTAAGTTTTTAAAGTTAGATGAACTTATATTATACTTTTTTGCTACTTTAGCAGCATAACTTTCTGTATCTCTATCTGATAATCCATATCCATATGCTATACTATCACCTAAAGCCACATATGTCTTAAATGTTGATGTATCAGCATATGTAATAATTGGATACATATATGATACTGATAACAAAACAATTATTAATGTTGAAATTATTTTTTTTATTACTCTTTTCATTTCTCCACCCCATTTTAATTATATATTAAAATAAAAAAAAATTCAATTTGTATTATATTACCTTTTGTTTACATTTTTATTACATTTTATTTTTAAAAAAACTCATGTTTGCAATTAATTATACATGAGTTTCTAATTTATAATTTATTTCGCATCTTCATTTTTACAAACTTTTATCTTTAGTATTCTCTTATCTTCGTACTCTTCTATTTTAAAAGTTAATTCCTCAGTTTCTATTGTTGGCATCTCTTCCTCTGTTGGAATCCTTCCCATTTCTTCTTGTAGATATCCTGAAATAGTATCATAATCTCCTTCTGGAATATGTGCTTCTAATAATTTATTAACATCATAAATTGGCATACTTCCAGATATAATATATGTTTTATCATCTATTTTTTCATATTCTTCCTCTATTTCATCATATTCATCATAAATGTCTCCAACAATTTCTTCTAAAATATCTTCCATTGTTATAAGTCCTGCTGTTCCTCCATATTCATCAACTATTATTGCAATATGCTTTTTGTTTTTTTGCAATTCTTTAAACAATTCATTTATTAATTTACTTTGTGATACGAAGTACGCATCTTTCATAATATTTTTTATTTTAAACGTTTTCTTATTTATATTTTTTATTATATCTTTTACATATAATATTCCTTTTATTTCATCTATTGTTTCATCATAAACTGGAATTCTACTATGTTTACAATCATCTTTTATTATTTCTTCTAATAATTCTCCTGGTGATGTATTTATATCAACCGCAAAAATATCTGTCCTGTGTGTCATTATTTCTGATGCTGTTATATCATTGAATTCAAATACATTATTAATATATTCTTTTTCATCTTCTTCTATTGTTCCATTTTCCTCACCTTGATCTACCATCATTTTGATTTCTTCTTCTGTTACAATTTCTTCTTCATTTTCAGATACATTAAATATTTTAGATATTGAATTGGTTGTGACTGTTAATAATTTTACAAATGGAGCTGTTATAATTGAAATCGTTCTAATTATTCCTATTGTTGCAAATGATATTTTTTCATAATTTTTCATGGCTAATCTCTTTGGAACCAATTCACCAAATACAATAGTGAAAAATGATAATATTATTGTTATTATTATTATTGATATATTTTGCCAAATTTCAGTACCTATTGGAATAAGATTATTTAATATTGGCGCTAATCTATATGCAAATGCATCTGACGCAAATGCACTTGATAAGAACCCCGCAAAAGTTATTCCTATTTGTATTGTTGATAAAAACTTACTTGGACTTTCTAACATTTTTTCTATTTGTTTTGCTTTCTTATTTCCTTCTTTTGCCTGTTTTTCTATTTTAGCATCATTTAAAGAAATAAATGCAATTTCACTTGCAGCGAAAAATGCATTTAATCCTATTAATATAATTAAAACTAATATTTGTGTAATCATTTATTATATACCTTTCTTTCTAATAAGATTGTCTTCTGTCTATTGCATAACTACTCCCCATAGTCGATTTAGCTATGTGTTTTACTTGTGCTCCAACGTCTCCTATTTCTAATATATTAGAAAATCTTCCCTTTTCTACAATTACTACTCCTATTGATATTGATGTTAAAGCAAATTGTTCTATTATTCCCTTTCTGTTTGCAACTTCTATATACCCTTTTTCAATATCTTGTTCTGTAAAAAATTTCATTACGTTTTTATCAAAATTTGCAATTATAGTTTGACAGATTTCATCTACTTCTAATGTTGGCACTATTGCTATAAAATCATCTCCGCCTATATGACCAATAAATGAGTTTTCTAAAAACATTTCATGTACACATCTTGTTATTACTTGTGCTGTAAATTCTATTATTTGATCTCCCTTTAAAAAACCATATACATCATTATATGCTTTAAAGTTATCTAAATCTAAATACAGTACAGAAAATTCTTCACCTTTTGAAAGTCTTTTTTTTAGTTCTGCATGAATTTGGATATTTCCAGGAAGACCAGTTAATGGACTTATTCTTCTGTTTATACTTAGTAATCTATTTAAGTTTTTAATCGTATAATATAAATAGTCTATATCTACCGGTTTTTTTATATAATATTCTACTGATTTGTCTAATACCTTTAGTCTATGTTTTCTGTCACTATTTGATGATACAACTATTATTGGTGTTATCTTATTATCTTCATCTGTTCTTATCTTTTCACATACTTCTAGTACATCTCTATCTATTGCATCTTCATTTATTATTATCAAAAAAGGTATATTTTTTAATGCAATATCAATTTGTTCTGTTTTTACTCCAATAAATTTAAATTCAGCATCTTCTTTAAATAATTCTCTAAATATTGGTAATGATGATTCATCATCGTCTATTATATATATTTCTTGTACCATACCTTTCTCCTATTTATTATCAAATTTTACTCTTGATGTTTTTGCTAATCCATTTAGGTTTGTTACTTTTACTATTAATGTATTTGTTTCTCCTGTAGTCATTATTATATCTTTTTTATATGTTAAATCATTTACATCTATAACTTGTTTTTCTCCACCATTATGTGTAATTTCTACTTTTGTTATTTTTTCATCATCAGATGCATTTATTACAAATGCAACTTTTCCATCTACATATTGTGGTTTTATTTCTAATGTAGGTTCTGTATCTCCAACTACTGTTTGTGTCTTATTAGCTTTCATATTATTTGTATCAACTACTTCAATTTTTAATGTATGTTGTCCTCTTGGTGCATTTATTGTACCTTCATAATTTTTATCTCCTACTGTTATTTTTTCCTCTTCTCCATCATCCCAATTATATGATATATAATCTATTGTTGTTTCACTCGTTGCAATTACTTTCACACCATTTGATACGGCTTCTAATTTTATTTCAGGTATATTTCCAGCTGTATATGTTTTTTCATATGTTACTGTCTCTCCATTTTCTTCAGTGATTCCCACTGATAACGTATTTTTCCCACCTATTAAGTCAATAGTTTTTGATACATTTTTGCTACTTTCTCCATTTTTTCCATATAGAACAGTCTCTTCTTCATCATTCCATCTATACACAATTTTTGTTATGTTTCTTATATGTTGTACATTTATTTCTATTGTATTATCTTCATCATTTCTATTAATTTCTACTTGTGGTTTTGCATTTGCCTCAACTACACTATTAATTTTATCTTTTGCATATACACTGCCACTAATCATACATATTCCTAATATAATTATTGTTATCGCAAAAAAAGATACTATTCCATTTATTGGTACTACCTTTTTTTCTTTTTTTTCTTTTTTAACTTGAACTTTTTCTTCTCCTGTAATTAATATCTGGTTCACAAAATCACCTCATATCTATTCTTTTACGATTATACCATAAGCACTTTTAGTTGTAAACATTTATTTCAAAAAAAGAACCGTCCCCATTTTCTGGTTCTCGGTTCTTAAATTATTATATTACAAATTTTTTAATAAGTACAACCCCTACTAAAACTATTGATAATAATCCAATTGTTAATGTAAAATATGTTTTGACTGCACCTGTTGTAACTGCTAATATAACTTTCGCTATATCAATATCATCTTCACCATCTTTTCTGTTATCAGGTATTGAATCTCTATCAGGTACATCATATTCATTTTTATCCTCAGATATTTCTGCTGTATTTGTTTTTAGTGCTAAATTATCAGCTCCGTTTATCCAAGTTAATATAACTTCTACTGTTTTGCTTTCTCCTGGTTGTAATAATGTATTTTCTAATTGTCTTGTAGATATTACGTTATTACCTTCATCTGTCCATTGTGGATTATCTGCTGTTTCAAATCTTAATCCTTCTGGTATATAGTCTGTAATTTCAGTTGCATATCCTGGTATATCACCTTCGTTTGTTATGGTAATTCCATATCCAAATTTAACTACAACATCTTTTAATTTCTTTTTGTGTAATTCAACTTTTACAACAGGTTCAGGCTCTTCGTGTCCATTGTATCCTGTATTTGTAACGTTTTCTTTTCCATCTTCTACAACAATTACTTTTGATACAAATTTTAGTAATGATAAATCAAAATATTCAACTTTAACATTTTCTATATCTTGATCATCTTCTCCTTCATTCCACTCATCTGGTTTTGAATCTATGTCTTCTATTGGCTTTCCGTCTTTATCACTATCATCAGATATTTGTGCATGGTTTGTAATTATTGTTGTGTTAGACTTTGGATCTTTTACTTTAAATGCAATTTTTACATCTTGATAATTTAATGTAGTTCCATCAAATGCTTTTAACAATTTATCTTTTCCATTATCTTTTGACAAATATGTTGTTTTTACTTTTACAGCTTCATCTACATTCGTTGTCTCGTTTCCATCTTTGTCATACATTTTCCACATATATTGGACATTTGTATTTTCATCAGGTAAATATTCTAGGTATTCAGGTATATCATCTGTTATTTCACTTGCATACCCATCAATATTTCCTTCATTGTATACTCTTATTGTATATATTATTGTATCATCAACATGTACAGTTAATGGATCTTTACTGTGTTCATATGTAACTTTTTTATTTTCTATCTTTACCTGTGGTATTCTAGATGTTACTTCTTTTGTTTGCACCTCTGTAATGAATTTTCTTAATGCTAAATCAAAATTTAATTTATCATTTTCAACTTCATATTTAATTTCTTTTTCATTATAACTATCTTTATTAATTATAACTTCAATTACTCCACTATTTTTTTGATATCCAGCTGGTGCTTCTATTTCTGCTATCCAATATTTTGTACTTGCCTTATCTGCATCATATTCATATGTTCCGCTATTTGTTAAATTATTTTTATCAGAGTTTGCATCTCCTCCATATTTTAATCCAATAAATTTAACAATTCCCTTTTCGTCTGATATAGCAGTCGCAATAACGTTTTTATTATTTTTTGCATCTTCTTCATTTGCATATATTCCAAATTTTGCACCTGCTAATGAAACTTTTTCTCCATTTGCAACATAATACTTATATAATGTTACTCCTCCTGTATGAACTTCAGGTTTTTCTGATTCTTTAACGACTTTATTGTCACTTGATGAATTTTTGTATTCTAGTTTTGCTTGATTTTCAACTTGTTCACCCATAGCAGCTAAAAGATTTCCATTTTCATCTTTAGCGAATGATGTTTTAAACGTTACTTGTATTTTTTCACCGGCATTATTTTTTATTTTATCAGATGTATTTATTGAATTATCTGTATCAATAAATGTTAATGTTAATGTTCCTGATTTTGTTTTATCTTGAACTCCTGTAGCATTTTCTGTATATGCAATTTTATAATCTGTTCCCTCAGCTAATTTTGTATTTCCAATTTTTACTGTAACATTATTAATGCCTTCAAATTTTAATCTATAGTCAATATCATCAACTATGTTATAAAATTTATATTCTTCTATATTTTTTGGAATATCAGATTCTATTACCCATGAATGTATTTCATCAGCATTATATCCTGAATCTTGATTTTTAATATCTTTTACACCTTTATGTATTTCTGGATCCTTATAATTTTTAACTTCAACATAAATGTTTCCATCTTCATTTAAATATACATTTGCATCTTTTTTACCTGTAATATCATTTCCTTTTGAATCAACAACTGTATATTTCATACTTGTTTCATATCCAGAACCATCAGCTTTCTCTTTCTTTGATACTGTTATTGTTATAGTTCCATCAAATTCACAATATTCATCTGGTGCTTTTGTTTCTTTTATTACGTATATATCGTCTTCTAGATGGTCTGCATCTACTGGTACATTTTCAGCAATTGTTAATCTTCCTGTTATTTCTTTTTCTTCTTTTATTCCATTTTTTGTTACTTCAAATTTAGCCGTAGAGTTTAATTGTTTTCCATCTTTATCTTCCTTTATTAAAACAACATTATATTTTCCATCTGTTCTCACTTTTATTCTTTCAATATCTTGATCGTCTTCTCCATCAATCCATTTATCAGGTGTTGAATCTATATCATCTATCGGATTTCCATTTTCATCACTATCATCAGATATCTGTGCATTATTTACCAATACTCTATCTGAAGTTGCATTTTCTGTAACCCTACAAAGGATTTGAGCATCTAAATAATCTGGATTTGCAGGTTTTGTATTGCTTATTGCTCCTTCTTTATTTAATGCTTTCAATAGATTAGCCTTATAGTTAGTGTCACCTGGTTGTGAATTTAGTTCAGCTCCCTGACCTTTTGCATACCATGTTGTTGAAACAATTTGTTTTCCATCTGCGTCTAATCCCTCAAGATTCCATATTCCATTATATTCTTCATTTCCAACAACAAATTCTAATCCAATTGGTAAAGTATCTTTTATTTTACTTGCATATCCATTTACTTCACCTTCATTATATACTCTAATTGTATATAATACATAATCACCCGGATTTACTACCAACGCTTCTTTATTATCTTCTTTGTATGTTATTTTTCCTGTTTGTGCATCTATTGCTGTTACAACCGGTGCTCTTAAATATGTTCCATCAATATTCTTCGTATCTGTTATGTATTCTCCAGATTCTATGTTTTCATCTTTGCTTACTGCAGCAATATGCTTAAATAATGCTAAGTCAAATATTTTTTCTACTGGTTTTATTACTAATTTTTCAAAGTCATCGTCATCTTGTTCACCTTTGTAAAAATTATCACTTTTTGATAAATCATCTGAATTTGATTTATCTCCTTTATAATTTTGCATATTATCTTTATTTACATTTGGTTTTGCACCTGGTGCTGAATCTCTATCTTCTCCAATTGCTGAAGATGTTATGTCTTTATTAGCCACTGAATCATGTGCTTTATTAATCCATGCAACATTTGTTAATATTATATCATTTTTTGTATCTGCTCCTTGAGCAACTTTACATTTTATTTCAATTGTTTCATAGTCTAATTTTCCTGTTGTGTACGCATTTAAATCTTTTGCCTGAGTTCCATTTTCAATCTTTAATGTAATTTGATTTGTTGTTGTATTATATGTTAGTGCATATGTATTTTTAGCATTACCATTTTGGTCTTTTGATACAACTGTTGTTGAATTGTTTGGTGAACTAATCAATCCTGTTGGTAATTGATCAATTATTTCACTCGCATAGCCCGCTTTATTTCCTTCATTGTATATAGCTAAAGTATATGTCACTTCATCTTTATCTTCAACTATTACAGGGTCTTTTCTGTGTTTATAGTCTGCTGTTGTTCCTGTTTCTAATTTTGATGTATCAATATTGGGAACTCTCGTATTTGCAACATTTCTACCATTTACTTGTGTTATATATTTACGTAATGCTAAATCAAACTCTTCTGGTACAGCTTCAAATTCTGTTGGTATAGTTTCTTCTGTTCTTTTTACTTCTACTATTGGTTGTTCAGCATTTAATTTTATTGAATTAGCATCTTCTGTTCCATCTAACCATAATGTTTTCTTTGTTATTTCTTTTTTTACATCTATTTTTACATTTACTTTTTCTATTCCATTTCTTGGTACTGTTATATAAAATCCTTCTGTTTTTCCTACTAAATTTTTTATATCTGTTGTTCCAAGTGAATTTCCTTTGCTATCAGTAAAAGTATAACTTATATCTCTATTGTTTTGGTCAGTTACTTTTATTGATACCTCATTTGATAATGAACCATTTTTATCTATTACTATTGGTCCCACAACATAGTTTGAACCAGTTCTTGTAGTAGTTAATCTATATTTTTTATTTGAATTTTGTGTTAGACCTGTTGTGTTTACCGTAATTCCATTTGCTATTGTATAGTTATTATCCGCTTTATAGTTACTAGCATTTTTGCTTGCTGCATCAATTAAATAATTGTATAATATTTGAGCCTGCTCGAATCTTTCTATTCCTTCTCCTGTTGTCTTATTGTAATCTGCTAATTGTTGATAACTTGAACCATCTGTTGTTATTGTTAGCCAATCAGATTCTGAATCTTTGTTATTAAACACTTCATCATTTGTTTTATCTTGCATATAATTTGTATAATACCATATTACCGCTCTTTGAACCGCTTTTATATCAGACTCTGTCATTAAATGGTCTGTACTATATCCAAACATTGCAGAATTTCCAGATATATGACTACTATAGTCATATCCGCTTATAGGTTCGTAAAAATATTTTCCTTCTGTTGAATCATATTTAATTCCTATACTATTCAAAAATTCAATTTTATTTGTTTGACCTTCTATATATGAATTATCTAATATCCATAAAAGCTCTCTATAATATCCTTGTTCTGATAATAATGTTTTTACTACATCATCAGCGTCATTTCCGTTATCAACTATATTTTTTAATAAAATTTCTCTATCTGATTGCAAGTCATATGATAAATTATATGCTACTATTGTATCTTTGTTTGTATTCCAAGAATCTCCATAATTTGCCTTTATACAGTATAGATTTCTTTGGTTTTTACTCGCTGTTGTTGATGTTGATGTATCGTATGTTGTTAAATTCCATATATAAGCACTTGTAGCATGTCCACCAGCACTTGTACCATTTGCAGGATTACCTATTCCATATCCCACTCCCTTTGTATCTAGTTTTGTTAAATTTACATATATTGTTTCCCCAGTATTAGCATAACTTATTATATAACTTAATAAAAATGCTACTATTGCTATTACGGCAATCAATATACCAATTTTCTTTTTTTTCATTTAATTCATCCTTTCTCATTTTCGAGTTTCATACATTATTTATTATACTTCTTTTTAAGAATAAAATCAATATTTTTTCATATATTTTATAAGATATTTTATATTTTAAAAATTTAAACAATCGTTGATATATTGGAGGTTTGAACGTGAAAATTAATAAAATTTTGTTTTGTTTGTCAATAGTAATTTTTTCATATATTTTTCCAGTTTATGCTGATGACGAAGATTTTGAAATTTTATCGGACATTTCCTATGTTAATGTGTCTTCTGAAATAAATGCTGAACCCTCTATAAATTCAAGATCTGCAATAATTTATGAACGTTCATCGAGCACTATTTTATACCGAAAAAATGAAAATAAAAAAGTAAAAATGGCCTCAACCACAAAAATTATGACAGCAATAATTGTTATTGAAAAAAGTAATCTAGACGATATTGTTACTATATCAAGAAAAGCTGCCGGAACAGGTGGCTCACGTCTAGGTTTACATGCAGAAGATAAAATTTCTGTACATGACTTGCTTTACGGTTTATTGCTATGTTCTGGAAATGATGCTGCTGTTGCTCTAGCAGAATACGTTGGAGGTGATGTTTCTCATTTTGCCAACCTTATGAATTCAAAGACATCAGAATTAGGTCTAACCTCAACTCATTTTGTTACTCCTCACGGACTTGATAATGATGACCATTACACAACAGCCTATGAACTTGCACTTATTACAAACTATGCTTTAAAAAACGAAACCTTCCGTAAGATTGTTGGCACCAAACATTATAACGTTTCTATTAACGGATATTCTAAAAATTTATCAAATACAAATGAACTGCTTGGAAATTTAGATGGTGTTTATGGTGTTAAAACAGGTTTTACTAATGGTGCTAATCGCTGCCTTGTAACTTCAGTAAAACGTAATAATATGGATTTAATATGTATTGTTCTTGGTGCAGATACAAAAAAGGATAGAACTAAAGATAGCTGCCAATTAATTGAATATGCTTTTCAAAATTATAAAATGGTTGATATTAAAGAAAAAATTACAAATGAATTTGCAAATTGGAAAATATGTAATTCTGCTAGTTTCATTGTTGAAAAAGGTGTTTCAAATAGTGTTGACGTTGTATTAGAAGATTTACAATACAATTTTTTGCCAGTAAATTGTAATCTTATTAATGATATTAGCATATATATATATTGTAATACAACTTTTAAAGCTCCTCTACCAGCAAATACATCAATTGGTTATATTACAGTTTGTGTTGATAATAAAACTTTACTTACTTTAAATATATATAATTCTAATTATATTCCATCCAAGGGTTACCTTAATTTTTTTGATACTATAATTAAAAATTATACATATCATTTGGAAGCTTTATTTTACTAATAAAAATTTTATTTTATTTTTCTTGACAAATTAAAAATATTTTGGTATTATAATTAAGCTTACAATCGCAGGTATAGTTTAGTGGTAAAACATAACCTTGCCAAGGTTAAGTTACGGGTCCGATTCCCGTTACCTGCTCCAAATGTGGCGACATAGCCAAGTGGTAAGGCACGAGTCTGCAAAACTCTGATCCCCGGTCCGAATCCGGGTGTCGCCTCCAATAAAGAAACGATAAAACGTTGGTATATCAACATTTTATCGTTTTTTATATATTTTATAATAAAAATAATTTTTATTATTTCATTTTTAGCACTTTATTTATATATCATTCTTAATTATACTATTTTTTATTATTTCTATAATATTCTGCAATTAACTCATCAAGTTCAATACTCAATTGATAAATACAACTATAGTCCTTTCCTGTAACAATACTCTCATTTAATTTATCTCTTAATTTACAAATTTCATCATTTAACATGTAGCCTCTCTCCTTTTTTACAATTATTCGTAAGTACATTTATAAAATAACATATTTTTACATTCAGGTCAATAAAATATTTCAATTTTTTTACTTTTCGTATGACGTATTTCCTTTGATTTGGCAGTATTTCGACAACATATTACATTTTACAATTTTATTTTATTTAATTCATCATATTTCATATTACTTTTTGGTTACATTAATCTAATTAAATTACAATCAAGCTTTTTTTATTACAGAAATTATCATTTTTTTGTCATCGAATATTTCTTTTAAAATTTGTTCAGCATATTTTTCATCAACAGTATTTATTTCTTCTAAATAATCAAAACTATTGATTTCTTTAAAGAAATCTGCCAAAAACATTCTTGCAATATCAGCAACGTCATTATATTCTTTTACATATTCGCCATATATTCTTTTCTTTATTCTACAAAATTCTTCAGAATCAATGCCTTCTTTTTTTATATTTTCAACTGTATTTTTGAATCTCTCAAATATCTCATCAGGACTTGGAGATTGGCCTGTAATTAAAATATGTGCATATCCTCTAGCAAACTCATAATCAAGCCCTGGTGTTGCGAATAATATTCCTTCATCATATAATTCTTTATACAATTTTGAACTTTTTCCAATTATAATATTTAATAATATTTCTATTGCAATATGTTTACGAACTCTTTCTTTTGTGTCTACCAATTTATCTTTTATGCCAATTGCAAATAGTGGTTGACTTACATCCATATTTTGTTCTATCTTTTCTTTTACTATTTCTTCTTTTTCCTCTGGATATATTCTTTTAATTTCTCCATTTGCTTTTTTATAAATTAATCTCTTTTTTATTTCTTCAAGCAATTCTTCTGGTTCGAAATCACCACATACTACCATTGCCATATTTGATGGATTATAAAAAGTATTATAACATTTATATAAAATACTTTTATCTATATGGCTTATTGTTTCTATTGTTCCTGTTATATCTAATTTTACAGGATGTTCATGATACATAGCTTCCATTGCATTCAAATAAACTTTCCATTCAGGATAATCATCATACATCATTATTTCTTGACCAATTATCCCTTTTTCTTTTTCTACATTTTCATCTGTAAAATATGGATGCTGAACATAATCCATAAGTTCATCTAATGCTGGATAAAAATTTTCTGTACATTCAAATAAATATGCAGTATGGTCATTTGTTGTATATGCATTTGCATCAACACCTAGTGCTGTAAGTGCATCAAGACTATTTACACCATTTTCTTGTTCAAACATTTTATGTTCTAGAAAATGTGCAACACCTTTTGGTACTTCTGTTTCCTTTTCTTCTCCTGGTACAACAAACTTACTATCATTTGATCCATAATTTGTTCCCCATATAACATATTTTTTTTGAATTCCTTTCTTAGGTATAATCATTACTGTTAATCCATTTTCAAGCTTTTCTATATATACTTTTTCTTTTACTTTTGAGTTTTCTATAATTTTCATCTTGGTCTAATTTCCTCCTTATCTTTTATTTAGTTAAATCTTTCAAAAAATAAACAGTGTTCACACTAATAGAATTAGCAATATCAATAATATCTTGTTTTGTTACTTTTTCTATATTTCCTATATATTGATCTAATGATGTTTTTGAATTCGTTAACTCTTGCCCAAAAAAATAAGTAATTTCGGTATCTTGCTCATCATCTATACTTTTTATTCCAGATATTATTCCTTTTTTTGCGTTTTCTATGTCTTCATCTGTAAAAACTCCATTTTTCATATCTTCTAATTGTTTACGTATTATTTCCATTGCTTTGTCATAATTCTTTATTTCTATTCCACATTTTATAAATACATTACTTTTATATCTTATATAACTTGAACTTGCTGAATATGCTAAACTTGCTTTTTCTCTTACTTCTTGGAACATTTTTGAATTTGCTGTTCCTCCAAGAATTGCATTATACATCATTGCACTATATTTTTGCTCTTCATTATCTAAATGTAAATCTAATCCAATTACTATTTTTCCTTGAACTACATCCATTTCTTCTTTTATTTCTTTTTCTTTAACTTTTTCTTTTGATTCGATTTGATTTATTTTATAATTTGGTTCTCTTTGTTTTAATTTTTGAATATTTTCATTTTGTTCTATTATTTGAGTAGCATCATCTATGTCTCCAGATACAAATATATCAATTTTACATTCTGAAATCATTTTTTTATAATATTCATATAAACTTTGTGCTGTAATTGAATTTAAATCTTCAACATATCCATATTTGTATAATCCATATGGTCTGTCCTTGTACATTTCTTCAATACATCTATCAAATGCATACCTAGCCTTATTATCAGCTTTTCCTTCAATTATTCTTTTAATATTTTCTTTTTCTTGTTTAACATACTCTTCTTTAAATTCATCATTTTCAACTAATGGATTAAATACAATTTCAAGTAGTTTATCTATAGATTTTTTTAAAATATTTTCATTATTTTGTGGTAGAAATTTATCATTTATAGTTTCTATATAAAATTTTAATATGTGATTATCTCCTGTTTTATCTAGCCCACAATCAAAGCTTGCACCATACATTTCTTCCATTTCTTGACTTATTTGTGCAAGTGTTGGCATATTTTTACTTCCTCTTCTTATTACTGCTGATAATAATGAATTTTTTGTTATATCTTCTCTTCTTATTGGCATACTTAGAAATACAGCTATTAAATTTGTTTTGAATTTTTCTGTTTTAATCTCATGTAGCTTTATTCCTTTTTTTATTTCTTTTTCTGTATATTGCATTTTTATCATCCTTTCTCTTATTTGTTGATTATTTATTTTTGCTAATATATAGTATAATATATTTTAATTTAATTATTCAAGTGTTTTTATAATAATCTTTGTTGTTAATTAATTTTATTGTTACAATTCACAGCTATTAAAAATATTATGGATGTTGGGAGTCTTCCTAGGTGATTATATATATTTGAGATTGTGTCCTGTTCATTGCGTTCAAAAAGAAAATCTAACATAAAAACATGAGCCTCTCTCACTCAGGCATAAAATGCATATATGTATATGAGTTTAAACTTTTCGAATGTGATTGGAGCAATATTAGAATTTCTTAAATAAATTTATGGAAAGAGTTCACGAGAGTGGAAGGGTGCCATAAATTTATTTTAGAAATTCTTATGTTGTGTATTGAGCCGAGAAAATGTTTCAAATCATATACATATATACATTTTTCCGTGAGCATTCCTCAGTTTTTTATTTAAGATTTTCTATTTTTCACTCCAATCAAACGGACACAATCTCAAATATATATAATCACCTAGGAAGACTCCCAACATCCATAATATTTTTAATAGCTGTGAATTGTAACCATTTATATCAAAAAGAAAAAGAGAGCTTTCGCTCTCCCACATCTATTTCTAAAATTTTCTTTTTCTAGCTGCCTCTGATTTTTTCTTTCTTTTTACACTTGGTTTTTCATAATGTTCTCTTTTACGAACTTCTTGAAGAACCCCATTTCTTGCGCATTGTCTTTTAAATCTTTTTAGCGCGTCTTCTATATTTCCATTATTAACTTTTATTTCTGACATTAATATTCCCCTCCTTCCGGCGTTTAGAACACTGTATGTGGGATTTCGTTTGTTCTCATCCTATATACGCTAATTATTATACATTATTTGGATATACCTTGTCAAGCTTTTTAAACAATTAAGTTAATTTTATTATCGATATTATTTATTTAATCTAATAAACTCTTTATAATTAAACATTATAAGGAATTACTTTATGTACTTTTAATGATTTAGGCACATCTATAATTCTTTGATTTGAAGAACCTCTAAATTTTAAGCTCAAATTCTTCTTATCTTCTTCAAATTTTCCATCAACTAATACATCTATATACGACATTAATTCTTTTGTTTCGCTCCAATTGCTAAACATATTTCCAACTACATCTTTATCAAATGTATATCCTGTATAACACCATATATCTTTGTTTGGAAATTTTTCTTTTACTTTTTTCAATAATGGTAATAATCCTTTTTGATTTTGATATTCTAAAGGTTCTCCTCCTAAAATTGAAAGACCTGCTACATATGGGTGATCTAATTCTTTTATTATTTTATCTATATCTTCTTCTGTAAATTCTTTACCATAATTAAAGTCCCATGCTTGTGCATTAAAACATCCTTTACAATGATGGTTACATCCACTTACAAATAATGATACTCTAACTCCTTCTCCATTTGCTACATCTGCTATTTTTATATCTGCATAATTCATTTTTGTTCCTCCATTTTCTATTGTGTTTTATCATTCCTTAATATAATCACTCCATGATTTATATAAACTTGCTCTTTCTCTTCCTAAAGCTGTATAAAAAGCTGTCTTCAGCTCAGTGCTTTGACTATTGACATACATATATATATCATCATATGTATCTACCTTATCTTGCATTATAATGCTATTATATGAAGCATTATAATCCTTTAGAGGATAATAATAATAACTTTGATCTTCATTTGATATTACATTTCTCTTAAATGATAAATTTAATCTTCCAGCACTAATATATTTATTACCACTTTGAGCATAATTTCCAGAATTAATTTCAATTTTTTCATCTTCTTCCGCATCTTCTTTAAGCCCTTTATCCCCAATTTTATAATACTCCTTTTTTCCAGATTTATTTATACCTAATATATATATATTTTGCTCAAGAACAACTTCTTTACTTTCTGAATTTGTAACAATTGAATAACCATTATATACTTTCCCACCTATTGGCAATCCTTGTAAAAAGCTTATTAATGATATATTGTGTATAATATTGTACCATTCTTCTTCACTTAAATCAGGCATTTGAAACACATTGCTTGATGCAACTCCTGAATATGTGTTATAGTTGGCTATTGCAATTGCCAAATTCACTTCAATTTTGTGCCTTATTACAGCTAATCTATGCTGATTAAAACTAGATAATTCATTTTCAATATTTTTATCTGGCTTAGATGGATCACTATTAAATTGAAATATTTTTGTATTATCTCCTGCCCAAACATTTTCTTGTGGTTGTATATCTCCACTTTCAGTAACTATTGTATCTTGTGCGTCTGCATATGTCAAATCAACTAACCCTGTAATCTTAAACCAATTAGTAAAATTATAAGCATCTATATAATAATCTTTAGCCAAAGTGTTATTATTTGTTATAAAATTCACTGCTTTGTCATAATCAGGAGCTCCCTTTTTATATTGATCTGTTAAAGTATTTTCATTTAGTCTAGCTCTTATTTTTTCATTATCAGCATCATAATAATATGTTTTTCCTTCTAATTTCACATAACTATATAAAGTATCTCTTCCCATCGGTAAATATTCCTTTGTATGCTCTTTTGTAATCTCTACATCGTTATACCACACTCTACCAGAAGATTCTTCATATGTAATATTATCAATCAAGTATCCATCTTTATTTACATAGTTACCATTTATCATTCCCTGCACTGTTACATGATTATCTAGCGCATACGTTATTACTACATCAATATTTCCTCTAGCATATCTGCAACTATAAGATATGTATGGTTTTAATCCATATCCTCTTTCTCCATTATTATCTTTTTTATTTCCAGCTTCATCATATCTATAATTATCATTTTTATATGGTGAATATATGTAAAATCCATCATATAGTGTATATACTAATGCCGGTATATAGCTATTTAGTTCTTCATCTGAATATCCATTAAGTGAAAATGTTGACATTATTGAATTTCTAAATGTTGAAACAGAACCTTCCAAGTCTCTTGTTTTTGAGTTTGTTAATTCTGATAATTGATTTTCACTCGTATTTATTTGAAATGCCCTTATCGCATCATATGTTGCAGCTGAAAGCTTATTATCATACAATGTTTGTGTATTTATCGTTTGTATTTGATTTTGTGTATATGCTGCCAGTACTATAGAAATCGGTAATATTATTATAATAAAAATTATTGCCAGATCTTGTATTCTCATATGTATTCATCACTCTTTTCCCATTCTTTCATATAATATAATTACTACATTTATCGAATTTTGTCAATAGATAAATTTGCTAGTCACATTAGTAATAACAGCAAAAGAGCGTATAAATACGCTCTTTTATTACTTGTAAATTTATTGTAAATTTTATTCTTCGAAGATTCTATCAAATTCTTCTCCTTCGATTTTTTCTTTTTCCATTAATACTCCTGCAACTGCATGAAGTTTATCAGCATGTTCGCTTAAAATATTTCTTGCTCTATTATATGCGTAATCAATTATCTTTTTAACTTCTTCATCAATTATTCCTGCTGTTTCTTCTGAATAGTCTTTGGTTTGAGCAAAGTCTCTACCTAAGAATATTTCTCCTTGCCCCCCACCGAACATTATTGCTCCAACTCTATCACTCATACCATATTTTGTAACCATGTTTCTTGCAATTTGTGATGCTCTTTCTATATCATTACTTGCTCCTGTAGATATATCATTTAATATTAATTCTTCAGCAACTCTTCCACCTAATAATGATACTATATTTTCTTCCATTTCTGTTTTTGACATAAATGATTTGTCTTCTGAAGGTCTATACATTGTATAACCACCTGCCATACCACGTGGTATTATAGATATTTGATGTACTGGATCTTGAGTTGGTAAATATCTACTTACTACTGCATGACCCGCTTCATGATATGCAACTAACCTATTTTCTTTTTCACTTCTTACTCTTGTTTTCTTTTCAGGTCCCATAGTAACTTTTACCATGGCATCTTCTATTTCCTTCATTCCAATTTCTTTATAATTTCTTCTTGCAGCTAATAATGCTGCTTCATTTAGTACATTTTCTAGGTCTGCTCCTGCAAATCCTGATGTATTTTTTGCTATTACTTTTAAATCTACATCTTCTGATAATTTTTTCTTACGTGCATGTACTTCAAGTATTTGTTCTCTTGCTTTAACATCTGGGCTTGATACTACTATTTGTCTATCAAATCTTCCAGCTCTTAATAATGCTTTATCTAATACATCTGGTCTATTTGTTGCGGCTAATATTATTACGCCCTCATTATCTGAAAATCCATCCATTTCTACAAGCAACTGATTTAATGTTTGTTCTCTTTCATCATGTCCTCCACCTAATCCAGCTCCTCTTTGTCTACCAACTGCATCAATTTCATCTATAAATATAATACATGGTGCATTTTTCTTTGCTTGTTCAAATAAATCTCTTACTCTTGAAGCACCAACACCAACAAACATTTCCACAAAGTCTGAACCACTTATTGTATAAAATGGTACACCAGCTTCTCCTGCTACTGCTTTTGCTAATAATGTTTTACCTGTACCTGGTTGACCTACTAATAATACACCTTTTGGAATTCTTGCTCCCATGTCTGTAAATTTCTTTGGATTTTTTAAGAATTCTACGATTTCTTCTAATTCTTCTTTTTCTTCATCAACACCAGCAACATCGTCAAATGTTACTCTATTCTTTTCTCCTGCGTTTACAAGTCTTGCTTTACTCTTTCCAAATGTTAAGTTTTTAGCTCCACCCTGGTTATTCCCACTCATCATCATAAACCAGAATATAAAGAATATTATTAGTAATCCAAATGGTGTTATTAAACTTAATACTGTAATCCAAATTGATTCTTTTTCTTCTTCTAATGTAAATTCACCTGTTTTTAAATATTCTTCTGAATATGACATGAAACTGTCTAGGCTTGGTACATTAACTTCTTTCTCCATTTTTGAATTTTTTAATTTGACCGTTGCTGTATTTCCATCTGCAGAAATTTTTATATTTTCAACTTCCTTATTTTCAATACTTGTTACTAATTCAGAATATGTCATTTTTGAACTACTATTTTCCATTATTGATGATAGTAGTACTATTACTATTATTCCTATTATTAGCCACATAGCTAATGTTTTTATTCCTTTCTTCATCTAGTTCCTCCTATTTTATTATTATTCATTTGAAACTATAACATATCTCTTTTCATTTTTCAATAGTTTTTTCGTGACTTTTTTGTGTCCTTTTCATTACGATTTTAAGAGTTTTCTACGGATATAAAACTCTTACTCTAATTTTATAAAATTGATTCTTTTGTCTTTAATTAAAATTTTTATTTTTTTATTTGGTGTTAAATATTTATTTCCTATATTATTGTTACATAGTTTAATTATATCTTCTATATGAATTTTTTCTATTCCCTGTGTAGAACCCATTAGTTGTTTTGTTGCTAGTAATATTAATTGACTTTTTATTATTTTTTCTTGTTCATTGAACTTTTTTAAATTTAATGCAATCTGTTGATCTGTTTTTTCAATTAATATTTGTTGATATATTTTCTGTGTTTGTTTATCTACATATTCAACCTCTTCCGTAACAACTTCTGATAACCTACTTAATGTTTGTACTATATTGGGATTAAATTCTTGTTTTATGTACGGAATAACCATGTTTCGAATTTTATTCCTTGTATATTCATTTTCAAAATTTGTTTTGTCTATTCGTGGTTTTAACTCTTTTTCTTCGCAATATTGTTCTATTTCACTACGTTCACATTCTATTAATGGTCGTATAAACTTATTATCTCTTATTGGTTCTATTCCCTTAAGACCTGAAAGTCCACTTCCCCTAAGCAAATGCATTATTATTGTTTCAATTTTGTCATTTTTGTTATGTGCTATTGCAATTTTATTTGAATCTGTTTCTTTCAATATTTTTTCAAAAAATTCATATCTAGCATTTCTCCCTGCTTCTTCTGTACCGATTTTTTTATCATTCGCAATTTTTACTACATCTATTCTTTTTATGTAACATTTGATATTATTTCTATTACAATAATCTTCAACATATTTTTCATCATCAATGGCTTCTTCTCTTATCATATGATTTATATGTGCTACATATATTTCAAATTTTATAATTTGTTCCTCTTTTATTTCTTTTAAAATATTTAGCATTGATATCGAATCTGGTCCACCTGATACTCCTAAAACTATTTTATCTCCATCTTCTATTAAACTATATTTTCTTATTGTTTCTATTACTTTTTGTTTCATAAAATTTGATCCTCTCTTAATCTCTACTCCAAAATCTTAAAAGACAAATTATAAATGTAGTGACGAATATGATTGAAGAAACTTTAGGAATTCTTAATCATCAAATCTTTTTTCTAAGTTAACAAATTTAGTATAATTACCCATCCATAATAGTTCGACAGTTCCAGTTGAACCACCTCTCTGTTTAGCAATTATAACCTCCGCAATATCCTTTTTCTCACTTTCCTTATTATAATAGTCATCTCTATATAAGAACATAACAATATCCGCATCCTGTTCTATTGCTCCGGACTCACGCAAATCTGAAAGCATAGGTCTATGATCAGGTCTTTGTTCTACAGCTCTTGATAACTGTGATAATGCTATTACTGGTACATTTATTTCTTTTGCTAATATCTTCAAAGACCTACTTATTTCAGATATCTCTTGCTCTCTACTTCCAATTCTCTTATTACTTCCTTGTACTAGCTGTAAGTAATCTATGACAACTAAACCAATGTTCTTCTCCATTTTAAGTTTTCTACATTTAGTTCTTATTTCCATTACAGATATACCTGGTGTATCATCTATATAAATTTCCGATTCTGATAATGGGCCAATTGCTCCTGCAAGTTTTATCCAGTCATCTTCTTCTAATTTTCCTGTTCTAACTTTATTACTATCAACCATTGCCTCACTACATAAAATTCTGTTTACAAGTTGGTCTTTAGACATCTCTAAACTAAATATAGCAACAGGAGCATTTCCTCTTAATGCTGCATTTGTTGCTATATTTAATGCAAATGCAGTTTTACCCATAGCAGGTCTTGCTGCAACTAATATAAGTTCAGAACCATGTAATCCGGCTGTTTTGTAATCTAATTCTGAAAATCCTGTTGGTACACCTGTTATATGTTGTTTTCTATTATATAATTCCTCTAATTTAGTAAAACTTTCTACCAATACGTCTTTTATTGGAGAATATCCTTTTTGATTTTTACTTTGCATTATATCAAAAATCTTTTTTTCTGCTCCATCCATTATATCTTCAACATCTTCTGTTGGACTATATCCAAGTTCTATTATTTCATTAGCTGTTTTTATCAAATTTCTTAGTATTGATTTTTCTTCAACTATTTTTATGTATTTTTGAACATTTGCTGTTGTTGGCACTTTATCTGGCAAATTTGCCAAATATTCGTATCCACCAACTTGTTCAAATTTATCCATAGACTCTAATTCATCTTTTAAGGTAATTATATCTATTGGTTCTGATTTACTGTATAAATTAACTATTGCCTGAAAAATTATTCTATTATCATCCCTATAAAATGCATCTTCTTTTAGTGTTTCAATTGCTGCATTTACTGCATCTCTATCTGTTAACATACTTCCTAAAACAGCTTGTTCAGCATCTATGTCATGTGGTGGTATTTTTCCTAATTCCATTTTTTGTTTCATTCCTTTCCTAAGGTACCGATTCGGTTGGAAAAGAATTAAATTTTGGCAAGGAAAATTTTATTTAAAAGGCAAGGGCGCATACTCTTTGTATGTAACCGCGTTTTAAATGAAATTTGACGCAGCCAAAATTGTAATTATTTTTCAACCGTTACCCTCTTACGTCTACTTTAATAACACCTGATACACCCTCATATAATTTTACGTCAACATTATGAACTCCAAGTGTTTTTATTGTTTCTTTCAAATCAATTTTTTTCTTATCAACTTTTATTTGATGTTGTTTATCTAAATTCTCTGAAATATCTTTTGCAGAAACTCCACCGAAAATCTTTCCATTTTCTCCAGCTTTAACTTCAATTCTTACTGTTATTTTAGTTAATTTTTCTGCAAGCTTTTTAGCATCTTCTTTTTCATTATTTTTTCTGAATTGAGTTGCATCTTTTTGTGCTTTCAATTTACTCATATTCTCAGCATTTGCCTCAACAGCTAAATTCTTTGGAAATAAAAAATTACGAGCATATCCATCTGATGCATTTATTACTTCATCTTTTTTTCCTACACCTTTTATATCTGCTTTTAATATTACTTTCATGTTTTGTCCTTCTTTCTATTCTTTTTCACTAAAATATTCTTCAATTTTACTAATCAATTCTTGTTTAGCTTCATCTATTGTCATATTTTCTAATTGTGCACCTGCAAGTGTTATATGGCCTCCGCCACCCAATTTTTCAAGTATTACTTGAACATTTATATCTCCAATTGAACGTCCACTTATACAAATTTGATTTTCCATTGTTCCTAATACAAATGATGCAGTAATATTTCCTATTGTCAATAATTCATCTGCTGCTTTTGCACATATTAAACTTGTATCATTTTCTTGAACTTCATAAGATGAAATTGCAATTGTGTCACGTATTACTTCTGCTTTTCTAACAATTTCTGATATTTTATTATAACTTTCCAAATCACTCTGGAACCATTTTTTTACTTTGATTATATCAACACCACATCTACGTAAATATGCTGCTGCTTCAAATGTTCTTACACCTGTTTTAAATGTAAAGTTTTTTGTATCCATCATAATTCCTGCATAAAGTGCTTCTGCTTCTAAAGTTGTTAATTCAACTTCATTTTGAGTATATTGTATTAATTCTGTTACTAATTCTGCTGCTGAAGAAGCATAAACTTCTTGAAATGTTAATATGCTTTGGTCAATAAAATCTGTTCCTCTTCTATGATGGTCTATTACAACTATTTTATTTGTTTTATTTAATAACTCTGGTTCTTCTACATATGATTTTTTATGTGTATCTACAACTACTAATAAAGTTTCTGCATCTACTCTAGCTAAAGCTGTTTCTTTATTTATTATTACATTTTTATAATCCTCTGGCAAATTTGATACAAATGTTTTTATTGAAGCTGATTCACTATTTGCAAGTATATATGCTTCTTTTCCTAAACTTGTTGCCATTCTATATACTCCTAGTGCAGAGCCAACTGCATCTATATCTGGATTTGAATGTCCCATTATAATTACATTTTCACATGTTGACATTAATTCTTCTAATGCATGTGCTACTATTCTTGCTTTTACTTTTGTTCTTTTCTCTACCTCTTCTACTTTTCCTCCAAAGAATTGATATTTTCCATTTTCTCTTATAACAGCCTGATCTCCTCCTCTTCCAAGAATTACGTCCATTGCTGCTGTTGCTGATTTATATACTTCTTTATCAGTTTCTCCTTCATTTGATATTGCAATACTTAATGTTAATTGTATTTTATCTTTTCTTACAATATCTTTTATATAATCTAATATCGCAAATTTACTTTCTTTTATTTTATCTAAATTACGTTGTTCAAAAATATATACATATGTGTCTCTGTCTTCTTTTACTAAAATTCCATTTGTTTCATTTACCCAGTCATATATTATATTTTCTACTTTTGCCATTAATTGTGTTTTTTGTTCAGTATCTACTCTTTGCATTACTTCTTCATAATTGTCTACCATTATAATTCCAACACATGTATTTTTATTTTCATTTTCTTTTTTTAATTCATATTTTTCTGTTTCATCTATAAAATAGATAATTACCATATATTCTGCAACTTTTTTTCTTTCACTTCTTTTTGTTTTTGCAAATTGACATTGTACTTTATATTTTTTCTTTCCAATTTCAATATTTTTTACTATTGATTTGATTTTTTGATCTTTTTTTTGATTTTCTTCAATTTTACTTTTAACATCTACTATTAAATCACTAAGATAATTATTAATATCAATATTTGCAAATTCAGTTATAAATTTTGAACTTCTCCATACAACATTTCCATCTGTTTCTATTATTATCAAAGGAAATGGTGAATTTATCAAACTACTTTTCGCTGCTGAATCTACAGTTAAAGTTAAATCTTGTAACTGTTCAGATATCTCACTTTTTCTTTTATTATTAGCAAAGTACGTATATCCTAATACCAATATATATATTATAATAGATGGTATTATTAAGTTTACTTTTAAATATGATACTATTGCAAGTAATAAAAATATTATTACTAAATATATTTTTGTTCTTGACACTAAATTATCAAATATTTTTCTATTACTTCCTGACATATTTTATCCCTTTCTCAAGACTTTTTAATTTTAACTATATTTTGTCACATTATTGCTATTTTATACTATTCTAGTATACTTCTAAACGTGGCTTTTGTCAAGCTTTCTAGCACCTTTTTCCAGTTACATCACCTTTATATTATGTTATAATATTTTTAAATATATTATTGTCGAAAGGATGAATTACATTGAAACATAATAAAGAATTTTATAACATAATTGAAGATATACTAGAAAATGAAACATTTCAGAAATTAAAATTATATAAACACCATTACATATATACTAGGTTTGAACACAGTTTATCTGTTTCGTATTATTCATATTTAGTATGTAAATTCTTAAAACTTGATTATACTTCTGCAGCACGTGCAGGACTATTACATGATTTATTTTTTTATGATTGTGAAAATAAATTTACAAGACCAAAAAATCATATTAAAAATCATCCTAAAATAGCACTAAATAATGCTAATCAACTCTTTTCTTTTAATGATAAAGAAAAGGATATTATTTTAAAACACATGTGGCCCTTAACTTTTTTTCTACCAAAATATTTAGAAAGTTTTGTTATTACATTTGTTGATAAGTATTGTGCATTTAAAGAATGGAAAAATTTTTGTGCTTACTACATATATAATTTTTTTCATAAAAAACGATATCAGAATAAACTACAATAATTTTACACAAAATAAGAATCAAATTTATACATTAGCATAAATTTGATTCCTATTTTTCCTTATCAATTTAATCATCTTCTCGTTCAATCCAAAATTCTTTTGCATACTTAATATTACTTCTATATAAGTGTCTATATCGTTTACGAGCAGCTATATAGTATGCTTGTTCTAATTCTTTACTAATTATTGATACTGGATTTATACTATTGTCATCCTCCCATAATCGATTATGTTCTGGATTATATATATAATATATTAATGGATATTTTTCCTTTATTTCATTATCATTCCAGTTTGCATCTTTAAATGCTTTTGAATAATACTTTTCAAATTCTTTTATTATTTTGTCTGAAATCCCAAACACTGTCGCATATATCAAATAATTTTCACATATAGCAAAATCCTTCATATCTTTCTCATCTAACAAATAAGTATTTTGAATATACATTTTTAAGTTCTTCCATTTTTCCTTTTCTTTTTTCCCTTTATCTGTAAAAACTTCTATTTCATCTTTATTTTTTATCCCAAACAATCGATAAATATATCTAAATAGTATACCTTTTTCATCTATTCTAGAATATTTCTTGTATTTTCTTTCTTTATTTTTATCTATCAATTTACGTTTATATAAGTCGTCTATAATTTCATCTACAAACCTATTAATTGATTCAGTATAAAATATAGCGTTGTCTTTACAAATATCTCTTAACCTTTCAATTTCGATTTCTTTATTTTTTCCAGAAATCTCTTTTAATAATTCATATATATTAAATTCACTATCATCTAAATCAAAGGTATCATTACTTTTAAATGTTATTTTAACTTTTTTTCTTGCCTCCATATTCAATTCAATTTTTTTCTTTTTACATAAACTTAAAATTGTTGCGGTCATCATGTTTTTTTGAACATATAATGTCTCTAATCTTTCTTTTCTATATTCAGATAAATAGAATGCTTCCAATGGTGTTGGATTCTTTGTTAGTAGTTCTCTATAATACTCTAATTTTTCCTTCTTTTCTTCCATACTAATCCCCTCATTATAAATTTACCATATTTCTTTTGTCTTATCAATAGTATCAAAAAAACAGGTACATAATTTACATTTTAATAAACGTAAATTATGTACCCTTCCAATTTTTTTGTTCCTTTTTTAACTATATATTTTCTTGTGTTTCAGGAACACTTTCTTCTGTTGGCATGTTCTCTTCTTCACCTTCAACTTTAATTGTAACATCTTGATATCTCTTCATACCTGTACCTGCCGGTATAAGTTTACCTATAATTACATTTTCCTTTAATCCTAATAAATGATCTTCTTTACCTTTAATAGCTGCTTCAGTTAATACTCTTGTTGTCTCTTGGAAAGATGCTGCTGATAAGAAACTATCTGTTGCAAGTGAAGCTTTAGTAATTCCAAGCAATACTCTCTTACCTGTTGCTGGTCGTCTGCCTTCTTGCTCAACTAATTTATTTTTGTCTTCAAATTCATACATATCAATTAAAGTTCCTGGGAACATATCTGTATCTCCACTATCTTCAACTCTAACCTTTCTAAGCATTTGTCTTGCGATTACTTCAACGTGCTTATCATTAATATCAACACCTTGGCTTCTATATGCTTTTTGAATTTCAGAAATTACATATTCATAAACTCCTTCTGGTCCTTTTATTGCTAAAATTTCAGCAGGATTTATTGAACCTTCTATAAGTGGTTGTGCTGCTCTTACTTCATCTCCGTCTCTAACTTTTAACTTAGATCCAAATGGTATAGTATATGTTCTTGAATCATCTTTAGAAGTAACAATAACTTCCAATTTCTTTTTAGATTCTGAAATTTTAACTTTACCATCAATTTCTGTAATTACTGCAACACCCTTTGGTTTTCTAGCTTCAAAGATTTCTTCAACTCTTGGAAGACCTTGAGTGATATCTGCAACACCTGCAACACCACCAGAGTGAATGGTTCTCATGGTTAACTGTGTACCAGGTTCACCAATTGATTGTGCTGCTATAATACCAACTGATTCACCAATTGATACTAATTCTCTTCTTGCTAGACCCATACCATAACATTTTTGGCATACACCATGTTTACTTCTACATCCAATTACAGAACGTACAAATACTTGTGTATATCCTGCATCAACTATTTGTTTTGCGATGTCTTTGTTAATCATTGTATTTCTATCTACAATTAATTCTCCTGTTTCAGGATTTGTAATATCATCTAATGGATATCTTCCTTCTAGTCTTTCTTCTAATTTCTCAACTATTTGATTTCCATCTTTAATATCTTCTAGCATTAATCCTTCATGTGTATCACAATCATGTTCTCTAACAATTATATCTTGTGATACATCTACAAGTCTTCTTGTTAAATATCCAGAGTCAGCTGTTCTTAAAGCTGTATCTGATAAGCCTTTACGTGCACCATGTGAAGAAATGAAGTATTCTAGGGCATCTAGACCTTCACGGAAACATGATTTGATTGGTATTTCAACTGCTTTACCTGTTGTACTTGCCATAAGTCCACGCATACCAGCGATTTGTCTTAACTGGTTCATATTACCACGGGCTCCTGATTTAACCATCATGTATATTGGATTCAAATCATCAAAGTTTTCTTCCATTGCTTTACTTACATCATTTGTTGCTTTTTCCCAAATACCAACAACTGCTTGATATCTTTCGTCATCAGTTATTAAACCTCTTCTATATTGGTTTCTAACTTTTTCAACTTGTTTATCTGCGTCAGCTAATATATCCTTTTTAGTTGCTGGTACTTCAACATCTGCTACTGAGAATGTAATACCTGCTAATGTAGAATATTTGAATCCTAGTGATTTAATATAATCTATTACTTCTGCTGATTCTGTTAAACCATGTCTTTCAATTACTCTATCAATTATTGTTCCCATTGTTTTCTTCATTACTGGGAAGTCGATTTCATATTGGAATGGATCTTCTTCTCTATTTATAAATCCTAAGTCTTGTGGTATTCCTTGGTTAAATATTATTCTACCAACACTTGTAGGAATTTTTTTAGTTTTCATTTCACCATTTATTTCCTTAGTTACTCTTACAAATATTTTTGCATGTATTCCAACTGCTTCATTTTGGTAAGCCATTAAGGCTTCATCAGGATCTTTGAAGTATTTTCCTTCTCCTAATTCACCATCTAATGTCATTGTTAAATAATAACTTCCTAAAATCATGTCTAGTCTTGGTACAGCTACTGGCTTACCATCTTGTGGTTTTAATAAGTTATTTGTTGCAAGCATTAAATATCTTGATTCTGCTTGTGCTTCTGGTGTTAATGGTAAATGAACTGCCATTTGGTCACCATCGAAGTCTGCATTAAATGCTTCACATACTAACGCATGTAGTTTTATTGCTCTACCTTCTACTAAAACTGGTTCAAATGCTTGAATTCCAAGTCTATGTAATGTTGGAGCACGGTTAAGCATTACTGGATGGTCTTTAATTACTTCTTCAAGTATTCCCCATACTTCTGGACTTAATCTTTCTACCATTCTTTTTGCACTTTTTATATTATGTGCTAAATGTCTTCCAACTAATTCTCTCATTACAAATGGTTTGAATAATTCGATAGCCATTTCTTTTGGAAGTCCACATTGATATATCTTTAATTCTGGTCCTACAACTATTACTGAACGTCCTGAATAGTCAACACGTTTTCCTAATAAGTTTTGACGGAATCTACCTTGTTTTCCTTTTAATAAATCTGATAATGATTTAAGTGGTCTATTTCCAGCTCCTGTAACAGGTCTTCCTCTTCTTGAATTGTCTATTAAAGCATCAACTGATTCTTGTAACATTCTTTTTTCATTTCTTACAATGATTTCTGGTGCTCCAAGTTCAAGTAATCTTTTTAATCTATTATTTCTGTTTATTACTCTTCTATATAAGTCATTTAAATCTGATGTAGCAAATCTACCACCATCTAATTGTACCATTGGTCTTAAATCTGGTGGAATTACTGGAACTACATTCATTACCATCCATTCTGGTCTATTTCCAGATTGTCTAAATGCTTCTACAGTATCTAATCTTTTTATTAATTTTGCTTTTCTTTGTTCACTTGCATTTTCTAAATCTTTTTCTATTGAAGCTGTTAATTTTTCTAAGTCTATTTCTTCTAATAGTTTTCTTATTGCTTCAGCTCCCATTTCTGCTTTAAATGATTTTCTACCATATTTTTCTTCTGCTTCATGATATTCTTTTTCGTTTAAAATTTGGCATTTTTCTAATCCTGATGTTCCTTTATCTGTTACTATATATGAAGCAAAATATATTACTTTTTCAAGATTTCTTGGTGAAATATCTAGCATTAAAGCTATTCTACTTGGTATTCCTTTGAAATACCAAATATGTGCAACTGGTGCAGCAAGTTCAATATGTCCCATTCTTTCTCTTCTTACTTTTGCTTTTGTAACTTCAACACCACATCTGTCACAAACTATTCCTTTATATCTTACTCTTTTATATTTACCACAGTGACATTCCCAGTCTTTTGTTGGTCCAAATATTTTTTCACAAAATAGACCATCTTTTTCTGGTTTTAGTGTTCTATAGTTTATAGTCTCTGGTTTTTTTACTTCACCTTTTGACCATTCTCTTATTTTTTCATCTGATGCAATTCCTATTTTTATTTTGTTGAATATCTCTAATTCATCCATCTTTATTAGATGTCCCCCTTCTCTAATTTTTTGGGCATTTTAGAACAAGTTTCAAACTTTACACTGCTGTACATATTTTAATGAAGTTCGTACCTTTCTAAAATTTATTAAATTAATTTTGAATTAACGACGTAAGATGCCTGATTTAATTCATTTTATTCTATAATATTTTCATCATTATCAAGATTATCATTAGCTAAATCACTATCATAGATGCTCTCTTCATCATCTAAATCATCATCATCAAATAATTCGTCACTATCTTCTTCATCATCAATCATATCTTCATTTTCTTCTGAATAACCATCTTCTAAGTCTTCATGTATTAAAACATCATCCTCTGTTAGAGTTTTTCCTGATGTTTCTTCATAATCGATTCCATCTTCGATATGTTCTTTAAGTTCAAGTTCTTCATTATTATCAGAATATAATTTTATATCTAATCCTAAAGCTTGAAGTTCTTTTACTAATACTTTAAAGCTTTCTGGAACTCCTGGTTCAGGAATATTTTCACCTTTAACAATTGCTTCATATGCTTTTACACGTCCTACAGTATCATCTGATTTTACTGTTAAGATTTCTTGTAATGTATAAGCTGCACCATATGCTTCTAATGCCCAAACTTCCATCTCTCCGAAACGTTGTCCACCAAATTGAGCTTTACCTCCAAGTGGTTGTTGTGTTACTAATGAGTATGGTCCAGTTGAACGAGCATGTATTTTATCATCAACTAAGTGATGTAGTTTTAACATATACATTACACCTACTGTTATAGGGCTTGCAAATGGTTCACCTGTTCTACCATCATATAGTGTTGTTTTTCCATCTTTTGACATGCCAGCTTGCTCTAATAATTCTTCTATTTCTTTTTCTGCGGCACCATCAAATACAGGTGTAGATACTTTCCATCCAAGTGCTCTTGCTGCTCCACCTAAGTGAACCTCTAAGATTTGTCCAAGGTTCATACGTGATGGTATACCTAATGGATTTAATAATATATCTACTGGTGTTCCATCTGGTAAGAATGGCATATCTTCTGTTGGTAATATTCTTGAGATTACACCTTTGTTTCCATGACGTCCAGCCATTTTATCACCAACTGAAATTTTTCTCTTTGTAGCAATGTAACATCTAATTACTTGATTTACACCAGGGCCTAATTCTTCTGAATTATCTCTAGTAAATATTTTAACATCTACAATTGTTCCAGCTTCTCCATGTGGTACACGTAGTGAAGTATCTCTTACTTCTCTAGCTTTTTCACCAAATATAGCACGAAGTAGTCTTTCTTCTGCAGTTAACTCTGTTTCTCCCTTTGGAGTTACTTTACCAACTAAGATATCTCCAGGTCTAACTTCTGCACCTATTCTTATTATTCCGTTTTCATCTAGGTCTTTTAATGAGTCATCACCAACATTTGGAATATCTCTTGTTATTTCTTCTGCACCTAGTTTTGTATCACGACATTCACAATCATATTCTTCTATATGTATTGATGTGAATACATCTTCTTGTACTAATCTTTCATTTAATAATATAGCATCCTCATAGTTGTAACCTTCCCATGTAGAGAATGCAACAAGCATGTTTTTACCTAATGCCATTTCTCCATCTTTTGTTGATGGCCCATCAGCAATAGCATCACCTTTTTTAACAATTTCACCTTTTTTAACAATTGGTTTTTGATTTATACATGTTCCACCATTTGTTCTTTTAAATTTACGCAATTTGTGGATAACTGTTTTTCCATTATTATATTTAACTGTTACACTATCACCTGTAACTTTTTCGATAACTCCATCATCTTCGGCTAATACTAATATTCCTGAATCTTTTGCAGCTCTGTATTCTATACCTGTTGCTACAATTGGAGCTTCTGTTGTCATTAATGGAACTGCTTGACGTTGCATGTTTGAACCCATCAATGATCTTTTAGCATCATCATTCTCTAAGAATGGAATCATTGCAGCAGCAATTGATACTAATTGTTTTGGTGATACATCAATATATTGTACTAATTCTTTATCAACTTCTACGATTTCATTTCTATGTCTTACACGAATACGTTTATTTATAAATTCTCCATTTTCATTCATTGGTTCAGAAGCTTGTGCTATTATGTAATTATCTTCTACGTCTGCACTCATATATTCTACAATATCTGTTACTCTATGTGTTTCTGGATCAATTTTTCTATATGGTGTTTCAATAAATCCATATTCATTAATACTTGCAAATGATGATAATGCTGAGATTAATCCAATGTTTGGTCCTTCTGGTGATTCTATTGGACATAATCTACCATAATGTGTATAGTGAATATCACGTACTTCGAATCCAGCTCTTTCTCTTGATAGACCTCCAGGTCCTAATGCTGAAATTCTTCTTTTATGTGTTAATTCTGAAAGTGGATTTGTTTGATCCATGAATTGTGATAATTGTGAACTTCCAAAGAATTCTCTTATTGATGATGTTATTGGTTTTGTGTTTATTAATGTTTGTGGTGTTATAACATCTAAGTCTTGTATTGTCATTCTTTCACGAACTACTCTTTCAAGTCTTGTTAAACCAATTCTAAATTGATTTTGTAATAATTCTCCTACACATCTTATTCTACGATTTGCTAAGTGATCTATATCATCTTTTTTCCCTAATCCATGATACATGTTTAGTAAGTAATTTACTGAAGCAATTATATCTTCTGTTGTTATGTGTTTTGGTACTAATTCTTCATATCTTTCTTCTATAACTTTTACTAAATCTTGTTCACTTGTATTTTCAATTATATTTTTTAATACTTCATAATTTACTTCATCTTTGAAATGTAGCTTACTTAAATCCACATTTGGTAATACTTTGTGGATATTTACTATTCCATTTCCTATTACTCTTATTTTTTTGTCACCTAATTTAATGTCTACTATATTTATTCCTGCATTTTGAATATCTTCTGCAACTTCTGGTGTTATTATTTCTCCAGCTGTAACAAATACTTCTCCTGTTTCTTTGTCCATGATATCTTCAAATGCTACTTGATTTTTTATTCTGTTTGCTATGCTTAATTTTTGGTTAAATTTGAATCTTCCTACTTTTGCTAAGTCATACCTTCTATTATCAAAGAATAATCCATTAAATAAACTTCTTGCAGCTTCTACTGTTGGTAGTTCTCCTGGTCTTAATTTTTTGTAAATTTCTATTAATGCTTCTTCTCCAGTTTTTATTGGATCTTTTTGAATTGTTGTTTCTAATAGGTTTTCTTCTCCAAATAATGCTCTTATTTGGTCATCTGAGATTAATCCAAGAGCTCTTAATAATGTTGTTACAGGTAATTTTCTTGTTCTATCAACACGTACCCAGAACATGTCATTTCCGTCTGTTTCATATTCTATCCATGCTCCTCTTAATGGCATTACTGTTGATGTGTATGTTTTCTTTCCTGTTTTTGTATCAAATACTTCATCATAATAGCATCCTGGTGAACGTACTAACTGGCTAACTACAACTCTTTCTGCTCCATTTATTATAAATGTTCCACTTTCTGTCATTAGTGGAAAATCTCCTAAATAGATTTCTTGTTCTTTGATTTCTCCTGATTCACGATTTATTAATCTTACTTTTACGTGTAATCTTGTTGAATATGTTGCATCTCTTTCTTTTGCTTCTTCTTCAGTGTATTTTGTTTTTTCTTCCATGTAATAATCGAAAAATTCTAGAACTAAGTTTCCTGTGTAGTCTATGATTGGTGAAATATCTTTTAATACTTCTCCAAGTCCTTCTTCTATAAACCAGTCATAAGAATCTTTTTGAACTTTGATTAGGTTTGGCATTTCTATGTAATCCCCAACCTTTGAAAAGTCTTTACGAGTTGTTCTTCCGAACTTTACGTCTTTGATTTCCAAATAAATCACTCCTTAAAAAATATTAAGCAGATTTAAATTTTATTTTTTTTAGAAAAATCTCTTCTTAATAAATATTTCCACAAAGGTCTGAAAATTGTCTGCTTCCACAATTTCTTTTCTTTGCTTTCATATCTATAATTCTTATTTTTCTAATTTTTAACTATTGTGAATTAAGTATGTTTATTTTAAAATGGCACAAAAATCCATTTTTATAAAATCATACTCTTTAATGATAACATAAAATTTCTATATTTGTCAATAATTTTGTTCTATATTCTTGACTTTTTTATATGTTATAGTAAAATAGAATAAGTTTTATTTAAGGAGGAAAAACATGGCAAGTTTACCATTAGTAGTAAAATATATTTTAGTTTTCTTAATCTCAATGGTTCCAATAGTTGAATTAAGAGGTGCAATACCTATAGCAGAAAGTCTTGGACTAAATATATTTTTATATTATCCAATAGCAATTATCGGAAATATGCTTCCAGTACCTATTATTTATTTATTTGCAAGAAAAGTTCTTGAATGGGGAAAAGATAAAAAAATAATAGGTAAATTTTTCACATGGTGTTTAGAAAAAGGTGAAAAAGGTGGAGAAAAACTAAAAAAATCAGCTGGAAATCGTGGTATATTTTGGGCATTACTAATATTTGTAGGAATCCCTTTACCTGGAACAGGAGCATGGACTGGAACATTAGCAGCAAGTTTCTTAAAGCTTGATTTTAAAACAAGTATATTTGCAGTAACTCTTGGTGTATTATTAGCAGGTGTTATAATGTCTTTAGGTAGTAAAATCGTTGCTATTCTAGGATGGACTGGAGTATTTGCAATTATTGCTGTAATATTAGTTATTATATTAATATCAGTTATAATAAAAAAGAAAAAATAAAAAATTGCTTTGAATATAATATGCACCTATAATTGGGTGCATATTTATTTCTTTTTATGTTGTAAAATTATTGCATAAGGAGGAATGACATGAACAAATTAAAAATACCAGAAAATCATAGCGGAGTTAGTAAAACTCTACGTTTGCCAGAAGACATTGTTGAAGATGTACAAAATTTAGCTGATTTGAAAAAGCTTTCTTTTAACAAAACAATTATTTCTTTACTTAGATTCAGTTTAGAAAATCTTGATGACACTGACAAAGCATCTATAAATGAAAAACACAACTAAAAAAAATTAAGATTTTCCGAAAAAGAAAATCTTAATTTTTTTAATTTAATTGTATTCTGGTATCATTGTCTAAGAATAAAATCATTTTGTTTTCGCCAATTTCTACTTGATATACTTGATTTAAATTTAATGATATATACACTTCTTTCATTTCATCTCTTAAATTTAGAGTATCATTCTGAATTTTATACATCATTTTTTCCATAAAAAATTGATTAATTAAAAATCCATCTTGTTGTATTGTTACTGGCTTTTGTTGTAATTTATCTAAATATTTTTCTATTTTTACAATCATATCCTGTTTCATTTTATTACCTCTTTCTAGTTATATTTTACCTTTATAAAGAATTTTTATACTTCTTCACCTCTCTTTCTTTAGCACAGTAAAAACTTACAACTTGATGTGTGCTTATTTTTTGTTTGATTGTAATTTAGTGACAAAAGCGACCAAAATTAATTTGACTGAATTTTTTATTTTAAATTTATCTTATGCTTCTGAAACTGCATAGACAAAAAATCTCATGCTAAAAATTCTTTAGCATGAGATAATATTAACATTTTTTTACTTTTTTTTCAATACTTTTTAGGCATATTTCTTGTTGTTTTTAAATTCTAACCAATCGTTTATCAAGATCTTTAATACAGCCGCAACAGGCACTGCTAAGAACATTCCTAAAACACCAAAATATGCCCCTCCAACAGTTACAGCAAATATTACAAGTAGTGGACTTATTTCTAATGAATTTCCTATTATTTTAGGATTTATTATATTTGAATCAATTTGTTGCAATACTATTACTACAATTGCCATTATTAAAGTTTGTGATATACCACCAGTAATGAGTGTAATTAAAATACTTATTGCAACAGCTATTATTGCTCCAAAATATGGTATTATATTAAATAATCCTATCATAAATCCTAATAATACAGCATATTTAACTCCAATTATACTCATCGCAATGGTAACCAAAATTCCAACTATAATTCCATCTATTACTTGACTGCTAATAAATTTAAAGAATATTTTGTTTGTACTATCTATATATTCACCAATTTTATCACATGTCTTTTTATCAAACATAACCATTGTTAATTTATTAAAAAATCCATAGATTTGATTTCTTTGTAACAATATATATACTGAAACTACTATTGATACAAACACATCAAATATTCCACTAGCAACACCTAAAACACTTTTTATATAACCTGTTATTCTTTCAGTACTCACATATTGTTTTAAATCTATATTTTGAATTGCATCCCCTATACTTTTTATTACCTCTTCTACTTGTTGACTTTTTAATATTGAGTCTTCTGGTAATGCATTTAATTTTTCTATAGCTGTATTCCAATATCCTTGAAAGTTATTTACTAATTCAATAATACTATCTATAACAACTGGTAATATAACATTAACTAATAATATGATTACTAATATTGCTAGTAAATATGTTATAAATACACTTAAACCTCTTGATTTCTTTTTTATTAGTTTTCTTTTAGATTTTGAAAACCTTTTTTCAATTCTAGAAGCTGGTATGTACAACAAATATGCTAATAATGCTCCAGCCATAAATGGTGCAATTACATTAAAAAATTTTCCTATTACTCCTCCAATTGCAGTAAAATTATCAAAAAATTTATATACAATAATTATTGCTGTTCCAAGTAAAAAGTAATACATCCATTTCGAAAGATTTTTCTTTATTTCATTCATATTTATTATTCCTTTCTTTTTCTCTACATTTTAATTTAATTACAAAAATTTAAATTTCTATTTCTAATCCAACTGGACAATGGTCACTTCCAAATACCTCAGTATATATTACTGCATCTTTTATATTTTTTTCAATATCTTTAGATGTAATAAAATAATCAATTCTCCATCCTACATTTTTTTCTCTAGCATGTCCCATATAAGACCACCAACTATATGCATCTGTTTTTTCAGGGTATACATATCTAAAACTATCTGAAAATCCCGCTTGTAATAATTTAGTCATTTTGCCTCTTTCCTCATCTGTAAAACCTGCATTTCCTCTATTGGTTTTAGGATTTTTCAAATCAATTTCTTCATGTGCCACATTTAAATCTCCACACATTATTACTGGTTTTGTTTCATTTAATTTTAATAAATATTTTCTTATTTCATCTTCCCATATCATTCTATAATCTAATCTTTCTAATTCTCTTTTAGCATTTGGAGTATATATTGTAACCATATAAAACATTTCAAATTCTAAAGTTATAACTCTACCCTCTTTATCATGTTGTTCTATTCCTATTCCATATGTAACATTTAACGGTTCTTTTTTTGTAAATATTGCTGTACCTGAATATCCTTTGCGTTCTGCACTATTCCAAAAACTTTTATATCCTTCGAATTCCAAACTAATTTGTTCTGGTTGACATTTTGTTTCTTGTATACAAAATATATCTGCATCTATTTCTTTAAAAAAATCCTTAAATCCTTTGTTCACACAAGCTCTTATTCCATTTACATTCCATGAAATTAATTTCATTTCTACCTCCTTTTACCAGTAAGGACACACATTAATGGTAAATTTTTTTACCACTGGGGACACCCTTAATAATAGTTTGTCAATTATTATTTTTTTCTGGTAACATACATATTATATATTAGCATATTTTAAATGGTTTAGCAATCAAAAAAAATAAGAAAAATTTTACTTGCCGAGTATATTAAAAAGGAATTAGACAAATCATCTAATTCCCGTAAAATTTATTGTAATTGTTTCATAACTTCTTCAGCAAAGTTTTCTTCTTTTTTCTCGATTCCTTCACCTTTTTCAAATCTTGCAAATTCAACAACTGATGCATCTTTTAAAACTTGTGAAACTTTCATACTTGGATCTTTAACAAATTCTTGATCTACTAAGCAGATTTCTTCATAGAATTTATTAATTCTACCCATAACAATTTTTTCAGCAATTGCTTCTGGTTTACCTTCATTCATTGTTTGTGCTTTTAAGATTTCTTTTTCTTTTTCTAATCTTTCAGCTGGAACTTGTTCTCTATTTACAAATTCAGGTCTTGCAGCTGCTATTTGCATACATACATCTTTTGCTAATTCTTTGTTTCCATTTGTCATGTTAACTAAAACTGCAATTTTTCCATCACCGTGAATATATTTTTCAACTAATCCATCTGTTGTTTCAAATCTTGCAAATCTTCTTATTGTCATATTTTCACCAATTGTTGCAATTTTATCTATTAATACTTCATTAACAGTTTTTCCTTCTACTGCTATTGATGGTTCTGCTAATAAATCTTCAACTGATGCAGGATTATTTTTTACAACTTGTTTTGCAACATCCATTACAAATGTTTTAAATTCTTCATTTTTTGCAACGAAATCTGTTTCTGCATTAACTTCAACAATTGCGCCTACTTTTCCATCTTCAGTAACATATGCTTCTACTAAACCTTCTGCTGCAACTCTTCCTGATTTTTTAGCTGCTTTTGCTATTCCTCTTTCTCTTAATAGTTCAGATGCTTTTTCTAAATCTCCATCTGTTTCTGTTAATACTTTTTTGCAGTCCATCATTCCTGCACCTGTTTTTTCTCTTAATTCTTTTACCAATGCTGCTGTAACCATCTATACATTCCTCCTTTTAGTTTTTAGAAGATATCTTTTATCCTCCTTATATAAAAAATAGAGTAGAGCAGTAGAGCCCCACTCTTTTATTAACATTTTATTATTCTTCTACTTTTTCTTCACTTTCGCTAACAACTTGTTCCATTGATTCTGCTTCTTCTGAAACATCTTGTTCTTCTGTAGCAGGTTCAAAGCTTTCACCTTGTTTTCCTTCAATTATTGCATTTGCCATAACATCTGCAATTAATTTAACTGCTCTTATAGCATCATCATTTCCTGGAATTGGGTAATCTAATTCTTCAGGATTACAGTTTGTATCTACTATTCCCACTACTGGAATTCCTAATTTTTTAGCTTCTAATATTGCTATTCTTTCTTTTTTAGGATCTACTAAGAATATAACTCCTGGTAATTTATCCATATCTTTGATTCCACCAAGATTTTTTTCTAGTTTTTCCATTTCTTTTTTAAGTAATATTACTTCTTTTTTAGGTAATACGTCAAATGTACCATCTTCGGCCATTGTTTCTAGGTCTTTTAATCTTTTAATTCTTGTTTGAATTGTATCAAAGTTTGTTAGCATTCCACCTAACCATCTTTGATCTACATAGTACATTCCGCTCTTAATTGCTGCATCTTTCATGCATTCTTGAGCTTGTTTTTTTGTTCCTACGAATAGAACTGTCTTTCCTTCTTCTACTTGTTCTTTGATGAATTCATATGCTTCATCAATTTTCTTTGAAGCTTTTTGTAAATCGATTATATGGATTCCGTTTCTAGCTTGAAATATGTATTCAGCCATTCTTGGATCCCATCTTCTTGTTTGATGTCCAAAGTGAACACCAGCTTCTAGTAATTGTTTCATTGCAACTACTGCCATTTTTTATTCCTCCCTTTTTGTTATAACTTCCACAAAGTTTCATCATCTACGTGGACCTTGAATTCATTAAATTTCCAAGGCACTTCCACATAAACTCTTCTTTATGTGTTTTTTACGCTAATTATTATACCATATTTTTCTGAAAAATCAAGCCCTTTTATGTTTTTTTTTGCTATTTCACGCAATTTTCTAACAATTTTATTTTTTCCTTCTCTCTTGTATCTATCTTAGCCATAGTTCCTATTGGTATAACAGTCTTTTGCTCTATATGTCCAAAATTCTCTGATTTAATAATCGGTCCTTTGAACTCATTTCCTAATGTATCTAATAAAATCTTTTCTAAGGTTATTCCACTTTCATGTGTATAATCGCCAATCCATATTCCTCGAATCTTATCAAACACTCCATTTTGTTTCATATAATATAAATAATTACTTATTAATGCAGGCCCTGTTTCAAATCCCAATTCTTCCAAAAATAATATTTTATCAGAAAACTCTATATTATATTTTCCAGCTACCATTGCTCTTGTTAAGCTTAAATTCCCTCCAATTAATTTTCCTTCCGCAAAACCTTCTTTTATTGTTTTATATCCGTATTCATTTCTTCCAAATTCCAAACTACCATCTAGAAATCTTTTTAAAACTTCTTTTAAACTATAATCTGTTTCATCTGTAGCTATTGTTTTAAAATTTGTTCCACTAAAAGTCACTAATCCTGTTTTTTCTGATATTATATTTGTAAGTGAAGTAATATCACTATATCCGCATATTATTTTAGGATTTTGTTTTATCATTTCAAAATCTAAATAATCAAATGTTGAATTACTATTTTCTCCACCCTTTGCACACCATACCATTTTGACATTTTTATCTTTAAACATTTCATTTATATCTTCAGCTTTCTCTTTTGCTGATGCACTATATCCATTTTTGTTCGAAAATAAGTTTTTTGAAAATTTAACTTTAAAACCTAATTTTTCTATAATTTCTTTTGCTTTTTCTATTTCTTCTACATTTTCATTTATTATTGGATTAGATGGTGCCACAACGCCTATCATATCACCTATTTTTAATCTCTCTGGTATTATCATTTTACACCTCACTTAATTATTTCAATTCAATTATAGCTGTTCCTAATCCATATCCTTCTTTTTCAACTCTAAAAGAATGGATTTGATCTGAATTACAAACACTACAAATTCCACAATCTATTATGTTTTCTACTTTCAAGCCCTCTTGTTCCAAAATTATTTTATTTATCTCTACTGTATCAATAACCCATCTGTCTTCTCCTTGTATTGGAACTATTAATTGGTCAATTTTTTTCAAATCTTTAAACTCATTGTAATATGGTTCTTGTACATCTTTATGAACCTTAAAATGGCATTTTCTTATACTTGGACAAATGCAACAAATTATATCTTTAGGAGCGCAATTATATTCTTCTTTCATTTTCTTGACAGCTTCAATTGAAATTCTCTGCAATGTTCCTTTCCATCCTGAATGAACATTTGCTACTACTCTCTTTACAGGGTCAAAAAATAACATTAAAATACAATCAGCATTTGTCGTAGCTAAAGCCATATTTTTACTATTCGTTATTAATCCATCTGTTTCATTGTATTCACTTAAATTAAAATCTGGTTCATCTATGTTTACTTTTGCATCAACTCTTTTTATATTCTTTGTATGTGCTTGATTTGGCTTTACTATATTTATATATTTTATACCAATTGAATCTGATAAGTCTTTATAATCTTTTATAGCTTTATTATATTCTTCTTTTGATAATTTTCGAACATCTTTAGCTCTTGCTGTTCTATAATTTCTATCAAGCCCTATTGAATAAGCATGATTTATTATGTCACTATATTCTAACAATTTCTTAAATTGTAGATATTCTATTCCATCTTTTTTTATATGAACCACATTTTCATTTGATAAATCTTTCAACTTTTCTATCATCCTTTCGATTTATTAATCTACCAATGGGTGTCCCCTGTGGTAAAAATTTTTACCATTAATGGGTGTCCCCACTGGTAATTTTTTGTAAGATTTCTTCTTTGCTCTTTTTATCAATGTAATTATATTTATTTTCACAACCACCCATATTGAAACCACAAACACTTTTATAATCACAATATTTGCATGGTGTCTTTTTGTCTTTATAATAAGGTTTTAGGTCTATACTTCCACCTAGAATTTCTTTAGATATTTGCTTAAGTACTGTGTACATATATTTTTGCAACTTTTTAAATTGTTCTGCAGTTACTCCACTTGTTTTCTTTTCACTCAAGTTTCCTTCTTTGTCAATATATGCTGGTACAAGTGCAGATGCACCTTTTTCTAAATTCTTATCATGTAATTTTACTACTTTTACATCTGCTAAAATAAGTCCTTTCATTTTAAAGTTTGCTCGTATTTTTTCTTCTATTTCTTCTTGTTCCATTCTTTTGTCCGCTTTTATCATTTGTTCTAACATACTAAAATATAATATTCCAGCAGGCATTAAATCTTCTTCTTTACATGCTGCATCTAAATATGTCAATAACTGTATTTGCAGACCTGCATATACTTCATTTAAGTCTATATTTTTTGCAGATGATTTATAGTCAATTATTCTTAAATATTTTCCGTTCTCTCCCTGTGCTGTGTCTATTCTATCTATTTTTCCTATTATTTCTATTTTTTTACCATCTTCTAATCTTAGTCTTATTGGCTTATATTTTCCTTTTTCTCCAAACTCTAATTCAGTTCCTAATACCTCAAATCTACTTTGTACTATTGTTTCTATAATATATTTTAAAGCTTTTTTTATTATCTTTTTTAATCGTATAACTAATGCTCTATATTTTGCTGTTGATGTAAATATATAATTCTTATTTTGTCCTAGCTTTTCATCTACTATTTTATTGATTATTTCAGATAGTTCCTCTTCTGTAATTTCTTCTAATTGTTTTCCACTTTCTTTAACAGTTCCAAAAAATTCGTCTATTACTTCATGTATGAATGTACCAGTATTTAAAGTTTGAATTTTTAATTCTTCTTGTGGTTTTATTTTTAACCCATATTGTAAATAATATGAAAATGGGCAACTTCTATATCTTTCTAATTTTGATATACTTGTTACTAAAGTATTTCCATATAATTTATCTATATTCTCTTTTTCTATTTTTTCTGGTATATTTGTATAGTTTAGCCCTTTTAAACTTTGTGTTAATTTTTCATTCCATTCAATATCTTTTTTGTAATAATCAAATATATAATACCAAATTTTATCTATATTTTCTTGTTCTTTTAATTTACTTATATTGTTTATTAATTCTTCATATGTTGTTTTCTTATCTAATACCTCATCTCTGCTACTTATTATATCACTTTGTTCTTCAATCATAGGATAAATTTTTTTTATTTTGTTTATTAACATTGATGGTCTTAGTGCTTTTCCTTGCATGTCTGATGATGAATATAATAAATACAATTTTTCTTCTGCTGTAGTAAATGCTTTATATATGTTAAAATTATCTTCATATAATTTTTCTGTTGTTCCTTTTGCAAGTTCTATTCCATCCTGCATTAAAGCTTCTCTGTCTGTGTCATTTAAAAATCCTTCATCTTTATGAATACTTGGAAATTCTCCATCATTTAATCCTATTATAAATATTGCTTTTACCTTATGACTTCTCGACCTGTCTACATCTCCCATGATTACTTGGTCTTGTGTACCCGGTATTTTTGTTAAATTACTATTTTTAAATCCAACTTTTAATATTTGAGCATATTTATCTATTGTCATTTTGTCATCTTTAAATACTAATACTATTTCATCTAATATTTCTATTATTGTATTTAAACTACTTTCATATTCATTTGCTAAGTCTATTTGTCCTATCTTTTCCAATTCTTCTATTTTTATTTGAATTTTTTCTTGAATTCTTTGCTCTATTAAAAATTCAAATATTGATTTTGATATATTTTCTACCGTTTTATTTTCATCAATTTTTATTTTTAATTTAATTAGTGGATTTACTAAATCTTTTCTTATCTGCTCTAATCTATCTATTTCTGCATTTTCTTTTTCTCCATTTTTTCCATATACAAATTCTTTTTTCCATTTATTTTGTTTTATTCCCCATTTTAAACAATACTTTTCAAGTTTAAAAATGTCATCTTCTTCTAATCCTGAAAATCCTATTTTTATATAATTAAAAACCGCTTCATGTGACCAATTTTTTATAAATATTTCTAATATTGATAAAATGTATTGTATTAAAATATTTTGATTTAAATCTCTATTTTCATCTATAAATATTGGAATATCATATTTGTTAAATATTGCTCTTGCTAAACTTGAATATGTTGATATGTTTTTTGTTATTATTGATATATCTCTATATCTATATCCTTCATCTCTTACTAATTTTAATATATTTTTTGCTACTTCTTCTATTTCCGAAAATTGATTTTTTGCTAAAAATAATTGTATATTTTCTATATTTTTTTGATATTTTACGGCTTTGTTATTATATAAATTTTGTTCTAAATGCATTAGTTCTTTATTTTTAAATCTATATGTATTTTCTAATTTTACTTCTTCTACTTTTGTATTACAGTCTTTGGCAACTTCTAATAATTTTTTTACTGTTCTTTCATTTGAATAAAATATATCCGTGTCCGGATTTTTTGCAGCATGTATTTCATCTGTGCAAATTGTTACTGTTACTTGTTTTGCTATTTGTACCAATTTTTTTATAATTTCATATTCTTGACTTGTAAATCCTGCAAATTCGTCTACATATATTAATAAATTTTTAAACATATCTGTTTTTTCTATATTTTCTGCAAGTATTGTTAATAAATCTGTTTCATCTATATATTTTCCTGATAATTGTGCTTCAAAGTTTTCATATATTGTGCACATGTCTTTTAGTTTATTTTTCAAATATATATCTTCTTGTTTTTCCATTTCTTGTTTTAATTGCTCTACACTTATTGCATGCTTTTTGAATTCTGTTATTGCTGTTTCTGCCATATCCACATTTTCATCAGTTTTGCCAAGAAATTTTAATTCTTTTTTATTATTGTTCAATATTGAATATATAAGCATTGCTTTTCCGCATTTACTTAAATTTGTTTCCGTTTTTCCACCAATCTCATTTATTACTCTATAAGCCATTCTACTTAATGTAACTACCTCTGCATTTAACACCGCTTCTGTATCTATTGCTTCCATTAATTTTTTTTCTGCAGTAAATGAAAATTGTTCTGGTGTTATTATTAATATTTTTTCTTCTTTTACCTTTTTCGCAATTTCTCTATAACAATATTCGCTTTTTCCTGTTCCAGCTCTACCATATATTATTCTTAAACTCATCTGCATCCTCCATGAATTTCTTACTAAAAGTTTGACATTACATATTTTTTGTTAAAAATCACACTTCTATTGGCTCGCAGAAGTGTGATTTTCTTTTAACTAAATTTTTTTCTTGCAAAAAATTTTATTATATTATCTAGTATTTTTTTTAACCATGATTTTTCTTTTTTTTCAATTAATTGAATATTATTTATATGAGCCTCTGCTATCTCTTTTTTCTTGAAAAGATTATTTAAATCATAATTTTTATTTTCCATTTCTTTTAGTTTTCTATTTTTTATTTTATCAATTTCTTTTTTATTTTCTTCACTCATCAAGAATTTGTATTCCAGCCAGCATAAAATATCAACAGCTTCTTTGCTCATATTTTCTTCTTTAAATAAATCATTTTTGTCAATCCTTGTCTCGAACTCTTTGTTTCTCTTTTCCAATATATTTCTTAAAATACTTTCTGGAATCTTCATCACTGTAGGTTTATCCATATATCGTAATACTTCATATAACTCTTCATATGTATTACCAGAAATCACATTCACCACTTCCTAACCCAATTATTGTTGTAATTCTTCTTGTTCTTTTGTTTTTATCAATTCTTCAAAATGAGCGTTTAGAACTCCATCTGCAATTCTTTCATTACTATATGGAACTCCCTTTGGTCTATCAATGTCTTTTGAATCATTAAATCTGCTGTAATCATAATATCTTGGATTGTATATTATTGTTTTATTCTTTTTATCTACATATCCAACTATATACTGAGGATCTACAATGTATCTTGGTTCACCATCCAGTCCCTGTAATCCTGAAGGAACAAAATGAATTTTTTTATCGCTTTGTAAAGGTTCCACTATGGTTTTAGGCTTACCATCTTTTAATCTAGGTTGATCTATAATTACAATTGCATCCCTTCCTATCTCATTCATAAATCCTCTACTATAAAGAATTACATCATCCTTTGTAAATTCTCGTTCACTTGTGCTTGATAAAGAATTTTGCGTCATTCCCAATCCTTCTTGCATTATTAAATCTGCACTTTCTAAATCTTGTGTACCATGAAAATGATAAATATGTTGTTTTGTATCATGAGACATAATTTTTTCAAATTCTTTAGTAAAAGATTTATTACTATAAAACTCATTTAATTTTTTTTGATTTGATAAATCTATTAATTTACTTTCTATTTTCCTTGCATTAGATTGATATTTAATTATTTGCGGGAAGCTATTTATATACTTGATATACTTGATTAAATTCTTATCACTTGTTTTTCCCCCATCTAAATCTGCATTTTCTTTGTTATCTGTATCAAGAAATATATCGTCTTGAGTAATATATTCTTCATGTTCCCCATTAGATTTCGGATTTCCAAAGCCCTCCTCATCTATATCCACTAGTCTATTACTGCCGAAACTCTCAAGATGCAATTCGTCAATTTTCTCCATCAACCCAGTAATATAATCCACCATATATGAACGAAAAGAATCACACATCCCGCCATAAGAAAAAAATTCTAGAAATTTATTTAGTTCATCTAAAGTCATGTTTTTTGTTTTATCATCAATATATTTGTTAAGTTTTTCTTCACTTTTAAAATATAGTGGATTAAAATCTTTTAACTCACTTGGAACCTCAACAATTTTATTTAATACTGTATCCATATCAAAAGTTTCATTTTCATCAACATTTAGCCCTCTTATTTCAGCTATGTCTAGCAGAATAAACTTTATAAGTGCATACAAATTCTGCACCTCATCATCATTTGAATAATATGAACTAAGAAAAGCTCCGCTCATACTTGATTGACATTGGCTCACTGTCTAAATCATCAAACTCTATTATTTTTTCCTCTTCTTCTACTTGCTTCATAGCAATCTCCTCTCATAATTTCATTACATATTAATTCTTTTATAATCTATTACTTTGGCTAAAATCTGCTGAATTTTATCTTATTTTTAATTAATATAATTTATTTTATTATATCAAAAAAATATTCGAATTGTAAATATCTTTTTTTGTATTTATTTTATATCAAAAATGTAGTATAATATAAATAGAAGTGTATTTATACTAAAAAGGATGTGATTACTATGGATAAAGAATTTTATGAAATAATAAAAGATTTAATAAATAATCCAACTGTATTAGAAATGAAAAACTACAAGCAACATTATGATACATTATGTTATGATCATTGTGTAGAAGTTGCATATTGGTCATATCGTTTTTGCAAAAAGCATAACCTAGACTATGTTGCAGCAGCAAGAGCTGGAATGTTACATGATTTATTTTTATATGATTGGAGACATTCTAGAAAAATGTTAAATGGTTGGCATGCATTTGAGCATCCGAAAATTGCTTTAAAAAATGCTTTAGCTATATCTCATTTAACAACAAAAGAGCAAGATATAATTTTGAAACATATGTGGCCCGTAACATTTTTTCAACTGCCTAAATATAAAGAAAGTTATGTTATAACTATCACTGATAAAATAAGTGCATTAAAATCTTTTCATGAATACTATAAATCTCATTTAATGCAAAAGAAATTTCTTAGATATGCTTACATATTTTTTGCATTTACAATTTTCAAAATTAAAATTTAATTAATTATATACATATCCCAAATTGTATAATTCCTACATATTTGTAAATAATATGTAGGAATATTTTTTAGCCTTTTTAGACTTTCTCTTTATAGTCAAAGCTTAAAATCGGCTAAATGAAAGGACCAAATTTATGGATAATACAAAAATCGGAAACAAAGAAGCAATTGCATTATTATTAACAATCACTTTTAATCATATTATTTTAAATGTAACAAAATCAATTATTGATGTTACTGCATCAGCCTCGCTTCTAAACATTTTATACATAGGTGTAATATCAATTATTTTTACTTGTATAATTTGTTACTTCCTAAAAAAATTCCCTACATTTGATTTAATAGATATCTCTAACTATCTTGGCGGAAATTTATTAAAATGGATTATAGGCTTAGCATATATTGCATACTTTATTTTTTTTGGTGGAATTTTACTAAATTTATTTTCAGCATTCTTACAAATAATATATTTTCCTATGACAAAACTTTTTTATATAATATTCTTATTTATAATAGCTGCTGTTCTATCTTGTAATATGAAACACAATGCAATATATAGAAGTAATTTAATATTTTTTCCATTTTTTGTGATTAGTATTTTGCTTTTATTTTTCTCTGATATTTCTTATTACGAAATAGAAAAAATTTATCCTATATTTGGCAATGGATTATATACTACGTTCGTTTCAGGATTATGTAATATGTTTGCATTTCAAGCTCTTGCATATATTTACTTTATGCCTCCTATGTTAAAACATCCCGAACAAATAAAAAAAATTTCGGTAACAGCTATAGTTCTATCATGTATATTTTTATTAATAAGTATTGCAATAATCCTATTCATGTTTAGTGGTTTTGTGAAAACTAATGAACTTATGCCTCTATATTCTGCAACCAAATATATTGAATTCGGTTCATTTTTCAGAAAGTTGGACTCTATTTTCTTGCTTATTTGGATTATTACATTTATAAGTTATTTAAGTATTACATTAAAATTTTCAAGTAATATTTTAGTAAAGATGACTCACTTGAAAAATGAATTATTATTTGTTATTTTACTTGCAGTCTGCGTTTTAATTGTTAGCTTATGCTTCAAAAACTATAGTATTTCCATATATTATTTAAACGTTGTTTATAGATATGCATTTTTCATTTTAGTTATTGGCATCACTTTTTTAATATTAATCTCAGCTTCTATTAAAAAATCTATAAGGAGGTGGTTCAAATGAATAAAAATGTTATAGCTATAATCGTGTTTTTAATTTTACTTGTTATTTTTGCAAGTGCATTTTCAAGCTCATATACTTCACATAATATTTCAAATCTTGCATATGTTTTGGCTCTTGGAATTGATGTCGGCGAAAAAGCAAAAATGAAAATTTCTGCTCAATTTACAAATTCTGATTCATTTTTATCAGGAAGTGGTTCTTCCGACGAATCTAGTAATATAGTTCTGGTTTCTAGTGAGTCTGATTCAATTTATAGTTGTCTTAATTTAATTAACACTTATATAGGAAAGGAAATTAACTTATCTCATTGCAGTATTGTGATTTTTTCTGAAGAATTTGCAAAGAACGGTATTTCTTCTCAAATTTATAGCTTATTAAATAATGAAGAATTTAGGCCAACTACGAATTTGGTTATTAGTACATGTGATGCTTATGATTATTTAAATAATGTTAAGCCAAATCTTGAAAAATTAACAACTATTTATTACGATACATTTTCAATAACTAATAAATTTACAGGATATTTTTCAAATATAACTGTTGGTGACTTTTTTAATACTTATTCTAATCCATCTTGTAATAGCACTGCTATATTAGGTGGGCTTGATAAAACTGCAAGGCAAGAAGAAAACAGTAGTTCTTCAACTTCATCTTCTACTGAAAATAATTCTAGTCAAAACGATTCTAACTCTTCTGATACTTCTTCTGATAAAGAAAAAAAGGAAGATATATATACAGTTACAACTCCTGAAGATTTACTTGCTGGAACAAGTACAGTTGAAGGAAAACGTGGAAGTGAAAATATAGGAATTGCTGTTTTTGAAGGCGATAAATTTAAAGGTGAATTAACTGCAATAGAAACAATTTGTCATCTACTTATTAATAATGATATTGACTCTTGTATTATTTCTATTGATAATCCTTATAAGGAAAGTGAATCAAATACCGAAGAAAAGCTTGAATTAATTTTAACTCCAGTAAAAAAAGCAAAAATTACAGTAAAAATTGAAGATAATATCCCTAACATTTATGTCAAAATTGCTGTTCGAGCATCTATATTAACTCTGGTAAATAATATCAATTATGAAGAAAAAGATGTACTTGAAAAATTTTCTGATGTAACTAAGGATTATATGAAAAAAGAATTTAATTCTTATTTTAATAAAATTTCAAGAGAATATGAAACAGATATTGACTGTTTCTCTACTAAAGCTCTTGCTTATTTTCCTACAATTAATGATTGGAATAATTATAATTGGTCTGAAAAATTTAAAGATGCAAAATTCGATATCAATATAAATATCGATTCTATTTCTAGTATGTTATTAACCAAAATCTAGAAAATTTAAAATATAAGTTATATTAAATTTTCACTTTAATATAACTTATATTTTAAATTTTTTATTTTTCTTTAAACCCTTTGCCTAATACCTCTCTTGCATTTGCAATTACAACAAAGCAATTCCTATCAATTTTATTTGCAATATATTTAATTTTAGCCACATCACTTCTTGAGGCAGCACATATTAAAACAAGTTTATCTTTTTCTCTATACATTCCTTTTCCATACAAACCAGTAACACCCCTCTTCACTTTCTTACTTATATCATTCGAAATTTGTTCATTTTTATCCGAAATTATAAACAATAATTTAGTATAATGTACACCTTCAAAAATCAGGTCAATCATTTGTCCATATAAATAAATTGCAATTGCTGAATATAATCCTATTTCAATATGCTTAAAAAATATTACGTTTAGCCCAATTATAACAATATCAATTATCGTTAAATATTTACTCATAGAAATATATGGATTGTATGTCTTTATTATATTAGCTATAAGTTCTGTTCCGCCTGTTGATGAATCAACTCTTAAAATTACTGCAGTTCCTATACCTATTATTGCTCCACCATATATACATGCTAAAAATCTATCTGATGTTATAGGAGGATACTTATCTAATATATCTATAAATATTGATAAACTGAAAGTTCCAATTAATGATTTTATAAAAAATTCCTTACCTAATCTATAACCTGCAAATAAAAATAGCGGTATATTTAATGCCATTATCATGGCTCCCATCGGAATTTTTAATAAATAATATGTTATTGTTGCAACTCCTGAAAAACCACCAGATGATAACTGATTTGGTAATAGAAAAGAAGAAACTCCAACTGCCATTATTGCAGATCCAACAATTGTTCCGACGACATCTATTATAGACTTTTTTATTTTTTCATTATTCATATAAAAAATCACCCTTATTACAATTATTTGTAATATCGAGTGATTTTATACTAAATTACCACCTTATCTCCTGTCTCGGGATTATAAAATTCCATTGTTCTTTGTGGTTCAATTTTTAATACCTTACTAAAATCATATATATATTCTGGAAGGGCTCCACCTGGATCACTTCTGTTGTTTTCAATTATGATTGGCTCAATATTTTCTTCAAAATCATGAATTGTCATCTCATATGAGTTACCAGTCTTTTCGCAATAAGTTAAGTTTTGTTGCGTTGAGCTCTCGACTGTTGTATTAATATTCATATAATAATTTATTATATAAAAATTATTTGTGTCCCTACTAGCTATTGATTTCATTTTCTTTATTTCATCATCTAATTCTTTTATTTTGATCTGTAATACTTTTTTACTAAATGCTGTTTCATCTAAATCTATATTGTCTATATTAATATCTATTAAATAATTGCTACCTTTTTCATAAATCGTATATCTATAATCAATTGTATATCTTTCTGATAACGTATATAAATTTTTTAGTCCAACATCATTTGTTTCAAAAATAGATTCGTCTGTTAAATATCTATTATAAATAGCTATATAATCAGCATATTGTTTCATATCTATTTTAATTACATTTTCTCCATACAAAATATAGATATATTTAGGCGAAAAATAAAATTTATTTATTTTTCCTTTTTTATATTGATTAATAAATGTAGCAATATCATCTTCTATATCGCCATAATCAGATACTACTAAATCTCCTGATAAATTTTCCTCAGTATTGTTTTCTATCAAGCTATAATATGCTGACTTTCTCAAAATATCTTCTATAGGTGCATCTGATGTAAATAACTTATCAATACTTATTTCTTCGCCTGTTGTCAAATCATAATTTATTCCTTTAATGTCCTGATAAAATCCATCTCCATTATCATCTTTTTTTGCAACGTAAGATATTTCAAAAGAAATTACATTTGCAAAATTTGCTGTATTAATCATATTTGAAGATACGTTTATTACCTCATTTAAATCACTAATTTTTTCTCTATAGAAATTTAATGCATCTCTTTCTAATTCTTGATTAATATTCTCTTGAATGATTTTATTTTTTAGTCCTAATATTTTTAAATAACTAATCTCTACCTTTTCTTTAGTTGCTCTGTTCTCTTCCATTTTCAAATCGTTTTGGTTATATGTACCATTTACATCTATTCCTGCCACATCTTTATTAATTTCGTCACTTTCACCTGTTCTTATATCATCTTTAACTTCTTGTCCAATTTCAATATTTTTATATAATATTAATCCTAATGTTACTGATATACATATAATACAGAATAGTACAACAAAAATTATTTTAGCTTTAGTAGTTTTGAACATAGCCAGCCTCCTTTGCTACATTTTGACCTCTTTCAGATTTCATTAAATCTAGTAATTTGCGTGTATCACTATTTTCTGGTTCATTCTTCCTTATAACAGCATAATATGCTGTTTGTATATCATACAATCCAGTTTGTATATTCTCATATGTAGGAGCAACTCCATTAATAGATAATAATTTCATTGCATTTGACGAATACATTGTTGTTGCATAATAGTAGTATGAATATCCTATTGCCTGCTTTCCATTATCATAATCAGAAATTACATCAACTATATCAGCCATACTTTGTGCAATTGTTTCTTTTTCAGGTTCCATCATTTTCTTACCTTTCATAACCAAAGATATCATTCCTGATTGACTTCCTGAGTTTTCTGGTCTTTGAAATGCAATTATTTTTTTATTTTCTCCGCCTACATTTTTCCAATTTTTTATTTTACCTGAATATATGTCTTGCACTTGTTCTAATGTTAAATTATCCACTATATTTTCTTTATTTACAAAAAATACAAATGCTTCTTTTACAATTGGCACTATTTCTAATTCTACGTTTTTTTCTTGAGCTAGTTTTTGTTCATCATCTGAAGGATATGTTACTAATATTAAATCAGTATCTCCGTTTATCAAATTCACATATGCATTATGTGTTTTTGAATGTGTTACTTCAACATCTTTAATATCTGTACCTGTAAAATTTGATTTAAATGCTTCTGCAAGTGGTAATGTAGCTGTTGAACCATCTATTCTTGGATATTTTTCCACTGAAAATACTTTTTCTTGATTTTGTACAGTTTTCTTTTCTTCTGGATCTATTATTGGCTTTGTTTTATCTTTTGTAAAATAAAAATATGCCAAAGCACATCCTCCAATCACTAATATTACTATAATTACTAATAATACATTTGTTATTCTTTTGTTTTTTTCCATATACATTCCCCTTTTCTTAAGTTTTTATTTATAATCTTCTAAAAACTCTGGATATTTTTCTAGAACTTCTAATTCTAATTTTCCTTGCTTTATCTTTTCATCTTGCTTAACAATCAAATCTAAAGTATACATATCTTTTAGTTTTTCAATGTTTTCTCTTTTATGTCCCACCACATTATTTACATCTTGTGGATTTACTGTAACCTGAACTTTTTTTACTTTAACATTTAACTGTTTTATTTTAGCAACAATTGTATCATACCATAGTCCAGATTCTACTAATTGTCTAAATGCCGGATGATAAGGACCTGCAACTACTTCACTTCCTTCTATATTAGGATCTGTTATCTCATCAGTATTTTGTAATCCAACTCTTATTACTTCTATTCCCTTTTGATTAAACATAGATACAAGTTCTTTACATATTTCTACTGCTTGTACTACTGTTAGTGGTGTATATTTTTCATCTAAGAATTCTTTTTCTAATCTTGTATTTTTTATTACTAATACAGGATATATTCTAACCATTTTAGGTTTTAATTTTATTAGTTCCTTTGCTGTATTTACTTCATCAAGCCTTGTACTCTCTGGTAATCCAACCATCATTTGATGACCTAATTTAAACCCATGCCATCTAATCATTTTAGATGCTCTTTTTACATCTTCAAATGTATGACCTCTATTTGCTCTTCTTAAAATGTAATCATTTGCTGATTGTACACCAAGTTCTATTGTTTCCACCTTATATTTCTTCAATCTTTTTAGTATTTTTTTATCAATATAATCTGGTCTAGTTGAAATTCGTATACTACTTATTTCTCCTTTCTTTATATATTCATAAGCAGTTTGTAAAAACTCTTCTTGCTTTTCTATCTCTATTCCTGTAAAGCTTCCACCGTAAAATGCTACTTCCTTTTTGGCATCCTTATCTTTTATATTTTTTAAGAAAAAGTCTATTGTCCTTTTTATATCTTCTTTTGTTATCATTTTTTGTTGTCCACTAATTGATTTTTGATTACAAAAAATACAATCATTTGGGCACCCTAAATGTGGTACAAATATCGGTATGATATAATGTTTTTTCATAATAAACTCACCTCTTCTATTTTATATTGTTTAGCGCCCTTCTTGCTGCTTCCATTTCAGCTAATTTTTTAGATTTTCCAGAGCCTATTGCCAATATTTTATGATTACACTCAACTTGTGCTTCAAATGTTTTATCATGATCTGGTCCAGTTTCTTTTATAATTGTATATTTTATTTCTACTTCTCCATTTTTTTGCAATTTTTCTTGCAAAACAGTTTTATAATCTTTTTGACCTACATGTTGACTTGCAATTTTTATCGATTCCTTTAAATTTTCAATTATAAATTTTTTAGCCTCTTCTAGACCTCCGTCTAAATATATTGCAGCAATTACTGCTTCAACACTATCTGCTAAAATTGCAGGTCTTACTCCGTTACCTGTATTTTTCTCTGATTTCCCAAGATGTAAGAAATTACTAAAATTATGCATTTGAGCTACTTTGTGTAGGCTCGCTTCACATACTACTGTGGCTCTAACTTTAGTCATTTCTCCTTCTTTTAAATTTTGATAGTTACTATATAAATAATCACTTGATATAAACTCTAATATACTATCTCCTAAAAATTCTAATTTTTCATTGCTTTCCACATTATGTTCATATGCATATGATGTATGTGTTAATGCTTTTCTTAATAGTTCTTTATCTTTAAATGTATAACCAATGTTTTCTTCTAAACTTTTCATATTTTCCTCCGCTTTTATCTAATACTATTATATACTATTTTGTATTTTTTTCAAGTTATTTTTAAAATAAAACATTGTTCCATAACATCTTTTTTGAAAAAATAAAAGAACGAATTTTTTTCGTTCTCCTTTTATTTTATACATTCTCTTTAATGTAGTCAACTACATCTCCTACTGTAACAACCTTTTCTGCATCTGCATCTGGAATTTCTATATCAAATTCTTCTTCTAGTGCCATTACTAATTCTACTATATCTAAAGAATCAGCACCTAAATCATCTATAAATGATGCTTCTAATGTAACTGCTGTTTCAGCAACTCCTAGTTGTTCTACAATTATTCCTTTTACCTTTTCAAAAACTTCCTCTGAACTCATAACAAGTTCACCTCCTCTCAAGTGTTAAATGATATGTGTCATTTTTATTCAAATCATCTGTAACATTTATATTATATGTTACTATTTTTGTCAAGTATATTTATAATATTTTTTGTTTTTGTACTACCCATTCACTTTTTATTGTTGATCCTCTTTATTCTTTACATTTTGCTTTTCGAACTCTTCTATCATTTTATCAACAGCCTTATTTTCCACGAATTTTTCCGCTTGTTTTATTGTAAATTCAAACAATTTTTCATCACTACTTCCATGTGCTTTTACAACAGGTTTTTTTACGCCTAAAAACAATGCTCCTCCATATGATTTATAGTCCATTGTCTTTTTAAATCTATTTATTGCAGGTAAGCATGGAACTGTGCATATTTTAGAAATTAAATTTTGTGTTAAACTTTCTGACAATGTTCTTTTCACAAATCTTCCAAGTCCTTCTGTTGTTTTTAAAAATACATTTCCAGTAAATCCATCTGTTACTATTGCATCTATTTCTCCTGAAAAAGCATCTCTTCCTTCAACATTGCCAATAAAATTTATATCCAATTCTTTTGATTTTTCTTTTATTAGTTTATAACTTTCTTTTACTAACTCGTTTCCTTTAGTTTCTTCTGTTCCTATATTTAACAATCCAATTGCTGGATGTTCAATTCCAAATGTATTTCTTAAATATATTGTTGACATTTGTGCAAATTGTAATAAATTAATTGGTTTACAATTTGTATTTGAACCTGAATCTATTAATAACAATTGGCTCTTATATGCTGGTAATATTCCAGCTAACGCTGGTCTATCTATCCCTTTTATTCTACCTACCAGCAATGTTGCACCAGCTAATAATGCACCAGAATTTCCCGCAGATATGAATACATCTCCTTCTCCTTCTTTTAGCATTTTAAACCCAACTACCATCGACGAATCTTTTTTATGCTTTATTGCAACAGTCGGTTGCTCCTCCATTTCTATTGTTTCTGTAGCATTTTTTATTTTTAGTCTAGGAGATACTTCTTCAACATCTTTTCCTGAAAATTCCTTTATCTTATTTCTTATTATTTCTTCTTTTCCTATTAATGTTACATCTGCTTTTATTTGATTTATTGCTTTTATAGCTCCTTTTATGTTTGCATCTGGTGCATTATCTCCACCCATTGCATCTAGTAATATGTTCATTTTTGGTTTCATTCCCTTCTTTACTGTTATCATGTAAATTTTATTTCCTTATAATGAAATTATTCATGATGTTTATATTTTATTATTGTTTTATTAAAATTGCAATAGTTTTAGAATAAAAAGTGTTTTACATATTATTCCATGTTACAATTCACAGCCATTAAAAAAGAACATTATATATTAACGTGAATAATGTCATATATATGTTCTTCTTATTATTCTCTATTCAGTTTATAATTCAGCCTAATCTTCTCTTCCATCATCATGTTTTTCTGGTTCTATTCCTTTAGTTTCTTGTTCAGGCTCGCCTTTTTCTTTTTTCTTTATTTTTTCCAATTGTTTTTCTAAGGATTCCTTTAAAACCTCCGCTTCTTCTTTTGATATCTGTCCATTTGCTATATCTTCTTCAAGAAATCCACACCATGCCTTAGCTTCACCGGTTGTTTTTAGTTCATCAATTACTGTAGAAAATTCCTTAAACGCCTTACTCATTTTTATATCTTTTCTTTCATTTAATTTCTTTTTTTCATTTTTTTGTTCTTCATAATCTTGCTCTTCTTCTCCTTCAGTCAGTAATGATGGTTCTTCTTTTAGTTTAAGTGCTTTTATCATTGGTTTAAAAAATCTTTTTAATACATTAGGTTCATATTCTCCTATACTATCTATTAAATCTTTATTTTGATTTGCAAATTCATTAATCTTTTTACCAAATCTTCTGTTCCATGGAGAATATATTGATAAACTTTTCTTGTTAACTTCAATTGGTATTGCCTTATCTAAAGATTCTTTGTCTTTATTACTTATTGCTTTAACCGCATTAATTACATCTTCTTTTACAAAAAACTCCTGCTCCAATCCTTTAAGTAAACTATATACAATTATAGGGTCTACATTTTCTATTGAAAATTCATTATTAGCCTTTTCTATTCCAATCTTGTCACATAATTGCGAATTAATTTTATCTACACCATTTTTATGTGTTTTCATATATTTGAAATACTCTTTTGATTTAACTGCTGTAAATTTTGCCCCATCTTCTAGATATTTTACTTTTATTTTTCTACCAATAATTAATTTTACAAATGGCTCAATATTTTCATTTTTTGCTACTGGTTTTACTGGCTCTGGCTTTACTGGTTCTGGTTTTACTGGCTCTGGCTTTACTGGTTCTGGTTTTACTGGTTCTGGCTTTACTGGTTCTGGCTTTACTGGTTCCGGTTTTACTGGTTCCGGTTTTACTGGTTCTGGCTTTACAGGTTCCGGTTTTACTGGTTCCGGCTTTACTGGTTCCGGTTTTACTGGTTCTGGTTTTACTGGTTCTGGCTTTACTGGTTCCGGTTTTGTTGGTTCTGGCTTTATTTTATTAATTTCAAATATGTCAGCTAACTCAGGTAATATATGTTTTCTATCATGTAATTTGACATCATTTATTTTTTTCTTTAGTTCACCTAATTCTTTATATTCTTTTCTTATATTTGTTTCATCCAATTTTAAATCAATATCTTTTATTTTACTCTTTAAATTTGGAATTATCTCTTCTTTACGTCTACGATAAATAGAATCATTAGAATTAATACCATTTTTTTCCCACATCTGAATACCTTCAATTTGTAATTTTAATTCTTTTTCTAATAAGCTTTTTTCTTTTAAATATTTATTCTTATCATTAGCATATTGTACTAATTCATCTCTTCTTTCATCAATTTCATTTATCCATTCTTTTACTGATGATTTTAATTTTTGTTCTGCATCTTTTATTTCATCATCTAATTTCTGTCTTTGCATTTTTACACTATTTTTCATTTGCTCTAATCGTTGCTCTTCTTTGTCTTTAATTGGAATATCTGCTGGAAAAATGTCTCCATCCCATTTTTCATCAAATTCTTTTTTTCTTTCTTGATATCTTTTCTCCCTGTTTTCAATATCTTTAGTTATTTTATTATCGTATTTCTCAAATGTATCAATATGTATCTTCAATTCATCTACTATTTTTTCCTTTATTTCCATAATTTTTCTCCTTTCGTTTTTCTCACAAAACTATATCTATTATAACACTTATAGCATATTTTGTCAATTATTATGTTAATATGTTTTTAATTACAAAAAAAAGAAGCCAATTTCTTGACTTCTTTCTATATAATAATTCAGTTATTATTCGATGATATCAGCAACAACACCTGAACCAACTGTTCTACCACCTTCACGAATAGCGAATCTTAATCCTTTTTCGATAGCGATAGGTGTAATTAATTCAATTGTCATTGATACATTATCACCTGGCATAACCATTTCTGTTCCAGCAGGTAATTCGATAACACCTGTTACGTCTGTTGTTCTGAAATAGAATTGTGGTCTATATCCGTTGAAGAATGGAGTATGTCTTCCACCTTCGTCTTTAGTTAAAACGTATACTTCTGATGTGAATTTTGTATGTGGATGAATTGTTCCTGGTTTACATAGTACTTGACCTCTTTCGATGTCTTTTCTATCAATACCTCTTAATAATGTTCCGATATTATCTCCAGCTTCAGCTTGATCTAATAATTTTCTGAACATTTCTACACCTGTAACAACAGTTTTTCTTCTTTCTGTTGATAGACCGATGATTTCAACTTCGTCAGAAACTTTAACAATACCTCTTTCTACTCTACCTGTTGCAACTGTTCCACGTCCTGTAATTGTGAATACGTCTTCAACTGGCATTAAGAATGGTTGATCAATTGGTCTTTCTGGTGTTGGTATATAACTGTCAACTGCATCCATTAATTCTTTGATTGGAGCATAAACAGGATCGTTAGGATCTGTTGATGTACTCTCTAATACTTTTAATGAAGAACCTTTTATAATTGGAATCTCGTCTCCTGGGAAACCATATTCTGATAATAGGTCTCTAACTTCCATTTCAACTAATTCTAATAATTCTGGATCGTCTACCATATCACATTTATTTAAGTAAACAACGATGTATTTTACACCTACTTGTCTAGCTAATAAGATGTGTTCTCTTGTTTGTGGCATTGGTCCATCAGCTGCTGATACAACTAATATTGCACCATCCATTTGAGCAGCACCTGTAATCATGTTTTTAACATAGTCAGCATGTCCTGGGCAGTCTACGTGTGCATAGTGTCTGTTATCTGTTTCATACTCTACGTGAGCTGTATTGATTGTGATTCCTCTTGCTTTTTCTTCTGGTGCACCATCAATTTCATCATAAGCTTCAAATTTAGCTTTTCCTAATAATGATAAATATTTTGTGATAGCAGCAGTTGTTGTTGTTTTTCCATGGTCAACGTGTCCGATTGTACCGATGTTAACGTGTGGCTTTGTTCTTTCAAATTTTGCTTTTGCCATTTTTTATTCCTCCTTGTTTTTTTGGTGACATCTTTTAATATCACTCTATTTTATTTTTAATATTAATAACTTTTTTATGCACTTGCATTTTATAACACTTTAGTTAAAAATGCAAGTGTTTTTATAAAATTAGTCTTCTTTTTTAGCTCTTGAAGCAACTATTGATTCTAGAACTGATTTTGGAACTTCTTCATAATGAGATGGTTCCATAGAATATGTTCCTCTACCTTGTGTTTTTGAACGTAAGTCTGTTGCATATCCAAACATTTCTGATAATGGTATAAATGCTTTAATTTCTTGCATTCCATCGTTTGCTTCCATTCCTTCCATTCTACCACGTCTTGAGTTTACATCTCCTATAACATCTCCCATATATTCTTCTGGAACTGTTATTTCAACTTTCATAATTGGTTCTAAGATAACTGATTTAGCTTGTCTACATCCTTCCTTAAACGCCATAGAAGCAGCAATCTTGAATGCCATTTCTGATGAGTCAACTTCGTGATAAGAACCATCAACTAATGATACTTTGAAATCAATTACTGGGTATCCAGCTAAGATACCGCTTTCAGCAGCTTCTCTCATTCCTTGTTCAATTGGTTTAATATATTCTTTTGGAACTGCTCCTCCAACGATTTTGCTTTCGAACTCAATTCCTTTTCCTGGTTCTAGTGGTTCCATTTCAAACCATACATCACCGTATTGTCCTTTACCACCAGATTGACGAATAAATTTACCTTGAACTTTTACTTTATTTCTAATTGTTTCTTTGTAAGCAACTTGTGGTTTACCTACATTACATTCTACCTTGAATTCTCTTTTTAATCTATCAACAATTATGTCTAAGTGTAACTCACCCATACCAGCAATAATTGTTTGACCTGTTTCTTGATTTGTATAAGCTTTAAATGTTGGATCTTCTTCTGCTAATTTTGCTAAAGCAATTCCCATTTTTTCTTGAGCAGCTTTGTCTTTTGGCTCGATAGCTATATCAATAACTGGTTCAGGGAATTCCATTGATTCTAGAATTATTGGATGTTCTGGATCACATAAAGTATTTCCTGTTGTAACATCTTTTAATCCTACTGCAGCTGCAATATCACCAGCATATACTTTTTCAATATCTTCTCTGTGATTTGAGTGCATTTGTAGAATTCTTCCTACTCTTTCTTTTTTATCTTTGCTTGAATTTAAAACTGTTGATCCTGTTTCTAGTACACCTGAGTATACTCTGAAGAAACATAATTTTCCTACGAATGGATCTGTTGCAATTTTAAATGCTAAAGCAGCAAATGGTTCTGAATCAGAAGTTTTAGCTTCTGTTGGTTCACCATCTAATGTTTCACCTTTGATATGTGGTATATCTAATGGTGATGGCATATAATCAATTATTGCATTTAATAATTCTTGTACACCTTTATTTTTATATGAAGATCCACATGTTACAGGAACGATTTCGTTAGCAATTGTTCCTTTTCTTAATGCTTTTTTGATTTCTTCTTCAGAAGGTTCTTCTCCTTCTAAATATTTCATCATTAATTCTTCATCTTGTTCACATGCTGCTTCAATCATTGTTGTTCTCCATTTTTTAGCTTCATCTAACATATCTTCTGGAATGTCTGTTTCTTCAATTTCTTTTCCTAAATCATCTTTATGGATGAATGCTCTCATTTTAATTAAATCAACTATTCCTTTGAAGTTATCTTCTGCCCCTATTGGTAATTGAACTGGAACTGGATTTGCACGTAATCTATTTTTTAATTGGTCAACACATAACATAAAGTTAGCTCCAACTATGTCCATTTTATTTACATATACCATTCTTGGAACTTGATATTTGTCAGCTTGTCTCCAAACTGTTTCTGTTTGTGGTTGAACTCCACCTTTTGCAGCTAATACTGTAACTGCACCATCTAGAACTCTTAAAGATCTTTGTACTTCTACTGTAAAGTCAACGTGTCCTGGTGTATCAATAATGTTAATTCGATTATTTTTCCAGAAACATGTTGTTGCAGCAGATGTAATTGTGATGCCTCTTTCTTGTTCTTGTTCCATCCAGTCCATTGTTGCTGCACCTTCATGAACTTCTCCAATTTTATGTGTTTTACCTGTATAGAATAATATTCTCTCTGTTGTTGTTGTTTTTCCTGCATCTATATGTGCCATTATTCCTATATTTCTTGTTCTTTCTAATGGGTATGCTCTTCCTGCCATATTTTATCCTCCTTTTTGGACAAGATATACATTTAATTTTAATACCTTCAAAATTAATGTATTCTTTATATCTAAATCTCTAAATTTTGATAAAAAGTAGTAAGATGTTCAATTTTGGTAGTTATCACAAGCCGAAGTCGTACAAAAGTACGTCGAGGTTTGTGATAGATACTGAAATTGAACAGATTGCTGCTTTTAATCGAAATTCTACCATTTGTAATGAGCAAAAGCCTTATTAGCTTCAGCCATTCTATGTGTGTCTTCTTTCTTCTTGAATGCTCCACCATTTCCATTAACAGCATCCATAATTTCAGCTGCTAATTTTTGAGCCATAGTTTTTTCATGTCTATTTCTAGCATATAAAACTAACCATCTTAGTCCTAAAGTTTGTCTTCTTTCAGGTCTAATTTCTAATGGTACTTGGTATGTTGCTCCACCTACTCTTCTTGCTTTAACTTCAAGAACTGGCATGATATTTTCTAATGCTGCTTCAAATACTTCTAAAGGATTTTTTCCTTCTTTTTCTTTTATTATGTCAAAAGCATCATATACTATACCTTGAGCAACTGATTTTTTACCATCTAGCATTATGTTGTTTATTAATTTAGTAACAACTTTGCTATTATATATTGGATCTGGTAATACATCTCTTTTTGCTATATATCCTCTTCTTGGCACTATTCTTCACTCCTTTTCTTTTTTGATATCTATAAGATATCTAAGTTACTCTGGAAAGTTTATTCTTTCCCGCATAGTGCTACATAATCTATTCTAAATTTAAGTACCTTAATTTAGTAAATTGTGTGCACTAATCTAAATAATTAAAAATCAAATAAATTAGGTATATTGTGCATTTTTGATATTTATTGCAAGATGAGACTATCCGTTTGTATGCCGATTTTTGCAATAGATGTCGAAAATGTGCAAGATGCCTGATTTAGTTAATTTTCTATTTTTTAGGTCTCTTAGCTCCATATTTAGAACGAGCTTGCATTCTGTCTTTTACTCCTGCTGTATCTAATGTTCCTCTAATAATATGGTATCTAACACCTGGAAGGTCTTTTACTCTTCCTCCTCTAATTAGAACTACACTGTGTTCTTGTAGGTTATGTCCTATTCCTGGGATATAAGATGTTACTTCATAACCGTTTGAAAGTCTAACTCTGGCAACTTTTCTTAAAGCTGAGTTTGGTTTTTTAGGTGTTACTGTTTTTACAACTGTACATACACCTCTTTTTTGTGGTGCTCTATTATTTGTTAATGTTTTGTTTTTTGAATTCCATCCATGTTGTAGAGCTGGTGCTGTTGATTTTGCCTTTGAAGTTTGTCTTCCTTTTCTTACTAATTGATTAATTGTTGGCACTTAAATTTCACCTCTTTCTTTGTTAAAATAAACCGCTATAAAGCTAGCATATATTGCCAGTTTTACTGCGGTTTATATTTTATCATTTTTTTATTGTTATGTCAATATTTTTATTGTATTTTTATTCACATTTTCCTTCAGGTAGAGCATCAATGTTTTTTAAATTAAATAATCTTTTAAACATATATTTGATTTTACTAAATCCTGTTATACCACCAATAATATCTATGTTCTCATTTGTACTAGCATTTTTACATATTTTTGAAATAACTTTCTTTTCTTTATTGCTCAAATTTGTATTTTTTAAATATGCTAAATTATATGTTATAGGAATTATTGTGTCTATTTCATCAAAACATTTTTTTGAAAATGACATTGTATAATTATATATTAAATTTCTTTCGTCAAAATTATATCTCTTTGCAAATACTTCTAATACCATACATATTGTTGGATCCATTTTTCTTATAGCAACATTATCAAACGTTTTATGTTCCCCCATAGCATAATCCATTACCAATTCCTTAATTTCATTTTTGTATTCTTTCTCATTTAACAATATATTTCTTATTTCTTGTGTTGGATATATTTTAATTTCTTCTCCATTGCTAACCATAGCTTTATATACAATCTCTCTATCTTCTTCTTTTACAATAATATTTGATAATGTTATATTTTCTTTTTTTATCTTTGTTGTTATATGGTTTATCTTTGATTTCTCTTTTGGTTCTAATTCTCCTGTTTTTACTTCATTTAACTTTTCATTACTTCTAGTTTGTTCTGCTATAATTTCTTCAACTATAGCTCTAGCAAGTATTTCTACCTCATCTGATTGTTCTTGTTCACTAATAACTTCTGTCTCCTGTTTTTTATCTTGTTTAGTTTCACTGACAGAATCTATCTCTATTTCCCCTATTTCAATATTTGGTATAGGCTCAAATTCTTGAACATTTATATATTCTATTGGCTCTTGTTCTTCTACTTGAAATTCTTCTACTAGAGGTAATTTCACTGTTTCTTCTACAGTTTCTATATTTTGTATTGTTTCTTTTTCTTCTGCATTCGTCTTTTCAAAAATGTAGTCCCAATTTTTATTCTTAAATTCTCTTTTTACTGTTGCAAACTCTACAAGTCCTTTTTCCATATTTATAATGTAACCCTCTATTTCATTTATTTTTTGCTTGAAAAAAGAGTTTTGTTCATCTTGTTTTTCCTCCTCTTTTTGAGCTTTTACAGACAATTCTGGAACTCTTCCAAATCTCTCGAAAAATTCCTGTTTTCGAATTTCATATTCTATATTTTTTCCTGATTGACTTGATATTTCCTCTTCTATCTCTTGCTTTTCTTCTTCCATTTTGCGTACTTTTCTTATTTTATCTGTTATCGCATTATCAATTGTCAAATCAACTATCTTTTTTACTTCATTAAATTTAAAGTTGAGTTTATTTTGTAATTTTTGACTCTCATTACCTAATTCAGAAATTTTTTGTCCAAGCGCATTAATATCAGTAGCCCAATAATTCATATTATCCTGTTTTTTCTCATTTCTTTGATTTGCTAATTGCATTCTTTGATTTTCTAATTCTTGTATTTGTGCTTTTGTTTGTTCTGCCTCATTAACAAAATTTTTTATAATTCTTTTTATTTCCTCTAAATCGTTCATTTTTAAACCTATCAAGTAATATAATTACTCAATAAACTCCTTTCTTTAGTTATCTATCTCACCATATATCCTATTTTAACATAATATAATTTTTTCTACAAGCATTTTTATTACCTTTTTTTCATTTTTTGTTGATTTTCTTTGTTTTTTATCGTTTTTTGTAATCAAAATGTAATATAAAAGTAATATTTTTGTAATATAAAAAACACTGATAAATTCTAATATTTATCAGTGCTTTTTATCATATTATTCAAATCTCTCATTCCTCTATCTGCAAGTTTTCCATATTTAACTTTTTTATCTTTTATTCTTTTACCTAATTCAGGAACTATTCCAAAATTAGCATTCATTGGTTGAAATTTATCATTTTCAGTTGAAATGTATTTTGCTAACGCTCCAATCATGGTTGTTTCCGGGAACCTTATTTTTTCTGAGTTATTATATTTTTCACATGCATTAATAGCTGCTACCATTCCTGATGAAATTGACTCAACATACCCTTCAACACCTGTAATTTGCCCCGCAAAAAATATATTCATATTACTTTTTAGATTATATGTATCATCTAATAATGTTGTTGAATTGATATATGTATTTCTATGCATTACACCATATTTTACAAACTCAGCATTTTGAAGACCTGGAATCATACTAAATACTCTTTTCTGTTCTCTAAATTTTAGATTTGTTTGAAATCCAACAATATTATATATTATACCTTCTGTGTCATCTTGTCTTAATTGTACAACTGCATAAGGTCTTTTTCCAGTTCTTGGATCATCAAATCCAACAGGTTTTAATGGTCCATATCTTAATGTATCTAATCCTCTTTTTGCCATTACTTCAACTGGCATGCATCCCTCAAAAATCTCTCTTTTTTCAAATTCATGTAATGTTACAATTTCAGCATTTATCAATTCGTTACAAAAGTTTTCATATTCATCTTTATTCATTGGAAGATTTATATAACTTGCATTTTGATTTTTTAATCTTTTATTCCATTCTTCTAACGTTTCATCTTTTTGTTTTTCTTGATCATACCTATTTCCGAAAAACGCAATATTAAAATCTATGCTTTCTTTTGTTATAATAGGTGCTGCCGCATCATAAAAATATAGTTTATCTTGTCCTGTAATTTTTGATATTTCTTGTGCCATCCCAGAAGATGTTAGTGGACCTGTTGCTATAATAACAATTCCGTCTTTGCTCATTTCTTCTACATTTATTATTTCTTCATGAATAATTTCTATTAATGAATTTTTTTCAATTTCTTCTGTTACTCTTTGAGCAAATATTTCTCTATCAACTGCTAATGCTTGTCCAGCTGGGACTTGTGTTTCGTCTGCTATTTTTATTAATAAAGAATCTAAATACCTAAGTTCTTCTTTTAATAGTCCACATGCATTTGTATGTAAATTTGATTTAAATGAATTGCTACATACTATTTCTGCTAAATTTTTATTACTATGTGCTTCTGTAAATTTAACAGGTTTCATTTCATATAATTTTACTTTTATTCCTCTTTTTGCAATTTGGTATGCAGCCTCACAACCTGCAAGGCCACCTCCAATTACTGTTATATAATCTTTCATAATTACTCCCTTTATTCAAATAATTTCATAATATCTTCTTTTGAAAGCTTACTAATAAATGATGTCTTTGTATCAAGTACATTGTCAATTAACTCTGATTTTTTTTGTTGCAAATCATATATTTTTTCTTCTATTGAATTTTTTGTAATTAATTTATATACTTGAACATTATTTTTCTGCCCTATCCTATATGCTCTATCTGTTGCTTGATTCTCTGCTGATGCATTCCACCAAGGATCATAATGAATAACCATATCTGCCCCTGTTAAATTAAGACCTGTTCCTCCAGCTTTAAGTGAAATCAAAAATACTTTTATGTCTTTATTCTCATTAAATTCATCAACCATTCTAATTCTCTCGTCAACTTTAGTTGAACCTGTTAATTTAAAATATGTTATCTCATTTTTTTCTAATTCTTTTTGAATAATTTCAAACATTGAAGTATATCCAGAAAATAGCAAAATTTTATGTCCCGCTTCTGTAGCATCTTTTATTATTTCTATACATTGTTCCAACTTACTGCTTCCTTCTTGATAATCTTTAATAAATAAACTTGGATGACAACAAATTTGGCGTAATCTTGTTAAAGCTGCCAAAACTTGAATATGACTTTTTTCAAATCCCCTTAAATTTATAGTTTCCGCAAGATCTTGTTTTGCTTGTGCTAAATAATTTAAATAAATTTTCTCTTGTTCATCCTTCATTTGATTATTCAAAACTGTTATTGTTTTTTCTGGTAATTCTGTTAAAACTTCTTTTTTTGTTCTTCTAAGAACAAACGGTTCGATTAACATCTTTAACTTCTTCATTGCATTTTGATTATTATCTTTAACTATTGGCATTTCATATTCTGTTTTAAATTTTTTATATCCAAATAAGTATCCCGGCATTATATAATCAAAAATTGACCATAATTCTGCAAGTGAATTTTCTATCGGTGTTCCTGTTAAAGCATATTTTGTATCTGCTAATATTTCTTTAACTGCTTTTGCATTTTGAGTATTGCTATTTTTCAAATATTGTGCTTCATCCGTTATTGCAAATCTAAATTGATATTTATTTTCTTTATATGTTTCTATATCTCTTTTTAATAAATCATATGATGTTATTACTAAATCATATTCCCCCATTTTTTCTATTTGGCTTTTACGTTCTTGTGCACTTCCTCTTATAACAAGAGTTTTCAATTTATTAGTAAATTTTTGAGATTCATTTTGCCAATTTAATGTAAGTGAACTTGGACAAATTACTATAGACGCTCTTTTTTCACTATCTGAATTTTCTTCAACATATCCAGCAATAATTGATAGCATTTGTATTGTTTTTCCAAGTCCCATATCATCAGCTAATATTCCACCAAATTTATAATTATCTAATGTCTTAAGCCATTTATATCCTGCTTTTTGATAATATCTTAAAATATTATCTAAACTTAATGGTATTTCTATATCGTCTTCTCCATTTTGTTTATCTAGTCCATTTATTAATTTTTTATATTCTGAATTTTTATCTATTTGAGTATTTTTTACAGTTTTTAATAGCTGATTTAGATATAAACTCCTATTAACAGGTAATTTAATATTTCCTTTTTCTAAATCCTTATAACTTATGTCCATACCAGTCATTAATTTGTCAATAAATTCTATATCTGGGTTCTCTTCTAAATTCACAAAACTTCCATCTTTTAATTTATGATATTTCTTTTTTAATTCATACTTAGCCATTATTTCTTCTAATTCTTTAACATCTATATTTAAATTATCTAAATCAATGGTCAATAAATTATTTTCAACCTTTACTCCTAAACTTCCTATTTTAGGTTGTTTTATTTCTTTAGATTTAAAGTTATCTGTTACCATTACTTCAAATTTTTGCATATATTCATTTATATCATTTGTTAAAAAATTATATATTTTCTCTTCCTCTGGAAGGATAAAACATTCTTTTTGAGCATAGTACATGAAACCTGTTTTTCTAAACAAGTTTAATGCTCTATTTTCTGATACAACATCTCTTGGATATTTTATTTCTATTTTTTGTTGCAATGGATTAAATTCTTCTTCACCATAACAAAATTTTGTATCAGCTAATACATAATCATTTTCATCAAAATCTAAAAATAATTTTACACCAAGTTTCTTTGGCTTATATTGTTCTATCTTTTGTTCATCTATGCCTTCAAATTCTATACTGTTTTTTAATTTCAATAATATAACCGAAAATAATTCTGGCAATTGCTCTTTTCCAAATACTAATTCTGTTAAATAATTATTTTTTAACATTTTTAATAATTTAATAGTTGTTTGTTCATATTTTTTGTCACATTTATATAATTTATTGTCTAATAATATATATTTATAATCTTTTCCCTTTAATATTTCAATATCTCTCATAATGTCTATATCTTTGTTTAAAACAATTTTGTATTCTTCTTTTCCCTTTTTCTTCATTACAAAATGCAAATCAGGATTTTCATCTATTAATTCTATTTTTTCGTCTTTATATTCCTTTTGAAATGATATTTGTTTTCCTTTTAATATTTCAAATATCTCATCTAACCCACTATTATTCAAAATAATATATCCATCATTCATAGCTTTTCCATAATATCTATAATTTGAATTTGAATTTGAGTTTACAAATCTTATTATTTCTGAATGTTTTAATATGAATTCTAATATTTGTTGTTGACTTTCTTCAAATATTTCTTTTTTGTGAGTAAATTCTAATTTATTACCATATTTATATTTTTCTCCATTCAGCATCCTGTCATAAAATTCTGTTAAATTTTTTAATTTATACATTCTTTGATTTCCAATTTTAAATTCTACTCTCATATTATTCGAATATCTATCATAAATCATTTTAGGTTCAAGTTTCACTTTTTCTATATTTGACTCTTGCTCTTTTTCTTCTTCAATTTCTTGCATTTCTTCTGCATAAAATTCATTTACTATTTGTTTAAAGCTTCTATATTTAAAATCACTTCGTAGCATTTTGTTTTGATTTACATTACCAAGCCCTCTTATCAGTCTTTCATATTGACTATTTGTATCAAATTCCATCATTGTTGCTACTATATGTTTACATGCTGCATATCTGCTCTGATAATCTGGACATTCACAAGTTACATCTATTATTTCTCCACCTTCCACACTTATATGTGTTCTATATATATCTTGTCCTGTTACATTTCCCGTTATATCAAAATTATCCTTATCATTATAATTTATTTTTTCTATTTCAACTCTTTGAGTTTTTACATATAGTCTTGCTTTTTGTACTCTTTCATTTCCTGCATCATAATACAATTCTTCTATTATTTCATCATCTACAAACATATCTTCCCTCGCCATTTCTTGGCTTATAATTATATACTATTTTTTATCATTTGACAAGGATTTTATAACAGTAAAATTAAAAGATTAGTTATATTTCAAACTAATCTTTATTTTAAATATTTATACTATTTTCTAACATCTGCTCCAAACTTTTTACAAACATTTTCCATAACTTTCTCCATTAAGCCATTAACAACCTCATCAGTCAAAGTCTTTTTATTATCTGAAAAAGTTAATGAATACGCAATAGATTTTTTATCTAATCCAATTATAGCACCTGTATAAACATCAAAAACTTCAATTTCTGTAAGCAAACTTCCTCCTGCATTTTTAATAACCTTTTCAATTTCTTTTGATGTTAAAGATTTATCAACTACAAATGCAATATCCTTCTTTATACTTGGAAATTTTGAAATTTCTTTATATTTCATTTTTCCAACTTTTTTCTTGAACAATTCATCTAAATTAATTTCAAGTACAAAAACATCTTCTTTTGTAACATTTGGATGTACTTTTCCAATCATTCCAATATCTGTACCATTTACATTTATAATAGCACTTTGACCAGGATGCATTTCTTTTGGCATATCTTTTTTCATAAAGCTATATCTTCCTGCATATCCAAGATAATCAAGAATCTCCTCAGCAACTCCCTTAATTGTATAGAAGTCTACGTTTTTTGTGTTATTTAATCCCAAATAATATTTTCCAGTCATTAATACACATAATTTTGTATCTTCTCCATATACTTCTCCTTTTTTATAGAAGCCTTTTCCAATTTCAAATATTGATACATCTTTTTGTCCACGTGCATAATTATATTCATAAATTTTATATAATGATGGAATTATACTATATCTCAAAGTATTTCTATCTTCTGTAATTGGGTCTAATAATTTTAATGATTCAAACTCATCTAAAGTATATCCATTTACTTCCTTATCATTTATTAATATATATGATAAGGTTTCATTTAAACCTAAAGCTATCATTTTATTTCTGATTTCTCTTTGTGTTTTATCATAACTTCCTTTTCTCATTGGAACAACAGGTAATTTTCCTTGTATATTATCAACACCATATATACGACTTACTTCTTCAATTAGATCTTCTTTAATTGAAATATCTAATCTTCTTGAAGGCACTTTAACTGTTACAATCTCACCATTAACTTTGTATGTAAATCCTAATTTTCTAAATACGTTAAGAATTTCTTCATTTGGTATAACAGTTCCTAATACATCATTTATATTTTTAAATGTTATGTCAATTTCTTTGTCATCTTTATTAGTTGTATCATATACAACAGTTCCTGTCACAACTTTTCCATTTGCATATTTTTCTAATAACGCACAAGCTCTTTCAATTGCCATATATGTTCTATTAGGGTCAAGACCCTTTTCGAATCTATTACTTGCTTCACTTCTTAGGATTTTATTAGAAGTTACTCTTACTTTTACAGAATCGAATATTGCAGATTCAATAATTATATTTTTTGTATTTTCTTCAACTTCAGTTTCTAATCCACCCATAACTCCAGCTAATCCAACACTATGTGTACTATCAGCAATTACGATATCATTATTACTTAATATTCTTTCATTCCCATCTAAAGTAGTTAATTTTTCTCCTTCATCAGCCATTCTAACAACTAGCTTATTTCCAAGTCTATCTGCATCATAGAAATGCAATGGCTGACCAAGTTCAAGCATAACATAATTGCTTATATCAACAACATTATTAATAGGTCTTATTCCAGAAGCAATTAATCTATTTTTAATAAAAGCAGGGCTTTCTTTAATTTCAACATCTTCTACTTTTTTAACTAATAGCATTTTACAATTTTCTGTTTTAACCTCTGATATAAAAGATTTATTAATATCTTCACCTTGTTCTTTATGTTCTAAATCAACATCTTTAACAGTTTTATCATAAATTGCACCAATTTCATAAGCCATACCTAATATACTTAGTAAATCACCTCTATTGGCCGTCAATTCAAAATCTATTACTCCATCATCCATTCCCATATATTTGATTGGATCATCTCCAGGTACAGCATCATTTCCAAGTTCAGCAATTCCCTCTGAATCCTCTGGTTTTAAAAATTTATGTTCTATACCCAATTCAGCAATTGAGCACAACATACCATTTGACTCTTGACCTCTTATCATACCTTTTTTTATAGTCTTATCTGGTAAAACTGCTCCATCTAATGCAACAATGACTTTTAAACCTTTTCTAGCATTAGGTGCACCACATACTATATCTAATACTTCTGTTCCTATATTTACCTTGCATAAATGTAAGTGGTCAGAATCTGGATGGTCAACACATTCAATAATCTCACCAATTACTAACTTTGTAGCATTAATCAACTTTCCAGCAGAATCATATTCATTTCCTACCCTTGTCATATCTTCTGCTAATTGATTTATATCTACATCTATATCTACATAATCTTTTACAAAATTTGTACTTAATTTCATTATTTTACCTCCTTTTACAATTTATTCTTCGTCCTTTCTATCAAATTGAGATAAAAAGCGTATATCATTCGCATATAAATATCTCATGTCTGGTATTCCATATTTGAACATTGCTAAACGCTCTAAGCCTGTTCCAAATGCAAATCCACTATATTTTTCTGGATCATATCCGTTCATTTTCAATACATTTGGATGTACAATTCCTGATCCAAGTACTTCTATCCATCCTGTTTGCTTGCATAAATTACATCCTTTTCCTCCGCATTTGAAACAACTTACATCAACTTCATAAGATGGTTCTGTAAATGGAAAATAACTTGGTCTAAAACGCAATTCGCAATTTTTCCCTATTAATTTTTTTACAAATACCTCTAATGTTCCTTTTAAATCTGCAAGTGATACATTTCTTTCTTTTTTATCTATTACAAGTCCTTCAACCTGACCAAATTGATGTGAGTGTGTTGCATCATCTTCTCTACGATATGTTTTTCCTGCACATATCATTCTTATTGGTGTTTTTTCTGTATTAGCAAGCATTGTTCTTGCTTGAACTGCTGATGTTTGTGTTCTTAATAAGTATTCATTTGTTATGTAGAAACTGTCTTGCATATCTCTTGCTGGATGACCTTTTGGTAAATTTAATCTTTCAAAACAGAACTCGTCTGTTTCTAATTCTGGACCTGCTACAACATCATATCCCATTGATACAAATAAATCTTCTATTTCCTCTATTACCCTATTTACAGGATGTTTGCTTCCTCTTTTCATTTTTGTTCCAGGTAGTGTTATATCTATCGTTTCTTTTTCTAATTTTTCAGCTAACATGTTTTCTCTTATACTTTCTTCAGCAATAGATAATTTTTCTTCTATAGCTTTTCTAGCATCATTTACAAGTGCTCCTATCTTTGGTCTTTCTTCTGGGCTTAAATTTCCTAAACTTTTTAGTAAGTTTGATAATTCACTTTTCTTTCCTAAAACTTTAACTTTTAAGTCTTGCAATTCTTTTGAGTCTTTTATTTCTTTGATTCTTTCTTCTGCTTGTTTTTTAATCTCTTCAATTTTTTCTTGCATCTTTTCTATCCTTCCTTTCTCTAGGTATAATCCTAATTGTCTGTCCAACAACAAAAGAACCATCCTTCCTATCTATTAGGACGAATGGTTCTTTTCGTGGTACCACCTAATTTTATTAATTACTTGCTTTTTTATATTTTATAAAGCTCGTTTATTAACCTCATTATAGTTTTAACGGTTCAACCGCTTACTTCTACTGTTGTTCAAAGTAAGACCTCAAAAGTGAATTTTCAATATATTTTGTATAAATAGCTCTCAGCTTTGCTATTTTCTCTGTAATACATTTCAATATATTTACTTTGCTTTTTCATAGGATTTTATTAATATACTCTAACATTTGTAATTATAGCACCTTTTCCTAGATTTGTAAAGCATCCTGCTTGAAAAATTCTTCAATTATTTGTGCACATCTTTTTGAAGCCTTTTCTAAAAATTGTTCAAATGTTATATTATTATTTCCATTTGGATTATCTGAAATACTTCTTATAACAATAAATGGTATATTATCTAATTTACATACTTGTGCAATTGCAGAACCTTCCATTTCGATTGCATCTGCATTAAATTTTGTTCTTATTTTATCTTTCATTGTTTTTTCTGTACAAAAAATATCTCCTGATGCAATTGTACCGACCTTTATTTTAAATTCTTTATCTTGTAACTTTGATATTGTTTGTTCCATTTTTCTAATTAATTCACTATCACTTTCAATATTTTCTCCTACATTACTTATAAAACCTTTCGGATGCCCAAATGCAGTTATATCAAAATCATGTTGAACTAATTTTTTTCCTATTACTATATCTCCTATTTCTAATTCATTATTTGCACAACCAGCAGACCCAACATTTATAATAGCTTCTATCTTAAAATTGTCTATTAAAATTTGTGTTGTTCTAGCCGCATTCACTTTTCCTACTCCTGACTCTACTAAAACAACATTTTTTTCATTTATTTTTCCTTCAAAAAAAGTCAATTCATATACTTCTTTTTCTTCTATCTTTGTCATTATTTTTTTTATTTCTTGCATTTCTTCTTGCATTGCTGCTATTATTCCATATATCTTCATATCATTAATCTCCTTATTCCAATTTAAATTACTGTGTTAATATTTTATCGCATTATATACGAAATAGCAAGCAAAAAGACACTATATTTCAAGTGTCTTTCTATATTATAAATTATTGTAATTCAATAACTGCTCCAACTTCTTCTAATTTAGCTTTTAATTCTTCAGCTTCAGCTTTAGAAACGTTTTCTTTTAATGTTTTTGGTGCTCCATCAACCATTTCTTTAGCTTCTTTTAATCCTAATCCTAATGCGTTTTTAACAGCTGTGATAACTTTAATTTTTTGATCTCCTGCTGCTGATAATACAACATTGAATGAAGATTTTTCTTCAGCTGCTGCAGCTCCTGCAGCTGCTGGTGCAGCAGCTGCTACTGCAGATACTCCAAATTCTTCTTCTATAGCTTTAACTAAATCAGCTAATTCTACTACTGTCATTTTTTTGATTTCTTCTATCATTTCTTCTTTACTCATTTTAAATCCTCCTATTTTTTATTTTAATATTTACGATATAAGTTCGCTACTCTAATTATTTTCATATTTTAATAAATTGCATAGATATACTAAGCATTTTCTTTTTGAGCTTTAACTTGATCAAGTGCAACTGCAAGTTTTGATATATTTCCAAGTAATGCACCTGCAAGCATAGATAGTAATGTTTCTCTTGATGGTAATTTTGCTAAAGTTATTATTTCTTCAGCTGTCATTACTTTTCCATCAATTACACCACCTTTGATTTTGTAAAAATCATTATTTTTACTGTAATTGTATATTATTTTAGCTGTTTCTAAGTAATCATCATTGTTCATAACAACTGCTGTTGGACCTTCTAATAAACTTTCTAGTCCTTCAATTCCAGCTTCAGCTAATGCTCTTCTTGTTATGTTGTTTTTTATTACTGTGTATTCAGAATTAGATTTTCTAAGTTCTGCTCTTAATTCTGTTACATCAGCTACATTAATTCCTCTATAATCTGTTAAAAGTATTATTTTAGCTTCTTTCATTTTTTCAGCTAATTTTGATACTTCTTCTTTCTTTTGGTTTAAGATTTTTTCACTTGCCATTTTATAATTCACCTCCTAGATGTATTTTTTATTTAAAATTAAAAAACAATCCCTATGCCAAATATCTCGAGGCATAAAGATTGTGTTTATCTCAATATACCTCGGTAGGTCTTATTTTATTGCCTACTGTCTTTGGCTATTATTATATATATAAATTATTTTTGGTTAATAGAAAGTCCAGGTCCCATTGTTGTTGATATAGATACACCTTTGATGTATTGTCCTTTAGCTGCTGCTGGTTTAGCTTTTATTATAGCTCCCATTATTGCATCATAGTTTTCAGCTAATTTATCAGCACCAAATGAAACTTTTCCAAATCCTAAGTGAATAATATTAGTTTTATCTAATCTATATTCAACCTTACCAGATTTGATTTCTTTTATTGCTTTAGCTACATCCATTGTAACAGTTCCAGATTTAGGGTTTGGCATTAAACCTTTTGGTCCTAATACTTTACCTAATCTACCAACTACACCCATCATGTCTGGTGTTGCAACAATTACATCATAATCAAACCAGTTGTCATTTTGAATTCTTGGTATTAATTCTTCAGCACCTACAAAGTCAGCTCCAGCTTTTTCAGCCTCGTCTGCTTTTGGACCTTTAGCAAATACTAAAACTCTTTGTGTTTTTCCTGTACCATTTGGAAGTACAACTGTACCTCTTACTTGTTGGTCAGCATGTTTTGAATCTACACCTAATTTAACATGTAATTCAACTGTTTGATCAAATTTTGTTTTTGGCATTTTTTCTATTACATCTAATGCTTCTTTGATTTCATATTCTTTATTAGAATCAACTAATTTAGAACACTCTACATATCTTTTTGATTTTTTCATTTTTAATCCTCCTTTGGTTTTAACGAGTTATTATATAACTCTCCCACTTTTATTTTTTAATAATATTAGTCTACTACAACTACTCCCATACTTCTTGCTGTTCCAGCTACCATTTTCATAGCTGTTTCTATTGATGCAGCATTTAAGTCAGGCATTTTTTGTTCAGCTATTGCTTTAACTTGTTCCATTGTTATTTTAGCAACTTTATCTCTGTTTGGTTTTCCAGAACCTTTTTCAATTTTAGCTGCCTTTTTTATTAATACAGCTACTGGTGGAACTTTTGTAATAAATGAAAAAGATTTATCTTTATATACAGTTATTACAACAGGGATTATGAATCCTGCTTGATTTGCTGTTCTATCATTGAATTCTTTAACGAATTGCATGATGTTTACACCACTACCACCTAAAGCTGGTCCAACTGGTGGAGCTGGAGTTGCCTTTGCTGCTTCTATTTGTAATTTTATAATATTTGAAATTTCTTTTTCTGCCATTTTAAAATTTCGCCTCCTTTAATCTACTTTTTGTATTTGTGAAAATTCTAATTCTACTGGTGTTTCCCTACCAAACATAGATATTAAAACTTTTACTTTATGCTTTTCTTTATTTATTTCTTGAACAGTTCCTATTGAATCTTTAAATGGTCCATTTAATATTTGTACTGAATCATTTACATCATAATCAACACTTATTGATGCATCCTCAAATCCCATTGCACGAATTTCTTCATCAGTTAATGGAATAGGGTCTGTTCCAGATCCTACAAATCCTGTAACACCTCTAGTATTTCTAACAATATACCATGTTTCTTCTGTTACAATCATTTTTACTAAAACATAACCTGGAAACACTTTTTTCAAGTTTGCTTTTCTTTGCCCATCTTTTATTTCAATTTGTTCTTCCATTGGAACAACTATGTCAAAGAAATATTCTTCCAGTTCTCTGTTTTTTACTGTTTTTTCAAGGTCAGTTTTTACTTTATTCTCATATCCTGAATATGTATGTACTACATACCACCTTGGTGACATATCATAATCTTTTTGTGACATTTATTTGACCTCCTTATTGTTCCGGATTAGTTTGTTCACCATCAGTAGTTGTTTCTTCTGTTGGTGTAACATCTTCTGTATTTGACTCAGTTGTATTTGAATCCTCTGCTGTTGAACTATCATTACTATCATTACTATCATTTGATGTTTCTTCAGTAGCAGAATCCTTTGTATCTGTGTTTTCTTGGTTGTCCGTATTTTTTTCTCCGTTATCAGTATTTTCTGTAGTATCAGTATTTTCAGAGCTTTCTTCTTTATTATATTTTTCATTAACTATGTTTTGCATTTTGCTTATTCCATATTTATTCCCCATATCGAATACAACATCTAATACAAATACAATTGCAGCAGTTACTAATACTATTGCAACAACAGCAGTAGTATTATTTACTAATTGTTTTGGTGTTGGCCAAATTACTTTTTTTAGTTCTGCTTTAAAGTCTTTGAAAAACTGTTTTTTAGCCTTACTTTCATTCTTATTATCTTTTTTAGCCATTTTATTTCCTCCTAAAAATAGCTTTATACTATTTAGTTTCTTTATGCGTTGTACGTTTTTTGCAAAATTTACAGTATTTAACTAATTCTAGTCTATCTGTATTGTTTCTTTTATTTTTTGATGTCATGTAATTTCTGTTTTTGCATTCTGTACATTCTAATATGATATTTTCTCTTGGTCCTTTAGCTGCCATTTAAATACACCTCCGACTTTTTTAACCTTACTTTTTTTAAACGATGTGAGCATACGCTTATTCTACGTACGCTCAAATATTTTACCACTTTTTTCTTGATATGTCAATGAATTTTTATTACTTTTTTCTTCTTTTTTTGTTTTTCTGAACTGAAAATCCAAATTTACCAATTTTTTTGCCTAATGAATAATAATTTCCATTTGAATATGCAATTAAATTGCATTTAGAAATATCAAATGCACCTTTTTCATCAATATATTTTTCATCAGCATTTATTCCTAATACCTCTGCAACAAACATATGATGACTACCTAATTCTTTAATCTCTTTTACTCTACATTCAACAGATACAGGGCTTTCTTTTATCATAGGACATTTAACAAATTTGGCTGGTTCTTTAGTTAAATTCATTTCTTTAAATTTATCAAATTGTGCTCCCGTTTTTACACCACACCAATCTGTTGCATATGCTAAATCTTCAGTAGTCAAATTAATTACAAATTCTCCACTTTCTTTTATAATATTATACGAATGCCTTGTAGGTCTTACTGATATATATACCATTGCAGGATCTGTATTTATTATTCCAGTCCACGCAACTGTTATAATATTAGATTCTTCCATTGTACCACAAGATACCATTACAACTGGTAATGGATATAGAAACGTACCTGGTTTCCATGTTACTTTACTCATTTATAAAACCTCCCTTTATACTTTATTATATTTAGATTGTATATTATTATATCATTATTAATACATTTTGTGAATACAAAAAAACATAAATTAAAATTGTCCAAAACAGTTCTAATTTATGCTTTTTAATTATAAATAAAAAACTGGCAACAACCTATTTTCCCAGCAGGGTAACCCACAAGTATCTTCGGCACATTGGAGCTTGACTTCTGTGTTCGGGATGGGAACAGGTATTTCCTCCATGTAATCGTCACCAGAAAATTATATAGTGATTAAAGCACACTCAAAAATACATAGATGAAATTCTTTTAGGATTTTTAATAAATTATAGTTAAGCCCTCGATTTATTAGTATTGGTCAGCTCAATATATCACTATACTTACAC
>CAKPDR010000006.1 GCA_934149075.1 uncultured Clostridia bacterium | reverse complement strand
GTGTCCCTATTGGTAACAAGGGTGTCCCCTCTGGTAAGTTTTTTTACCAAACATGGGTGTCCCCACTGGTAACTTTTTGTAAATTATTTTACATATTCATTTAGAGGCTTTATTTTATAATTTAATTCTCCAAATTCGCAAGTTGGTACATATCCCGGTTTTGAATTAATAACATCTGGTATTCTGTTTACAACAGATGCACAAGTTAATTCCACTGTTGCTGGTTTTGCAACAACTATTGTTGTTTCTGGTTCACCATAGATTGTCCATTCATTTTTATCAAATTCATCAGGAGCATATACTTTTCCAATACATTCACTTTCTATTGTGATTCCTTCTTCTGTTTCTGTTGTTACAACAGCACTCATTCCAGTAGCATCTCCTGCCTTTACTGTCATTCCTAATGTTGATGAATACAAATCTTCTTTATATGTTTGTGGTACACATTTTTGTCTTTGTGATTTTACTGTTAATCCTAATTTATCACACAACCATCCATTTACATTCCACATATATGATGGTAAATATTCACCACTGTCAATTGTTCTTTTTCTTTCTTCATCACTTATTCTATCTACTGATGCTACTTCTTTATCAAAATCTTCTAAAGATAATCCTGCACCATGTGCTTTTGCTAATGCTATTCCATATTCTTCTACATTATAACTTGAACTTCCTTTTATTTTTGTAATTTTTTGTGTTGATCCTGCTATTGAAGAAATTAACTGTCCCCAATATATGTCTTGATATCCACTTCCAGTAATTGTGCAATTATTCTTTTTTGCTAGTTCATCTATTTTATTTGTTACACTTGGGTTCGAATTTTCAGGATAAAATGCTTCTTCACATGTTGTAATTGCATTTATTCCAAGTTCTGCACATAATAATAATGGATCTTCTACATCTTTAATTAAACTCATTGTTGTTACTATAGCTATGTCTGGTTTTACTTGTTCTAACATTTCTCTTGCATTTTCTGCACTTGTTACAACAACCCCTTTGTTTTCTGTTCCCAATATTTCGCCAATGTCTTTTCCTATTACATTTGGATTTACATCGATTGCTCCTACTATTTCTGCTCCTTTTTCATACACATATCTCATTGTGTATAAACTCATTTTGCCTACTCCATATTGTACAACTTTTACTTTTCTTTCCATAATAACCTCCATTCTGACAATTATTGCCAGTAAATTTTGACATTATAATTGCATTTTTATTTGCAATTTATTTTCTGTTCATATTTTATCAATATTGTTTCCAATTTTCAATATTTTATTTTAATTAATTTTAGTCATTTCTTAAATTTTTATGCCAAAAATAACAAGACAGCATTTGCTGTCCTGTTATTTTTTACATTTACTTTTATTCCTTCAATACAAGGATAACTTTTCTTCCTGAATATGCAGCGGATTCAAAATTCTCCTGTGTAAATATTTTTTTTAAATATTCTTCAATTTCGCTATCATATGCCTGTACCTCTTTATCAAGCATTACTGTAATAATATGATCTCCATTCAAGTCACTCTTCTCAGCAAAGAATTTTCCTTCTTCTAATTTCTTTTCAACTTCTTTGAACATTCGCATTGCACTTTCATATTTTCTTGATGCTTCAGCCTCCCTTTTCTTAACTATTTCAACTATTTCTTCCTTTTTCATTGCCATTTTCAGTGTTCTGATTCCAAGGCTCTCTTTACTCATCATATTGTTATCCTCCTTATGTTGTAAGTTATTTATAAAATAGGTTCTTGACCTCTTATCAATATATATTATATATCAATTATGTAAATTTGTCAATTTTTAAATTTTATATTTACAATTTTATACTTTTATGGTAAAATCAAAAAAAGTTTATAAGGAGAGTCAAATATGTCAGATAAAAAAGAAGATAACAAAGAAATTAATATTATTAGTGGTGATGGTTCTAATTTAGATATTTCACCTGTTTATGAACACATTACAGCTGCCAAACCAAAAATTCAAGAAAAAAAGCCTCAAAATATCATAGTTCCTAAAAACAAAAAAGTAAAGCAGAAAAAAAAATAATGTTTTTTTCAAATATTAGCTTATTCTATAAAGAACAAAAGCGGACATTAATAACTTTTGTACTTATTAAAAAATTTTACTAGGATGTTCAGAGAACTTTCCTAGTATATAAATTATCAGGATGGAAAATACCATCCTGTTTTTTATGCGAACTATTTTATGTAGATTTATTAAAGTAAAACATTCTTCTATTTAACAAATTTCCTTTCTAAGAACACTATACTCTGATACATAATAGCTGCAACAACAGCAAGAATTATGACACTTGTCATTACTAAATCAAGTTGAAAAACCTGCCCTCCATATACAATCAAATATCCAAGACCTCCTTTTGACACAAGAAATTCTCCTGATATTACCCCTACTAAAGATAAACCTATATTTACCTTTAAACTGTTAAAAAATGTTGGAATATTTGAAGGAATTACAATTTTAGTTAGTATTTGAATTTTATTTGCATTAAATGTTTTTGCCATCTTTATTTTTTCTTTATCTGTGTATAAGAATCCGTTTAAAATTTCAAGTATTGTTACAATTAGTGCAATCGCTAATGCCATTACTATTATTGCAGGCATACCAGCTCCAACCCAAATTATAATTACAGGACCAAGTGCAATTTTAGGTAAACTATTTAAAACCACTAAAAATGGTTCTGATACTTTAGAAATAAATGGAGACCACCATAATATTATTGCAATTATAACTCCAGCAATGCTACCTAATCCAAATCCTATTAATGTCTCTTCACATGTAATTTTTAAGTGCTCTAATAAATTATTTGATGATAAATTCATAAATGTTTTTACTATTCTAGATGGCTGACTAGCTATAAAACTATCTATTATTCCTTTTCTTGCAAGTATTTCCCATAATGCTATAAATACTATCACTATGAGTATTTGTGTAATTAATATTTCAGCTTTTCTTATTTTAATTTTTCTTAAGTATTTTTTTCGCTCATTAGAAATTATTTCTTTCTTATTCATAATTATCACATCACTTTCGATTTTGCATTTATAATCTTGTTATATTTTATGTAAAACTGATTTTTATGTGATATAAATAAAATATAATGAAAGCTGTATAGTTTACACTACTTAATTTCTATAATTCCTGTTCTATATCTATCGATTTACTTTTCTGGATTTCTGAACCAATAACAGGAGAAGGAGTAAATTTATATTTTTCCATAAAAGACTCTTTACTTCTATGGTCATCTAAAAGAACTTGTCCTAAATCATAAATATTAAATCTTGTATAAGTTTCCTCTTCTCGTCCGTTTTTTTCATATAAGTCAAAAATCTGCTCTCCAATCTCATGAATAATAACAATAGGATATTTCAAAAAATCCATATTTAAACTAGATGATTTTTTGAAAACTTTTGGAGCTTTATTTAAAAATTCATAGTCAAATATCAGGCTTGCTTCCCAATCTCTTGGTCTTTTTCCTTTATCAATTGAATCAACTAGTTCTTTTGTAACTTTTTGTAATTCAATTTTTATTCCCGGTCTATCACCTTTATTATATACTGCTAAAGTTCCTACAAAAGGTGCAGAAAAATACTCTGGTGATACTCTATGTATTACAAATTCCATATTTCTATCTTTTTGTTTTTGTTCTTTCATAAATTTTTTTAATTCCTTTTTATCTGAAAAAGTACCTTGTGGTAAATTTAATTCAGAACCTATTGTACGACCTCCTCTTACTCTCCATAATCTGCTCTTCTCTAACTGTTTTTCATCTAAATTTTCTACTTTATCTACAAATAAACAATCAACTGTTAAATCTGGAAAATTTTTTTGTAAAAATTTTAATCCATCTATTTTTCTCATGCTACTCTCCTTCTACTACATCAAAAAAATCATTTTTGTTTGTCTCTGATAATATATTCGTACCATCCCACCAAAATGTACCATCAACAAAATACCTTCCAATTGGAAAATTTTCTTTTATGTAATATTTATCATATCTATTTAATTCTGATTTTGCTTCAATTTTTTCTATTCTGTTTAAATCAATTTCATCAGCATTTCCATCTGGCATAATTACTTTATACTTGATTTTTCCATCAACTTCTTCATCTGAATTGTTACAAATCTTCATATGAAATGTTGTAAAACTATCCATACCTTTTATTAATCTTTTGGGAAATATGCTCATTCAAATCAATCCTTTCTATACAAGAAAAGATGGCTTAAATAAAATTGCCACCTTTTCCAAATATCTTATCCGCACATTCTACATGTAAGTATTTTCTTTTTATTATTTGTTTCTTTTTTTACTTGATTTATTTGTTTGTTTTTTACCTCTGTTTTCATTACTTCTTTTTTCATTTTGAGCTCCTTTCTAGGTAATAAACCTAATGAATTTATATGTATTGCAAAAATTTGCAATATTAATAACTACAATAAGCATAATGGATCCTCTTCTATTAATGACTTTTTTAATGCTAATGCTGTAGCTCTACATCCACCACATATCATTTTATATGTACATTTTTGGCATTTTCCTTTTAAATTTTCTTTATGTTCTTTTAATGTAACAAATAATTTGTTTTTTTCTAAGATTTCATCTAATGATTTATCTTTTATGTTGTCTGCAAATACAGGAATATAAGAACAAGCTCCTACATTTCCCTTAAAATCAATATATATAATCTCATCACCTGCTTCACATCCCGCATAATACTGACTTGCTTCTTTTAAATCTATTCCAAATATCTTTGGAAATATTGGAATTAGCAATGGATCTCCTGTTCTAAATTTAATATTTAATTTCTTACATTCTTTTATCAATTCTTTAATTATATTTTTATACTCTCCATTAGATATCATCAAATCTTCACTTGCATTTCCAGTTAATATAACCCTTCTTGTATTAAATTCTTCTGCTCCATTCTTACTGGCTAATTTTAGCACATCTTTTGCATCTTTTATTGTATCTTTTGTTAGTGTATATCTTATTGAGAATTTAATTCCATTTTCTTTTAATATTGGTAAAGTATTAATTACTTTTTGGAATGTTCCTTTTCGCCCTCTAAATTGATCATGTATTTTTTCCATTCCATCTATGCTTATAGATAATCTTACATTTGGATATTGAGCTAATTTTTTTGCTACTTCTTCATTTATCAATGTACAATTTGTTGTTATTACAATATCTTCAAATTTTGTGGCATAATCTAATATTTGAAATATATCTTTTCTTAAAAATGGTTCTCCTCCTGAAAGATTTAGTTTGGTTGTACCGCAATAATACAATTGGGATAACAAACTTTTTGCTTCTTTTAATGTTAATTCTTTTTCCTTTGTATTTTTTTCTAAAACTCTACAATGTTTGCAATTAAGATTACAGTCATCATTTATATCCCATTGAGCAACCATAGGCATAATCTCTGTCCTCCTATTCCAGTTTTTTCCATTTTATATCTATATTTTATATTTGTCAATATTTTCCATTTATTTTTTTCATTAAAATTTCAAATGCTTCTATATGACTTTCTTTAAATTCTCCTTTAGAACATAATTCCTTAACTTTTTCTTCTGGAAACCAATAAACTTTTTCTACTTCTTCTTTCTGTAATAACATTCTTTCTTTATTATAGTCTTTTTTTAAATAATATAAATCATAAAAACATCTATTAATATCATCTCTGGTAGAATACATCAATTGTAGCTCTTGTGGTTTCGCTTCCATTCCTAACTCTTCTTTTATTTCAGATATAATACCAGTTAAACTATTTTCTCCTGATTTTGGATGACCAGATGTAAGTCCATATTCTCCACCTTTTTGTTTACTTCTTTTTTGTATTAATATCTCATCTTTTGAATTTTGAATTAACACTGTTACAACTAATGTATAGTAATTATCTGGTGTTTCTTGTTCCTTTAATATTGTAAATTTCGTATTCTCTTTATATCTATTGTATAAATCTCTTTTTTCCATTGTGACACCTCGTTCTCTACTATATTACAATATACTAAGAATTTCAATATATATTATAATTTGTTTCAGATTTTTATCAGTTTTTTCTACTTTTATATGCTTTTTTCTCCAAGTTCTTTCCACATTAAATTGAAATATTGACTAAATTTAGGATTCTCTCTACAATTTAGTGGAGTTCTATTTTCCATTTCAAAATCTATATTGTATATACTTTTTGCTGTTGCAGGTCTTTCTGATAATACTATTACTCTGTCTGACATACTTATTGCTTCTGGTTGATTTTAAAATAGGCAGTTTTAATCTTTACTTTTGACTAATCTAATATTTAACATTAAATTAGCCCTATATTTTTTCTTTTAAGTTATTTAATTGTTTAAAATTAAAATACAAATCAACTTGTTTATCTTGATGAATTTCAATTTTATTAATAATTACTTTCATAATTTCTGATGTTGGTTTATTTAGACTTAGAAAATTCTGTACAACACTTTTTATTTTTTCGGTATCATCTTGTTTTGCTTCTTCTTTTTGTTTTTTTATTTCTATGTATTCGTTTTCTTTTTGCTTTATTTCATTTTTTAATTTCGAAAATAACCTTTCATACATTTCTTCACTTATTTTATTATTTAATTTATCAACATACATTTGATCAATATTGTTATTTATTAATTTTATCTCTTTCTCTAGTTTTTGAAGTATTTTTCCATAATCATATTTTGTCATTCCTTTTTTTACTTCTAATTCTATTTTTTCACTATCTATTTTTTGAAATAAATTTTTAATATAACTAATTATAGTTTCCTCTAAATTAGAATAGCTAAAACCATGTGATGTGCAAAGTTTTAATTTTGAATTTCTTCGATAATTGTTACATACCATATAATAGTTACCATTCTTTTTTCCTCTTACTCCTATTTTGTGTTTGCATTCATAACAAAAAAGTAAACCATCTAATAAAAACATATTTTTCTTTTCATTTCTATTATAGTTTTGAACTATTACCATTTTTTGAACAGCATCAAATATTTTTTTATCTATTATTGGTTCATGTGTATTTTCTACTTCTATCCATTTTTCTTCGGGATTTGTTTTAATTTTTCTATTTTTATAACTTATTCTACTTCTTTTATTTTGTACAGTTGTACCTATATAAACTTTATTTTTTAATATGTTTTTTACAGTTTTATTTTCCCAGAATGTATCTTTATTATATCTTGATTTATTAGCAGTTAGAATGTTATTACTATTTAAGTAGTCTCTTATTACCCCAACTTGATTTCCTGTAAATGCCATATTAAAAATATTCCTTACGATTTGAGCCTCTGGCTCATAAATTATTAATTTATTTTTATCTGTTAAGTCTTTTGCGTATCCAAGTGGCGTTTTTCCTCCTACCCATTTCCCCTGTTTTTGCATAGTGTGAAGTGCTGTTCTAATTTTCTTTGATAAATCTTTAGAATACATATCATTTAATATTGATTTAAATGGTGCTATATCATTATTACCATTTGATGCTTCAAAAGTGTCTATCCCATCTGTTACAGAAACATATCTTACATTATTTCCTGGAAACCATTTTTCTATATATTCTCCTGTTTCTATATAATCACGACCTAAACGAGATAAATCTTTTGTTACAACCATATTAATTTTTCCATTTTCTATATCTCTTACCATTCTTTGAAAATCTGGTCTATTAAAATTTGTTCCAGTAAAACCTTGATCTATATATGTATCTATTAATTGGTACTTCCATCCTAATTTTTGCACATATTCTGTTAGTAATGTTCTTTGATTTTTTATACTTTCACTTTCATCATATCCTCTATCTACATCTTCTTTTGATAGCCTTATATAAATTGCTACCTTATATATTGTTTTTTCTATTTGTTCAAGCATTGTTCCTCCCTTCTATGCTTGATAAAAACAATTTGAATTTAATTTTTATTATATCTTATTTAGAGCAAAATTTTAATGCTCAAAAATATCTTTCTTTAAGATATTAATTATTAAGTGTTTTATTACTCCCTCTAATTCTTCACCTCTTTCATCGAAGTATATATTGATTTTGAAAGTTTCACTCATATTAATTCACTCTCCCTATACTATATATACATCTGTTTTCTTATAAAAATTCTCTCTTATATTAAAATTTATTTTTGATTTTTTTAGTATGTCCGTATCTGTTCATAAATAGTTCTAGGGTAGCTATGCGATAGTTTTCACTATCACACACCTACCCTAGTTAGTAAAATATGTCATCCATTTTGTTCAAAAGCATTGGTATTACTACTTTTTCTGATTATAAAAAATGTCCAATTCAGAAATTTATTTTACTCAAAGATTTGGACATTTTTAGCCCACACGTAATATCAATTAAAACTATTAAAATGTATTATAAATTTTTCATCTCACTTTTTGATTTCTATTTATTTTCTTTTAGTGCTTTTTACCTCTCTGTTGTGTTGATTTCTTTGCTTTCTATCTGTAATATTAATGTTTCTTAATTCATCATAAATTTCCTCACAATTGTCTATCAATATATTTTGATATGATTTTATTTTATTTATTACATCATTTACTTTAACCACCTTATTAGATTTAATTTTCAATTTTGCATTACCCGACATACAAATTATTGATATAAATTTTTTTTCGTTTAACTTCAAAACTTCTTGCAAAGCTTTTATATGTCCATAATTTTGATGTACAGGATTATTTATATACAATCTGTTTTTTCCTGCTTTCATACACCATTTCTTGTCATAATCATTTCCGGTTATATAACCATCATATTGTTTTGTTTCTATTACAAATATCCCAAATTTAGAAATAACAACATGATCTATTTGATGTGTTTTCTTATCTTCCGTTCTAATCATTAAATCATTTATAATTAAATACCCTTTTCCTAATTTCTTTAATTCTTTTTTTGTCCAATATTCACCAGCTCTACCTACTATTTGTTTATAAAATAATAAACATGTTATTCCTACTATTATAACTATCCAAAATAATGGGTTTTTTAAAAATATTTCTATTATTAATGAATTCATTACATCTTGCATGTGTTTTCCCCCTTTAATACTACTTTATAATATATTCATAAATTTTATTTTTACTCCAATCATCATTATCTTCTAATTGCTTTTTAAACTTTTCTAATCTATCATTACTTCAACTTCTTTATATCTTCTCCCATTATTTCTAGATAATCTTTTTCTGCTTGTGTTAAATGATTTCTCATATATTTATCATATTCTTTATGTGCTTTCTCTAATGCTTTTTCATGAGATATTGTCCCAGCTCCTTCTAATATATCTTTATGAGTCATAGTTAAAAATCCATTTAGTTCTTTTACCCAGTCTTTCATTGTCATCGCATGCATATTTAAAGCATTAATCTCTGCAACATCTAAATATGCTGACACCATTCTATTTAATAAATCCAATTCTTTTTCACTCAAATAATTTTTAGCAATTTCTGTTTCTGCTCTTGTAGGCATATTTCCTTTAAAGTTTGTTAATCCTATATTTTCTTTTTTGCTATCCACTCTATTAAATATTACTTCTGCTGCTGTGTTACCATGAACGGCATAGTGCATTTTGTTTTGAACTGTTTTGAAAAATTCTCTTGTTTGCTCATTTTTAGCATCATAATCTACACTTGTAGCATAAATATCTAATATTTTTCTCCAAAATACTTTTTCTGATGAACGTATATCTCTAATTTTTTCTAAAACCTCTTCAAAGTACGTTCCTCCTCCATTGTTTTTGAATCTTTTAACATTAAGGTTATACCCTTTTATTAGATATTCTTTAATTAATTTATTTGCCCATATTCTAAATTGCGTGCCTCGAACTGATTTGACTCTATATCCCACTGCTATAATTAAATCCAAATTATAAAATTTTGTTTTATAGTTTTTTCTGTCTTTAGCAGTTAGTAAGGAATCCTTACTAACTGTTTTTTCTTGTAGTTCTCCATCTTCAAAAATATTTTTTATATGCATTGTTATATTGTTTCTAGTTGTTTCAAATAATTCGGCCATTGATTTTTGAGTAAGCCATACATTTTCTTCTTCTAATCTCACTTCAATGTCAACTTGTCCATCATCTGTTGTATACATTATAAAATTATTTCGCTCATTTAATTCATTGTCCATTATGTAAAACTCCCTTCAAAGTTTATTTTCTATCTGATTACCTTTTAAATATCTATTATAATTTTACGACAAACGTTTGTTTTTGTCAATAGTTAAAAATATTTTTCAAAATTCTTTCAAACTCTGAAATTTATATATTTTTTATACATTCAAATTTTTTTTATCACACATACTGTCTACTTTGAAATCTACCTTCTGATATATCGTGTGTCACCATCAAAGCAGTAATATTTTCAGCTTTTAGAATCTTAAAAATATCTTCAGTAACCATTAGTCTAGTTTGATAATCCAAAGCAGAAAAAGCCTCGTCTAACAATAAAATATTAGGACGAATTGCAAGAGTTCTAATAAGAGCAGCTCTTTGTCTCATACCACCAGAAAGTTGTGTAGGATATTTATCTTTAAACTCGTACAGTCCATATTTTTTTAATAATTCTTCTACATATTCTCTATTTTCTGCTGTATTATCATTTTGAATTTCTAAACCTAATAACACATTTTTATATATTGTTCTCCATTCTAAGAGATTGTCTTTTTGCAACATATATCCAATCTTTCCATTTATATAAATTTCTCCTGATGTTTTACTTTCAAGTCCAGAAATTATTGATAATAATGTTGACTTTCCACAGCCGCTTGGTCCTATTATACTTACGTATTCTCCTTCTTTTACATCAAAACTTATATTTTTTAGTGCTTCAATTTCTCCATTTTGTGCTTGGTATGTTTTGCAAATATTTTTTACTTCTAATATTTTTTTCATATTCAATACCTCCATTTATATATCTTATGAAAAAAACAAGAATACGCCACCAATGACGTATTCTTTGAATTTATTTTGATATTAAATTACAAATCAAGTTACTAATTTCTGTAGGATTTTCAATAGGTAATCCTTCAATTAATCTTGCTTGAGAATATAAAACTTTTGTATAATCTTTTAGTCCATCTTTATCCTTTTCATATAAATCTTTTAATTTATTTACAATTGGATGATTTTCATTAATTTCTAGAATTGTTTGTGCTTTAATATTTTCATTATTATTAGGCATTGCATTTAATGTTTTCTCCATACCTATAGAAACTGCTCCTTCACTTGTTAAACAAACTGGATGATTTTTTAATTTATGTGTAAATCTTATATTTTGAACTTCTGAATTTATAGCTTCTTTCATAACTTCAAACATAGATTTATTCTCTTCATTAACTTTTTCTAATTCCTCTTTTTCTTCTTTAGATTCTAAATCTATATTATCTGCACATACATTAGCAAATTTCTTTCCTTCATATTCTTGTAATACTTGCATTACAAATTCGTCAACATTTTCAGTTAAATACAAGATTTCATACTCTTTATCTTTTATTCCATCTACCTGTGGTAACATATCAATTTTATCTACTGATTCACCAGAAGCATAATAAATAGTATCTTGTCCTTCTTTCATTCTTGAAACATACTCACCTAATGTTACAAGTTTTTTTTCTGTTGAAGAATAGAACATTAATAAGTCTTTTAATTTGTCTTTGTCCATTCCATAATTGTTATATGTTCCATATTTTAATTGCATTCCAAATGTATTGAAGAATTTTTCGTATTCTTCTCTATCATTTTTTAACATATTCTGTAATTCTGATTTTATCTTGTTTTCAAGATTTTTTGCTATAATTTTTAGTTGTCTGTCATGTTGTAACATTTCTCTTGAAATATTTAAAGATAAATCTGGACTGTCAACTAATCCTTTTACAAAGCCAAAGTAATCTGGTAAAAGTTCACTACATTTATTCATTATAAGTACACCATTTGAATATAATTGAAGTCCTTTTTCATATTCTTGTGAATAGTAATCATATGGTAAATGTGATGGTATATATAATAATGCATTATATGTGAATTGACCTTCTACTGATGAATGAATTACTTTTAATGGTGGCATAAAGTCATTAAATTTTTCTGTATAAAAACTATTGTATTCTTCCTTTGTTACCTTGCTTTTTTCTTTTTTCCAAATAGGAATCATACTATTTATAGTTTCTGTTTCTACATGTGTTTCATATTCATCTTCTGTTCCTTCTTTTTTATGTTTATGCTCAATGTCCATTTTTATTGGATGTCTTATATAATCTGAATATCTTTTAATTAATTCTTGAATTTTATATTGTTCTAAGAATTCGCTATATTTTTCATCCTCATTGTCTTCTTTTATGTGTAATGTTATTGTTGTGCCTACATCTTGTTTATCACATGGCTCTATTGTATAACCTTCTGCTCCTGTTGATTCCCATTTATGTGCTTGTGCTTCATCAACTGATTTGCTTTCAACCGTTACTTTGTCACTTACCATAAATGCAGAATAAAATCCTACACCAAATTGTCCTATTATATCAATGTCTTCCTTTTTCTCATTAGCTTCTTTAAATGCTAATGATCCACTTTGAGCAATTGTTCCTAAATTGTTTTCAAGTTCTTGTTCTGTCATTCCACATCCATTATCTTTTATGATAATTTGTCTTTTATCTTTATCTACTTCTATTTTGATTTCTAGTTTTGATGTGTCAATATCTAAATTTTGATCTGTTAATGAACGATATGCTAGTTTATCTATTGCATCACTTGCATTTGAAATCAACTCTCTTAGAAAAATCTCCTTATTTGTATATATTGAATTTATCATTAAATCTAATAGTCTTTTAGATTCTGCTTTAAATTGTTTTGTTTCCATAATAAATACACTCTCCTTTGCTATTGCCTATTATATATCTATATTTTAGCAATGTCAATAAGAGAGTGCCAATTTTTATAAATTTTTTATCATATCATCTAACGTATGCCATGCAAGCAATGCACATTTAACTCTTGCTGGCATATTTGATACATTTTTAAATGCAATAGCATCTTCTAATTTTTTTAATTGTTCTTCATCAGATATTTCTCTTTTTATCATTTCTATAAATGTTTTTATAATTTCTCTTGCTTCTTCTATTGTTTTGCCTCTTAATGTATCTATCATTATTGAAGTTGAAGCTTGTGAAATTGCACAACCATGTCCTGTGAATGCCATATCTTCTATTTTATCTCCATCTAATTTTAATTCTAATGTTATTTCATCTCCACAGTTTGGATTATGTCCTATTTCTGAATAATCTGCTCCTTCTAACTTTTTCTTGTTATATGAATTCATACTATGTTCCATTATTAAATCATTATATACATCTGTTAAATCTTCCATCATTTTACCTTTCTTTCTTGACATATTTTTTTTGATGTGTTAATATATATTTATAAAAAGATAAAGAGGTTAGACCTCTTCATCTAAGTGTGTTTTGTTATGAGATTTATCCTCGTTTGGGTAAATCTCAATTTTTCTTTTCTCAGAACTATATTTGAATATGTACTTGTTTCTAGAACAAATATGTATCAAAAATCCTATTCCTCCAAAAGAAATTAATTTCATCAATAGATGCTCTATTAATTCCATAGTAGAGACACCTCCTTCTTTTGTAATTTACATTTAAGCTTTAATTAGCATAAATGCATAGATTAGCAAGCATATAGCATAATCAGTTACTCACCAATCTATGCACTTATGCCAGAATTCGGCACTCATCTATTTAAACACACTATATGGATTATATCATTACTGGTAGTAATTGTCAATATTTTATCAAACATTTTTTCGTAATTTGCTATAGAATAATATTTTATTTTATAAACTTCTTAAACATATCATATGCTTTGTCCAAAGCATTAACAAGTCTATCTACATCTTCTCTTGTATTGTAAAAATAGAAACTTGCTCTGCATGTTGAATCAATCCCTAAAAATCTCATAAGTGGCTGTGCACAATGATTTCCTGAACGTACACAAACATTTTCTGAATCTAAAATACTTGCAACATCATGTGGATGCACTCCTTTTATGTTAAACGAAATTACTCCTGAATGATTTTCAACATTTGAAGTTAAATATAATGTTAAGTAATCTAATTTGGCTAATTCTTGTCTTGCATATGATACTACATCATTTTCAAGTTCTTGTATTTTATCATACCCAATTTTTTGAATATAATCAATTGCTGCACCTAACCCAATAACTCCTTCTACATTTTGTGTTCCTGCTTCAAATTTATTTGGCAATGGAGCAAATGTTGTATCTTGTTCATAAACATATTCTATCATGTCTCCACCCATTAGAAATGGTGTCATTTTGTTTAGAATTTCTCTTTTTCCATATAATACACCTATTCCTAAAGGTGCTAACATTTTGTGTCCTGAAAATACTAGAAAATCTGCATCTAAATCTTGTACATCTATTTTCATATGTGGAATGCTTTGTGATGCATCTACAACTACAATAGCACCTTTTTTATGTGCATATTTTATAATTTTCTTTACATTATTTATTGTTCCTAAAACATTTGAAATATGAGTAATTCCAACTATTTTTGTTTTATCTGTAATTTTATTTTCAATTTCTTCGTCTGAAAGTTCGAAATTTTCGTTAATGTACATATAGTTTAATTTACTTCCTGTTGCTTTTGTCATTTTTTGCCATGGTACTAAATTTGAATGGTGTTCCATTATAGAAATCACTACTTCGTCATCTTTTTTTAAGTTGTCCATTCCATATGAATATGCAATTAAATTTAAACTTTCTGTTGCATTTTTTGAAAATATTATTTCTTCTCTATGTTTTGCATTTATAAATTCTGCAATTTTTGTCCTTGTGTTTTCATATTCTTCAGTTGCTTCTATGCTTAAAGAATATGCTCCTCTATGTGGATTTGCATTGTTTTTTTCATAAAACTCTTCTACTGCTTTTATTACTTGTACTGGTTTTTGTGTTGTTGCTCCACTGTCTAAATATGCTATATCTCGATTTTCTAATAATGGAAAATCTTTTTTTATTTCTTCTACTTTCATTTAGAAATCCTTTCTTTTTATTTTACATTTATTTGTAACCTATCTTTCAAAAACAATCTCTTTTTTTAATAATCTTTTTTTCATCTTTTCAAATGCTTCTACTGCATCTTTCCTTATATACGGATATTCTTGTAAATAATCTTGATCTTCATACCTTGTTTCAATATCATCTAAATCAATTAACTTTACATCAAGGTCATTTTTTCTAACTAATATATTATCTTCTTTTATATCCCTTGGAATAATTCCATTTTTATATAAATCTGCCAAAAGACTTGCACTCTTATCCAAAATCAATTTTTGTTCATTCTTATGTAAGTCTAAAAAAACGGTTCCCAGCTTATCATATCCTTTATAATTTTCAAGAAAAACACCTATAGGATATCCTTGATATATTGCAGTTCCTTTTATTAATGTTCTTGATTGAGTTTGTTGTAATTGCTGTATTTTTTCCTCAATAATTTGTATTCTTTTTTTATCTAATATCTTCATTTTAATCATTTGATTTTCTACTTCTATTCTATTATTAATCTCTTCATCTATTTTAGCAATATTTCTAGAATTGTATGTTTCAAAAATATCTTTATAGTAAATTTTCAATAAAGTATTATCGTCATATTCTACTATTAATCCATAAGACCCTTGACCTATGACTTTACTTTTAAATAGTAAATTTTGTAGTTCCTCTTTATTTAAATTCTCTGTTTTCATATAATCTCCATAATTTTTAATCTAATCTCTTATCAATCTCACTTAGAATCTCATTTTTCAATTCTTCATCAGTAATTCTTTCAATAATCTTATTAAACTTAGATTTAACAATTAATTTAACAGCTTCTTTATAACTAATACCTCTAGTCATAATGTAAAATAACTGTTTTTCATCAACTTTTCCAGAAGCAGTTGAATGATTACCTTCTACATCTTCTTCAGTACATAAAAGCATTGGTAATGCAATAGATTTAGCCTTATCAGATAAAAGCATACAATATTCATTTTCATTTCCTTTTGCTTTTTTAGAACCTTTTTTGAAATCAATAGTTCCTTTAAAGTTCTTCTTAGCTTTGTCTTTTAAAGCTCCTTGTACATCAATATCTATATTAGTTTTTGTTCCTCTTAATTCTGCAATATAATTAATATCTTTTCTTTGTTCACCAATACCTAAATAGATTGATTTCAAATCATTATCTGCATTTTCTCCAATTATGTTTGAATAATAATTAGAAATGCTAGTTTTTCCACCAATATCAATAATTGTATAATTCACTTTTGAATTTTTTTCTAATCTATTTTCTATTGCTTCAAAATTATCAGAATTTTCATTTAATAGATTTACAATTGTTACATTAAGTTTTGCATTTTCATTTGCAATTGCTCTAATGATACCATTGTGTAAACATTTTTGTGATGTTTGAGATTTATATTCAATAATTACATTTGTATCACCATTTGCAACTATTTCTATTTGATTTATTAAATTCAAATTATTATCATCAAAATTATATCTTATTCTAATATTTTCTTTTTTGTTGCTTGTTTGTATTTTTATTTTGCTATTTGCAGTTTCATAATTTAATTCTTCTAAAATTTTTCCTGTACCATAAGTTAGTGGTGTATTTGAAACATCAATATCTATAATACTTTTGTCATTAATAATCTCTACATTTTTAAATTCAGCAATCTTTTCTGGCAAATCAAGTTCAACTTCTATATTATTTATCTTAAAATTTCTTGCTGTTCTAACTGGTGTATCATTTACTTTTAATTTCTCCATTATCCAATTGCCCCCTCTAACTCTAGATTTATTAAATTGTTCATTTCAACTGCATATTCTACTGGCAATTCTTTTGAAATTGGATATGCAAATCCTCTTACAATCATTGCTTTTGCATCTTCTTCTGATAACCCTCTTGACATTAAATAAAATATTGCTTTATCACTGATTTTTCCTATTTTAGCTTCATGTGAAAATTCTACTTCATCTGTTCTAATGTCATTAACAGGTATTGTATCAGATCTTGAAATATCGTCTAACATAAGTGATTCACAACTTACACTACATTTTGAATTTTTGGCATTCTCATTTATTCTTACTAATGCTCTATAAGTACATGCTCCACCATCTTTAGAAATTGATTTTGAATTTACTACTGATGATGTATTTGGTGCATTATGAATTACTTTAAATCCTGTATCTAGGTCTTGTCCTCCACCTGCAAATGTAATTCCAGTATATTCTGTTTTTGCATTTTCACCATTTAATATACTCATTGGATATAACATAGATACTTTTGACCCAAATGAACCTGTTACCCAGTCTATTTGTGCATTTTTTCCTACAATTGCCTTTTTAGTATTTAAGTTCATCATATTTTTTGACCAATTTTCTATTGTTGAATATCTTAAATATGCATTGTCTTTTACATATAACTCAACACATCCTGCATGCAAATTTACTTTATTATATTTAGGAGCAGAACATCCTTCTATAAAGTGTAGACTTGCACCTTCATCTACTATTATTAATGTGTGTTCAAATTGACCTGATTCTGGTGAATTTAGTCTAAAATATGATTGTAATGGAATATCTAACTTCACTCCTTTGGGTACATATACAAATGAACCTCCTGACCATACAGCTGCATGTAATGCGACAAATTTATGGTCACTTATTGGAACACATTTCATAAAGTGTTCTTTTACTATTTCAGGATAATCTCTTACAGCTGATTCCATGTCTGTATAAATTACCCCTTGTTTTATTAAATCTTCTTTCATACTATGATATACAACTTCTGAATCATATTGTGCTCCAACTCCCGCTAATGATGTTTTTTCTGCTTCTGGTATTCCTAATTTATCAAATGTGTCTTTTATTTCTTCTGGCACATCTTCCCATGAACTATTTAAATTTGTTTTTGGTTTTACATATGTTGCTATTTTATCCATTTTTAATTCTGACAAATCTGGTCCCCATGTTGGAAGTTCTAACTTTTCGTATGTTTCTAATGCTTTTAGTCTTATTTCTAACATCCAATCTGGTTCATTTTTTCTTTTTGATATTTCTTCTACTATTTCTCTGTTTAAACCTTTTTGCATCTTGAATTCATAGTCATCTTGATTTTTTATGTCATATATATTTCTATTTATTTCATCTATTTGAGTTTTAGCCATTAGTTTTTCCTTCCTTTATTTTTTATATTGTGCATATCCAGTTTCTTCAATTTCTTCAGCTAATTCAGCAGTTGAAGTTTTAACAATTTGTCCATTTACTAAAACATGCACATAATCAACTTTTAAATGGTTTAATATTCTTGTATTATGAGTAATAATCAACACTCCATTATCATCATTTTTAAACATTTCAATACCTTTTGAAACAATTTTAATAGCATCTACATCAAGACCTGAATCTGTTTCATCTAATATTGCAAGTTTTGGATTTAATACAAGCATTTGTAAAATTTCATTTTTCTTTTTCTCTCCACCAGAAAAACCAACATTTAAATTTCTTTCAATTAATTTTGGATTCATACTTAATTCTTCTGAATATTTTTTTACAGTATCTTTAAATTCAAATATTTTAACTGGTTTCTCTGTCACTTTGTTTTTGGCGTATTTTAAGAAATTCATTGTTGAAATTCCGGGTATTTCTTCTGGTAATTGAAATGACATAAAGATTCCTTTTTTAGCAATTTGGTCTGTGCTTAAATCATTTATATTTTCACCTTCAAATTCTACTGACCCACTTTTTTTTGTATATTGTGGATTATTTAAGATAACATTTGCAAGTGTTGATTTTCCAGCACCATTTGGTCCCATTATTACATGAACCTCTCCTTTTTTGATATTTAGATTTAATCCTTTTAAAATTTCTTTTTCTCCTGCGTTAACATGTAAATCTTTTATTTCTAATAATTTGTCACTCATTTTCTTATTCCTTTCTTGCTTTTGATGTTCTTTTAATACAACATCTACATTTTTCTTGATTTATATCATAATTACAATCCAAACTCTTTAACCCCAAAACCTTATGAACATATTTAGCCAATTTGTTTGTTGTATCATCTTCAATAACTGACTTTATTCTTTCAGCCTCAGTTTTAGCTTGTTCTTCTTCTAAATTTAAAACTTCTTTTAAAAATATATAAACTATATCATATGTTTCTAATATTTTTTGAGCTAGATTTTCTCCATCTTCTGTTAATTCTATTGTTCCATAAGTTTCATAATTTATTAGTTTTTCTTCTTTTAAATTATTTAGGGCTTTATTTACACTTGGTTTTGAACAATTCATTTTGTTGGCAATATCTGTTACTCTAATATTTCCATTTTGTTTTTTGAGTACATACATTGTTTTTAAATATTCTTCTAGAGATTTAGTTATCATGTACTTCTCCTTTTTACATCTTTGTTAACTTTGGTTAACATTATAATATATATGTATATGTTTGTCAAGGCTAACAATAAAATTTATTAGTAGTTACCAGTAGGGACACCCCTAAGTGGTTAAAAAAGTTACCAGTAGGGACACCCTTTAATGGTAAAAACCTAGTATTTAAAATAATTAATTAATAAATATAGTTGAATACATATTAATTAAATTAACATTTTTAATATACTTTTTACCATTAAAGGGTGTCCCTACTGGTAACTTTTTTAACCACTTAGGGGTGTCCCCACTGGTAACTACTTAATTACAACCATTCATGATATTTCTTTATGTATGCTTTCTTTATAAAGCTAACTATAACAAAATATCCAAAGACCAATCCTACCAAATATAAATAATATACTGGTGGTAAAATTACAAAATTAAATGATTTCACACCATGTAATATAATTGGAGTTATAATTGTTAATATTCCGGAAAACAATGTCAGTATCATTAATTTCTTTGAAGCATTTGACTCTATAAATGGCTTTTTACTTGTTCTTACATTATAGATTATCATTAATTCTGTTATTAAACATGTTACGAACCATGCTGTTTGGAAATATGCTTGTTTTTCTATTCCATTGTATCCCAAAATAAACCAGAATATAATGAATGAAATTACATCTATTAATGAACTTGTTATTCCCATAACTTGCATGAATTTTGATATTCCTTTTGTATTCCATTTTTTAGGTTTTCTCAAAAATTCTTCATCAACATTATCATATGGTATTCCTATTTGTGAAAAATCATATATGAAGTCTTGTATTAACATTTGAATTGGTAGTAATGGTAAAAATGGTAGAAAAATGCTTGCTATCATTATACTAAATACATCTCCAAAGTCTGAACTTAATGCCATTTTCATGTATTTTATAATGTTTCCATATACTTTTCTTCCTTCAATTACTCCATCATAAATAACATTCAAATTTCTTTCAAGTAAAATTATATCACTTGCTTCTTTTGCAATATCTGTTGCTGTATTTACTGATATTCCTATATCAGCTTTATGTAATGATGGTGAATCATTTACTCCATCTCCCATATATCCAACTACATGTCCATTGTTTTTATATGTTGCAACAACTCTTTCTTTTTGTAAAGGATTTAACCTTGCAAAAACATCTACTTCTTCAACTCTTTTTGAAAGTTCTTCATCTGTTAATTTGTCAATATCTGTTCCTAAAAGAATATCATTTCCATTCAATCCAGATAAATTACAAATGTTTTTAGTTGCATATGGGTTATCACCTGTTAATATTTTTGTTTTTACTCCTATTTTACGTAATTTGTTTATTGTATTTGCAACTCCTTTTTTAGGAGGATCTAGAAATCCTATGAATCCAATAAATGTCATATCTCTCTCATAAGAACTATCTAGCACATCTACACCTGGATAATCTCTTTTTTCTGCCAATGCTATAACTTGCATTCCTGTTTCAGCAAGTTCCTTTGCTTTCGCTTCTACTTTTTCTATTATCTCTTGAGTAATCTCTTCTAATTTTCCATTTCTTTTTACTTTGGTACAGCTTTTTATTACCTCTTCCAATGCTCCTTTTGTAATCATTCTATATTGTGAACCTTTTTTTACTATAACACTCATTTTCTTTCTGTCATAGTCAAATGGTATTTCATCTATTTTTTCATATTTTTCAATCTTTTCTTCTATTTGATGTTCTTTTCCATATACAAGAATTGCTCTATCTACTAAGTTCTTCATTCCAGTTCCATAAAAACTGTTTAGATATGCATATTCAAGTATATTCATGTTTTCTTTTCCTTCAATATCAATATATTTTTGAAGTGTTATTTTATCTTCTGTTAATGTACCTGTTTTATCTGTACATAATATGTCTATTGCTCCCAAATTTTGAATTGATTCTATCCTTTTTACTAATGTTTTCTTTTTAGCTAATGATTTACTTCCTTTTGTTAAGTTTACATTTACTATCATTGGCAACATACTTGGAGTTATTCCAACTGCAACTGATAATGCAAACAAAATTGCATCATTAAAGTTTCCTTTTATTACTCCATCAATGATTAACACCGCAAAACATACTACTATCATATATTTAATTAGCATATTTGTGATATTTTTCATTCCTTTTTCAAAATTTGTGCTTTCTTTTTTTACATCAACTTCTTTTCCCATTTTGCCTAGATATGTTTTAAATCCTGTTCTGATTACTACAGCTGTTGCTTTTCCACTAATAACACTTGCTCCCATTAGGCAAATATTTTCAATATCAAATATTTCTTTTGTTTCACTTGCTGTTACTTTCTTTTCTATCGGTGCACTTTCTCCTGTGAATACTGATTGATTAATAAATAAATCTTTACTTTCGATAATTTTTACATCTGCTGGAATTATTGCACCTGCATTTAATTTTATAATATCTCCTAATACGACATTTTCTACTTTAATTTCCTGCTCTTTATTATCTCTTAATACATTTGTTTTTGATGTAATTCTATTTTTTAATTGTTTATTAAACTTATATACTGAATAATCTTGCACAAATCTTATATTAGCACTAATAACAGCTATTGCAACAATAATCGCTGAACCAAGCTTGTCTCCTAAGCAAAAGTTTATTATAGCTAAGAATAATAGTATAATAATAAATTGATCTTTAAATGAATTTATGTAAAAGTAAAACCAATTTTTGTTGTCTTCTTTTACTACCTTGTTTTTTCCATTTTTTTCTAATCTAAAATTCGCTTCCTTAGTGGTAAGTCCACTATTTTCATCGCTCTTATATTCTTCTAAAGTTTCACTTACTGTTAATTGTGATTCTTTTATATATTCTGCTAACTCTTCTGTGTCATTTGCTTTTAATAAATTCTTTTTTGCTTTTTTTATATCGAATATTTGAATCATTTGTATTCCTCCTAAGATTTATTTTAATTTTCTAATCTTTGCTACAAAAAATCCTTCATAATTTTCTGTTGGGCAAACAGTAATTGTCCCCTCGATTTTGCTTGGTAAGGTAACAATTTCCGTTAAATTTATAGGTTCTATTTCTGCATTTGCTTTTATTAGCACTTTTTCCAGTATCTCTTCATTTTCTTGTTTTAAAATAGAACATGTAGAATATACCATTTCTCCACCTGGTTTTAATATTTTCAATGCTTTTTTTAATAATTCTTCTTGTATTTTTGAAGATCTTTTTATTAATTCTTCATTAAAGTTTTTATCAAATATGCTCATTGTACCACTTCCACTACACGGTGCATCTAAAAGAATCTTGTCAAAAGAAAAGAAATCGCTTAATTTCCTTGCATCCTCTAACATTACATTTACACAGCCTACTCCTTGTTTTTTCAAATTGTATTTTAATCTTTCTGCTCTTATTTTGTTTTTTTCAACAGCTGTAATAAAAGCTTTGTTATTTGTAATTGCCGCCATTTGAGTTGTTTTCCCTCCTGGCGCTGCTGCCATATCTAATATATTTTCACCTTCTTTAGGTTCTATTATTATTGGTGGCAACATTGATGATAAACTTTGTAAATATATTCCACCTTTTTCATATATCTCAAGTTTTCTAATTTCTTCTTCTCTTGCATTTTTTATAATTAATGCATCTCTATTCCATTCTACTTCTTGAAATTCTATTTTAGCTTGATTTAAACATTCTTTTATTTTCTCTTTTGTGTTTTTTATTGTATTAATTCTTAATGTTACATTCCTCTGTTCTTTATATCCATTAATTATTTTATTAGTTATTTCATTATTATATTGTTTTTGCAACATTTCTTCTAAGAATTGCGGTATTTGCATATTACTAATCACTTCTCTTTCGCTACTATTTTAGCATACTGCCCAAAAAATCACAAGATAAATTTATATTTTAATAATTACACAAAAAAGAGAAAACCGAAAATCAAAGTTTTCTCTTTTTTTTATTATTGTTCCATTTCGTCGTCATTTCTTTTATTATGATTTTGTTCTAAATGTTTCTTTCCATTTTCAATTGATTGAAATTGTTGATCTAATATATCAGAAATCGTCTTTGCAGCATCTAATTGTTTCTCCATTGGCAACCTTCTTATTTTAGTTCCTATATCTGATATTGCTAAATCTAATTCTTGTTGTTCTTTTGGTTTATTTACCTTTAATTGCTGTATAAAACCACTTACAGCTTTCTCTCTATCATTGGATTTCATTTTTCCTAGCATCCTCTGTAAATTTTCTAATTCTCCTATAGAGTCACCCCTTAACTGTTTCTCAACCATTTTTATGTCATCTTCTCCAATTTCTATTTGATGCCCTGGTTTTTTTACCGCATTTACAAAAATTCTTATTTCTTCTTCATTCAAATTCTTCAAAGCATCTATTTGAGGTATACTAATATCACCTATTTCTTCAAAATTACTAGCCACTTCTTTTGCAATATTTTCTAGTATTTTTCCTTTTACCATTTTCTTTCTTTCTGCATTATATCTATAATATTCTTTCTCATCTTCTTCATATTCTGCTTTAGCTTTTTGATATTCTGTTTCAACTAAAGCTGGTAAGTCTTCTTCAAGCATCTCTGTTGCAGGCATGATTTTCATAAGTGTTGGAAGCTTTGGTCCTCCAAATTTCATACAATCAATTGCTACTTTTTTTGCAACAATTTGTTTCAATCTCTCACTTATTTTCTCCGTTTTTCTCTCTATATTTAATTTACTTATATCGCCTACTAAAATTGCGTCATTTATACCCTCACAATTATCATAAATTTCATCTAATTTAGAAATTATATTTTTTTCTTTATCTTGTTCTCTCTTTATTTGTTCTTCTCTTACTTTTCTTTCTATTTCGGCTTGTTGCTCTTTTTGTACTTCTTCATCTGGTATTTGTTCTGCAAGCTTTTGTGCTGTAACTGGACTTACAGGTGCCTCTTGTATAATTTCTGTTATTGCATCTGATGCAAGATCAACTTTTTTTACAGCTTCTACTGTTGCCTTTTCAGATTTGATATCTGGCATTTGTTTTATTATTTCAACCAAACTATTGTCTGATAACGCCGTCTTTTCTTGAACCATTTTCAAGAATTCTCCTACCGGCATTTCTGGATGAGTTTGAATTGTATCAATTACAATATTCATTGCTTTTTCATTAGCTTCTTTTTGTGATTCACTTTTTTCATACACATTTTGTACTGCAACCACACCTTGCTCTAATCTTTTTTGTTCCTTGTCAACTTTAATGTTAAAATTTGGCATAACTTTTCTTACTAAATCTGCTAATTTCATTTGTATCACCTTTCCTTCTATAATAAACGTCCCTTATATAATTATAAACATTTATTTTTTATTAGTCAACAAAATTTTTCAATGTTTTTTCTCTTTTTCATAATCTTTACAATATGGACATCCTCTACATTCACTGTTTCCAAGCTTTTTTTGTTTCAACATAACAAATAAAATTAAACCAATTATACTCAAAACAATCATATTAAAAAAATTAAGTATTCCTTTTTCAATTATAGTTCCTATTTGATATACAATTGTTGCCAAACACCATGCAAATACTATTTGAAAAGTTACTACCTTCAATATTTTTTTATTTTCACCAAGCTCTCTTTTCATAGCGCCTATTGCCCCAAAGCACGGTGCACTAAACAGATTAAACACCATAAATGCATATGCTGATGAAGCTGTAAAAAAATCAAATACTCCACTTTTAAAAATCTGACTTCCCTCCACTGTATCTTCTGCTAATCCGGCTATTACTGACATTGAAGATATTACTTGTTCTTTTGCAACTAAGCCTTGAATTGCTGATACTGTTGCTCCCCAACTGTTTGTCCCAATCATTGGATAGAATATCCAAGATATTGTTTTTCCTAATCTTGCTAATATGCTATTTTCTATATTTACACCATATTCAAATTTCAATGAAAATGACAACAAAAACCATATTACAATTGAACAAATTAATATTGTACTTCCAGCTCTTTTTATAAATGATAGTGTCTTATCCAGCACATCCTTTGTAACATATTTTATATTGGGCAATTTATATTCTGGTAATTCTGAAATATATGTACTACTCGTATTTTTAAATACAAATTTCTTCATAAGTATTGCACTCACAATTATTGTTGCTATTGCGAAAAAATATAACGATACTGATATAAGTCCTGATTTTTCTTCAAAAAAGTATCCTGAAAATAAAGCTATTATTGGTAATTTAGCACTACATGGTACAAATGGTGTCAAAATTGTTGTCATTTCCCTTTCATCTTGATTTTCTATTATTCTTGTTCCCATTATTCCAGGTACACTACATCCTGCCCCTACTATAAATGGAATAAGACTTTTTCCACTTAATCCAATCATTCTAAAAACTTTATCTAATAGTAATGCAATTCTTGACATATATCCTGTTGTTTCTAATATAGATATGCATGTAAATAAAATTATTAGTTGAGGAACAAAACCTAAAACAGCTCCTACACCTGCTATTATTCCATCAACAACCAGACTATTTATCCACCTAGATGTTCCTATAATTTCTAAGCCGGTTCTTACTTTTTCTCCAAATGTATCTACAAAATCAGAAATCCAATCTACTGTAAATCTTCCTATCACACCAACAGATAAATAATATACCAAAAACATAATTGCTATAAATATAGGAAATGCAAGCCATTTATTTAAAAATATTTTGTCCAATTTATCTGAAATTGTTTCTTTTGATGTTTCTTCTACTAAATATTTTTCTTCTGTAATATTGAAATTTGAATTCAAATAACTAACTGTTTCTTTTTTGGCTTGTTCTATAAATTCATATCTTTCTGTAGCAACCATTTCTTCCAAATCAGTATTATAATTGTTGGCTAAATCTTGTTGTATTTTTTTTATTTTTGATGTATTTAACTCCTCAAATCTATTATCATCTTCAAGCAATTTTACAGCAATAAATCGCTTATTGTTCATTTCTGAATGAATTAAATTTTCTACTTGTTGTATTGTTTTTTCCATTATTGCATCATAAATATATAATTTATTATAAGATTTTGGGATTGTTATTTCTTTTATTAGCTCATCAATCCCTATCTCTTTCAATGCTGATATTTTTATAACTTTTGTTCCTAATATTTGCTCTAGTTTTTGTTCATTTATAGCTATACCCTTTTTTTCTAAAATATCAACCATATTTAATGCTACAATTACTTTTGAGTCTAACTCTAATAATTGAGTTGTTAAGTATAGGCTTCTTTCAAGTGATGTACTATCAACTATATTTATAATTACATCAGGATTTTCTTCAAATATAAATTTTCTTGAAACATCTTCTTCAACACTGTATGGACTAAGCGAATATATTCCCGGTAAATCTGTAATTTCATAAGTTGTCCCTTTTATTATTCCTGTTTTTCTCTCTATTGTTACACCTGGCCAATTTCCGATTTTAGCATTCATACCTGTTAATACATTAAATAGTGTTGTTTTTCCACTATTTTGATTTCCAACTAAAGCAATTTTCATAACTATTATCAATCCCTTCTATAATTCTGTATTTCTTTTGGCGTAAATTTATATTACTTCAACTTCAATTTTACTAAGATCCTCTTTTCTGATACATAATTCATAATCTCTCAAACTTATATCAATTGGATCTCCCATAGGCGCTATTTTTTTTATTTCAATTTCCACTCCTCTTGTAATTCCCATATCTAATAAATGTCTTCTAATTACTTTATTTTCTTCATTTAGTTTTAATACTATTGCTTTTTGTCCTACTTTTAAATCTGATATATTACACCTTTCTCCTCTTTTTTTCATGTAATTTTTCTTCCTTTCAATTTATTCATTTTTGCTATAGATTATATATATTCCTAAATGAAAAAGCAATAGAATTGTGTCGAGAAAACAAAAAAGTTACCAGTAGGGACACCCATGTTTGGTAAAAAAAGTTACCAGTAGGGACACCCATTAATGGTAAAACGTATATTAAAATGTTAATTTAATTAATATGTATACAACCATATTTATTAATTAACTATTTTAAATATTAAGTTTTACCATTAATGGGTGTCCCTACTGGTAACTTTTTTTACCAAACATGGGTGTCCCCACTGGTAACTTTTTTTAAATTATATCTCTTTTATTAAAACTATCATACATAGTCACAATCATAAGAATAGAACATACTCCCAAAACACAAAGAGAAAAACCTAAAGAAGTTGACTTGGCAAAAGTATCAGTTCCATCTAGTAGCATTTGTGACAAATCAGTTGAATTAGTAAATATTTTTTCAGCAATGTTCAAATTATTAAATGGTACAAATCTTATCCAATCCTTTTTTATAAATTGATTTAATATCATCATAACAATACCATTTCCCATATATAGTGCCATACTAATGCTTACAGAAGCTGCTGTATTTCTAGTAACTGTAGAAAGCATTACAGCAAATAATGCAAAAATAACTACTGGTATTGTTTTTGCAAAATACAATTCAACAGTGTATAAAGTATTTCCTATTTCTTGTACCTCTCCATTTTTTATATATAAATATGTTTCCCCACTTCCTTTGAAGAAAATATTTGCAAATGCTACACTCAATAGTGACATTACTAATGTCAAAATTATTATGTAAAATAATATTGATAATAACTTGGCTGTTAGGATTTTCCATCTTTTATTAGGTGTTAATGCCCAAAACTTAATTGTCCCTGAAGAAACTTCTGTTGATATTGTTCCACCTGCGATTATTACTGTAACAATTGATATTACTGCAATTACAAACATTGGAGCTAACATTTCAAATCTTAATCTGAAATTTTCATCTGAACTTGTTTCTATCGGTTCTATATTTTTTTCTAATCTATATTTATCCATAGTTATTAGTTCTTCCAATTTTTGTTTATCCTCAACCTTCAATAATTTTCCACTATTATAACTAATTCCTTCCCTTAATCCTTTTTGACTATTTTGAATCTCTCTAATAATAGACTTTTTCCATGTTTCTTCATCTTCTTTTAGATATTCTTCTTTTAATTCTAATATTAGAATCTCATCATCATACTCTTGTTGTTTTATTTCTTTGTTATCTAATTCATCTTTTAAAATTTTCTTTTCATTTGCAATGTATCCTGAATAATCATTATTTTTCAATATTTGTACCAATTTTTCTGCTTCATCATTTTTTCCATTCATTCTTAATTTTACAATACTTTTTACAATATCATTTTTCCAGGTATCTCCATATAATTGAATGTCATATTGTAAATACATTTCATATTGTTCCATTTGTGCTTGCATAGATTTTTTGCTTTCTTCGTCTAAATTTTCATCTTTTAGTTGTTCTTTTAAATAATCTATCTCACTTTTTAAATATTCGTCATTATTTTCTGTTACATATACTGACATCTTATTTCTTTCATCCATATGTTGCATAAGTTTAGTAAGTCCAAGTACTCCTACAAGAGAAATTAATACAGCTATAATTAATAATTTTGTTGAAAGTTTTTTCCATGTTTTTATATTTTCATCTATAAATAGCCTAAATATTTTCATTATCTTTACCTCCTTTTGTTGCATCAAAAAATATCTCTTCCAAGCTATGCTCTTTTGGTATAATTGCTTTTATTTCTGTATCAGCAATAGCTAATTCTTTAACAACTTTAGGTAAATTCTCTGTTGGAAGTGTAATTTCTATAATGTTTCCATCTTGTCTAGCATCTAAGTCACTAAATCTATCATGTATTACCTGCATTGCTGTTTCTATATTTTTAACTTTTATTTCAACTGTTTCTATTTTTTCTTCTTGTTTTGTAATCTCTTCAATTTTTACAACTTTTCCACTATCTATAACTGCCACCTTATCACACATTAATTGCATTTCTGACAATATATGTGATGATACAAATACTGCAACTCCTTCTTTATGTGCTATTTCTTTTAAAATATCTCTTAATTTTTTTATACCCGCAGGATCTAATCCATTTGTTGGTTCATCTAATATCAAGACTTTTGGTCTATGTAATAATGTTAACGCAAGGCCCAATCTTTGTTTCATACCTAATGAATATTTACCAACTTTATCTTTTTCTCTGCCTTTAAGCTCTACCATATCTAGAACTTCATAAATTCTTTTCTCATCAATATTTCTTATTCTTGCATGTAATTTTAAATTATCGATTCCTGACATATATTTATACATATCTGGATTTTCAACTATAGCTCCTATACATTCCATTGCTTTTTCAAATTGTTTTTTGGTATCAAAACCATTTACTTTAATTTCTCCTGAATCACTATCTATAAGCCTTAAAATCATTTTGATTGTTGTAGTTTTTCCAGAACCATTTGGACCTAAAAAACCATATATTTCTCCCTCTTTAACATCAAGACTAATATTGTCAATAACTTTTCTTCTTCCAAATGTTTTATTTACATTTTTCAATTCTAATACTGTTTTTGACATTCTTTTTCCCCCTTTTGACTATTTTTTTACATTACTAATGGATTTAATTCTGACTCATATGTATTATAGTAATTGTTTCCTACTTCGAATTGTAGATGTGAATATACTACTTTCCATTTTCCATCAACTTTCTTCAAAATAATTTCATCACCAGAATATGTATTTGTGTCTTTTCTTTCCTTTTTATCTCTTGTATATTTATCAATATATTTGTATGTTGTATCTAATGATGTGTTTAGCTCAACTGTAACCTGGTTTCCATCAAATTCATAGCTTGATATTTTAGTTATTGTCCTTTTGTTTTTTGTTTTTACCTCACCCTCTGTTTGATATCCACTTTGTAATTTATCAATCAAATATTTATACTGAATTTCTATAGCTTTATCATTATCTACCATTTGTGTGCTTAATATGTCTTTCAATTGTGTTTCTATTTTCTCTCTGTTTTCTTTTGATATTTCTCCAGTATATGTTTGCATATTTTCTGGTAAAACCACATATTCATCTGTAAGAGCAATAAAATCTTCACAAGCCTTTTTTATATCTGTCTTGTCAGATTCTCTTTGTTTTTCTAGATTTGTTAAATAAATTACCAATACAGCTACTACTATTATAGTTAATATCAATCCTTTATTAATTTTTTTTAAAATTTTCATATACATTTTCCCCTTTCTATGATAGAAAATTTTGTACCCGGTACATTTTTTCCCTTTTTAATGCATTGCTAATATCTCTTCATCTTTTTTTAATTTTGGTCCTAAAAATTCATAACATTTTGGACTTACTTTCATTGCAGCCATACCAACATCTTTATCTTCTCTTAGGCGATTACTTGCATATTTTATTATAATTGGCTTATTCTTTACCGCTTGCATTACAATTTCTTTGTCATCTCTCATATCTTGTGCTGCAAAATATAAAATTTGCCCTGATATCTTTAGTCCTGCCATTAATAATTCTTTGTCTTCTAATAAATTTTCTTTTACATAGCAATATGTCCAACCCACTTTACTAACAGATTCATATACTACTTCTCTATCTCCTTTTAATCTATCACTTGCAAATTCTAATGCTTCTGGATTGTTGTGTATTGCATCTAATACAACCTCTTTATCATCTCTTAATTCTTCACTTGCAAATTCCAATAATGCACCTTCTTTTTTTACATTTTCTATTACATATTCTCTGTTATTTGAGTTTTGTTTCATTTTTGTTACTTCTATTCTTTCTGGCATTTTTCTCCCTCCCTTCTTTATTTTCTAAAATTATTTGTCTTTATTATGATTATTTGTCATTTTTCCAAAATTATAGACCATACTTTTCAGTACAGTCTAATTATATCATTATAGTTTTATTTTTACTATATATTTTTTATTAATTATTTATTAATTAATTTTTTCCACAAAAAACAAATATGCTATTTACACAGCAAAATTAATTCCTCTAGCAACAATATCTTTCATATTTTCAATCAAATCATCAATCTCCTTAGGAGTAACAATCATATTGTAATCTCCAACATTCAAAGCCTCTTTAACCTCTTCATATTTATCATTTTGCTGTAATCTATTCAAATATTCATTTGACTCAGCCTTATCTTGCAATCTATCAATAAAAATATCAATTCCATCTGAAACAAGAGTTGCAAGTTCAACAACAGTAGGAATGCCAATTGAAACAACAGGGATATTTAAAGTTTTTTGGCTTATTTCTTGCCTTGTATTACCAACGCCTGCACCTGGTACAATTCCTGTATCTGATATTTGTATGGTGCTACTTATTCTTTCAATACTTCTTGAAGCTAGTGCATCAATAGCAATCAACAACTTTGGATGAATATTATCTACTATTCCTTTTAATATTTCTATAGTTTCAATTCCTGTTGTTCCTAAAACACCTGGTGAAATTGCACTAACAGGTCTTGTATTATCATCTACAAATTGTGGTAAATATTTTATTATATGTCTTGTAACATCAATTTCATTTATTACTTTAGGTCCAAGTGCATCTGGTGTAACATATATATTTCCTAATCCTACAACTAATATATCTCCATGCTTATCTGTATGAAGTTCTATTATTTTTTTTAATTCATTAGCAACTACTTCTGAAGCCTTTTGAATGTCTTCATCTTCTGCTAATTTTAAATTTTTCATATCAATTGTGACATAGTTTCCAATCGGTTTGCCAATTGCCTTTTCTCCATTTTTATTAGTAATTTCTACTCTTGTAACTTTTAATTTTTCATTTATCTTTTCTTCTGTACTTTCAACTCCATCAATTTGTTTTAAATTATTTGCCTTTTGATATATGTCTTTTCTTTCTAGTGCTAAATCTGTTCTAAAATTATACATAAAAACCTCCAACTTACAAAATATAATTTTTATTATTATTTCTAAGTTAGAGATTATTATTCTTTCTTTATATTAATACAAACCATTAAAATATAACTATTTAATATCTAATTTTATATGAACCTCTCTAAGTTGATTTTTATTTACATTACTTGGTGCACCCATCATTAAATCCTGTGCCTTGCTATTTAGAGGAAACGCAATGACTTCTTTAATACTATCAGCACCTGTTAATAGCATTAGCATTCTATCAACTCCTGGTGCAATACCTGCATGTGGTGGAGCTCCAAATTGAAATGCTGTATATAATGCTCCGAATTTTGTTTTTACTTCATCTTCAGTATATCCTGCCATTTCAAATGCTTTTACCATAATATTTATATCATGATTTCTTACAGCTCCTGAAGATAATTCTATACCATTGCATACCAAATCATATTGATATGCTACAATATCTAATGGATTTTGATTTTCTAATGAGTCTAATCCTCCTTGTGGCATTGAAAATGGATTATGGCTAAATTGGATTTTATCGTGTTCATCAATTTCAAACATTGGAAAATCAACTATCCAACAAAATTCAAATTTGCTATCATCAATCAAATCTAATCTTTTTGCAAGTTCCGTTCTTATTTGACCTGCTAATTCTGTTGCTCTTTTTTCATTATCTGCTATAAAGAATATAGTATCATCTTTTTGTAAATCTGCAATTTCTAACAATTCTTTTTTTAATTCAGTTGGAATAAATTTATCTATTGGACCTTTAAAACTCAAGTCTTCTTGAACTTCTAGATATCCAAGTCCTCCCATTCCTATTGACATTGCATAGCTTAACATTTTTTCATGGAATCCTTTTGACATATGTCCACTTACTTTTATTGCTCTAACTGTTCTATTTATAAATGGTTTAAATGTGCATTTATTAAAGAATTCTGATAAATCAATTATAAATAATGGATTTCTTAAATCAGGTTTATCTGAACCATATTTTAACATTGCATCTTTATATGTTATTCTTCTAAATGGTGCTGAAGATATTTCTTTGTCTGAGAATTTTTTGAATGTATTATATATTACTGGCTCAATTACATTGAAAACGTCTTCTTGTGTTGCAAAACTCATTTCCATATCTAATTGATAAAATTCGCCAGGTGCTCTATCTGCCCTTGCATCTTCATCTCTAAAACATGGTGCTATTTGGAAATATTTATCTATACCAGACACCATAAGTAATTGTTTGAATTGTTGTGGTGCTTGTGGCAATGCATAAAACATTCCTGGATGTAAACGACTTGGTACTAAATAATCTCTTGCGCCTTCTGGTGATGAACTTGTTAGTATTGGTGTTTGTACTTCTAAAAAGCCTTGTTCTATCATTTGACTTCTTAAAAATTGTATTACACTAGCTCTTAATTTTAAATTATTTTTTAATTTCTCACTTCTTAAATCTAAAAATCTATATTGAAGTCTTAAGTCTTCACGAACTTCTTGATTTTCGTTTACTTCAAATGGTAAATTTTTAGTTCTTTTTCCTAAAATTTTGATTTCTTCTATACGGATTTCTACAAGTCCTGTTTTTATTTTTGTATTAATTGTTTCTTCATCACGTTTACGAACTTTTCCAAATACTGTTACTGTTGATTCAATCGGAATATGTGATGCGAAATCTACATCTTCTGTTTTTCCTGATGTTACTACTTGTGTTACACCATACATATCTCTAATATCTAAAAATACTAATCCCCCAAAATCTCTTATTGTCTCTACCCATCCTGCTATTCTTACTTCTTTGCCTACATCTTCTAAACTAATTTCATTACAGTTATGTGTTCTGTATTCATTCATATCCACATCTTTCCTTTCATTTTATTAATGTAGGTATACAAAAAGCCCCTACATTAATAGTAATTTATTAATGCAGGGACGAACTTAATCCGCGGTGCCACCCAGCTTGAAAATTTATATATTTTCCACTTTTATTTTTAAATTCATTATTGCTCCAATTTGTTTCGCTTAATTAGGTTGACCATAAAGGGCTTTCAGCCGGTGACCCTTTTTCTCTTTCTGTAATTTCTAATCACTTTGAATTGTGTTAACGCAATTTTTATTTTTTATATTTTACACTCTATTATTTCAAATGTCAAGTTTTTTGTTAAAAAATCCCTACGATTTCTCCATTTTCATTAATGTCAACAGTTTCTGCTACAGGATTTTTTGGTAATCCTGGCATTGTTGTTATCTTTCCTGCTAATACAACAATAAATCCTGCTCCTGCTTTTAATTCCACATTTCCAATACTTATTTCAAATGGTTCTTCACATTCTAAATTTTTAGGATCATCTGAAAATGAATATTGAGTTTTAGCTATACATACAGGTAATTTGCCATATCCCATTTCTTCAATTTTCTCAATCTTTTTTGCAGAATCTTCTGAATATATTACTCCTTTGGCTCCATATATTTTCATTGCAACTTTATTGATTTTTTCAACTATTGTTTCATTTAAATCATATATATATTCAAATCTATTTTCTTTTTCTGCAATTTCTACAATTTGATTTGATATATCAGTTGCACCTTCTCCACCTTTCGCCCAACTTTCTACAATACTTGAAGGTATTTCTCTTTTTGCTAATTCATTTTGAACAAAATTTAGTTCTTCTTCTGTATCAGTCCCAAATTTGTTTATTGCAACTATAACATTTAATCCAAATTTTCCTCTTAAATTATCAATATGTCTATATAAATTGTTCATTCCTTTTTCCAAACAATTCATATTTTCTTTTTGCATATCTTCTTTTAAAACTCCACCATGATATTTTAATGCTTTTATTGTAGCAACACATACAACTACATTTGGTACTAGATTTGCTTCTCTACATTTTATATCTAAAAATTTTTCTGCACCTAAGTCTGCACCAAAACCAGCTTCTGTAACTGTATAATCAGCCAATTTCATTGCCATTTTCGTTGCTATAATAGAATTACATCCATGTGCGATATTCGCAAATGGACCACCATGTAAAATTGCAGGTGTATGTTCTAAAGTTTGAACCAAATTAGGTTTTATTGCATCTTTTAATAAAACAGCCATAGCTCCTTCTGCCTTTATGTCTCTTGCATAAATTGGTTCTTGTTTTTTATTATAACCAATAAGAATATTTCCTAATCTTTTTTTCAAATCATTGATATCTGTTGCCAAACATAATATTGCCATTACTTCTGAAGCAACTGATATATCAAATCCATCTTCTCTTGGAACAATTTTGCTTTCTCCTGATAGTCCTGTATTTATTTTTCTTAATTGTCTATCATTTAAGTCAACACATCTTTTCCATACAACTTTTTCTATTCCTAATTCATTTCCATGATATATATGATTATCTATCATTGCTGATAATAAGTTATTTGCTGAAGTTATTGCATGTATATCTCCAGTGAAGTGTAGATTGATATCTTCCATTGGTGCAATTTGTGCATGTCCTCCTCCTGTTGCTCCTCCTTTTATACCAAATACAGGTCCAAGTGATGGTTCTCTTAATGCTAATATTGATTTTTTTCCTATTTTTTTTAATCCATCAGCAATTGCAATTGATATTGTTGTTTTTCCTTCTCCTAATGGTGTTGGGTTCATCGCAGTTACTAATATTAGTTTACCATCTTGCTTATTTTGTAATTTTTCATTTACTTCTCTTGATATTTTTGCTTTATATTTTCCATACATTTCTATTTCGTCTTCTGTTATATCCAAATCTTTTGCAATTTCAGTAATCTTCTTTAGTTCAGTATTTCTTGCTATTTCAATATCTGTCATAGTTAAATCTCATTCCTTTCTAAAAAAGCTTAAGTTAAAATTTAAATTTATGCAATCATCCCAACAACAATTCCTATAGTTGCTCCAACAAATACTTGTAAAGGTGTATGACCTAAAACTTCTACTAATCTTTCTTGAACTTCCACTCCTGAAAGTCCTGGTGTTTCAATAATTTTATTTAATAAATGTGCTTGTTTTCCTGCTGCTCTTCTTACTCCCGCTGCATCATACATAACAACCATCGCAAAGATTAATGCTACTGCAAATATTGGACTGTCTGTCCCTTCACTTCTTCCTACTAATGTTGATAAACATGTAACTACTGCAGAATGTGAACTTGGCATTCCTCCTGCTCCTAAAATTCTTTTAAAATTAAATTTTTTTGTTGTTACTAAATCATATATTACTTTAAAAATCTGTATACATATCCACACTAAAAATGGTACATACAAATATTTATTTGTTATTGCCATTTGTAAACTATTCATTGCTCATTTTCCTTCCTTATTCATCTGTATCAAAATTTCCTTCTTTTAATTCTCCATCATTTTCTAATAGAATTGTTATCTTTTTTTCTGTTTCCTCTAAAATATTGTTACATTGTTTTGCCATTTTCATTCCTTCTTCAAACTTTTTTACAGATTCATCAAGATTCAAATTTCCATTTTCTAATTCTGTTACTATTTTTTCTAATTTTTTCATTGATTCTTCAAAATTCATTTTTCTATACCTCATTTTCTAATATTCGCTTATAGTCCACTTATCAGTATCAACCTCATACCATTTAATTGTTGTTGCATCTTTTTTTACAGCAACATAATATTTATCTCCATCTTTTTCTTCAATATTAAATGTTACTGAATTATCTTCGCCCCATTCTTTTTTTGCTAATTCTATAGCTTTTTCATCTTTGCTTTGTGCTTGACTTGCTACATTTTCTTGTTCTGCCTCTTTTTCTTCTTCTCCAACATATTCTTCTTTTGTAGGCTCTTGCTCTTGTGGCAAATTCTCTTCTTTTTCTGGTGTTTCTTCTACATTAGTATCTTTATTCTCTATTGTTGGTATAGCAGTACTTTCAACTGCATTTTTATTTTTTCTAATTTCTTCTTCATATACTATTGAGCTAACAAGCACAGCTAATGCAACTAATGCTAGCACTATTATTATTGTCAATATCTTTTGTTCTGTTTTCCTTTTCATTTTTTATCTAATTCCTTTCCTAAGGCACAAATCAGGTTTGAAAAGCTTGAAATATTTTTCTTCAATATTTGAAACCTTATTCAATTACTGCTATTTTCTCTCCATCAACAAATTTAAGTTTTACTTTATCATTTTGTTGTAGCTCTGTCGCACTTTTTATAATTTTGCCATCTTTTTCTGTTAGTGTATATCCTCTTGTTAAAGTTTTTAATGGACTTAATGCATCTAATTTCGTTACTAATTCTATATATGCTGTCTGATTATCTTTTTTAATGTTCTTAATTTTTGTTACTAATCTTTGAACATTAGAATCTAATAATACACTTAAATCACGATGCTTTCGCAATGGATCTGTAAATACTCTCGATTTAATACATTTTTCATATCTTAATCTCATAAGTTCAACTTGTTTTTTTAGTGATATTCTACATCTATTTTGATAATTGTTAATTTTTTGTTTTAATTCATACACATCTGGCACAGCCAATTCTGCAGCTGCTGATGGCGTAGGTGCTCTTAAATCTGCCACAAAATCTGCTATTGTAAAATCTGTTTCATGTCCAACTGCCGAAATTACAGGTAGTTCTGATTCGTATATCGCTCTTGCAACAATTTCTTCATTAAATGGCCATAGGTCTTCAAGAGACCCTCCACCTCTACCAATTATTAATACATCCGCCAACTTTTTTTCATTCATTATTTTGATTTTTTTTGCTATCTGTTCTGCAGCTCCTGGACCTTGTACCGGTACAGGTAATAATCGTATGTATACATTTGGATTTCTTCTTGTTGATACATTTATTATATCTCTTATTACAGCTCCTGTTTGTGATGTTAATACCCCTATTACTTTTGGATATAATGGAATTGGCTTTTTATGTACTTCATCAAATAGTCCTTCTTTTTCTAGTTTGGCCTTCAATTGTTCAAATTGTTCATGTAAATCTCCCATTCCGTCTTCCATCATTGTTTTTACATATATTTGATATACTCCATCTCTCTCAAATACAGATACACTGCCAAAAACCATTACTTTCATTCCATCTTTTGGCTTAAAAGCTAGCCTTTCGGCATAGCTTTTAAACATAATACATTTTATTAACGAATTTTCGTCCTTTAATGTAAAATATAGATGTCCTGTGTAATGGTTTTTAAAATTGGAGATTTCTCCCTTAACTAATATTGCACCTAAATTTTCGTCTTCATCAAATCTATCTTTTAAGTATTTGTTTAATTGTGTTACTGTTACTGCATTACATTTCATTAGTTTATCTCCTTATTAATCGTCTAATTCTTTAACTACACTTGCTAAAATTCCATTTATGAAATTTTTAGACGTCTCTTCTCCATATTTTTTTGCTAATTCTAAACCCTCGTTTATTGCTACTTTATATGGTATTTTTTTATATTTTATTTCATATATAGCAAGTTTTAATAAACTTAAATCTATTTTTGATATTCTGTCAATTTTCCAATCAGCTTTTAGATTTTTTTCTATTAGCCCTTGTATTTCATTAATATTTTTATTTATCCCAATTATTGCATCTTTTATGTATTCTTTTGCTTCATCATCTTCTACTTCATTACATTCTAGATATAGTTCAATTTGTTCTTCTAAGTCTTCTGCTTTTTGAATTTCTAAACTATATATTAATCTGAATGTTAATTCTCTAATAGCTGATCTTTTCATTTTGATAGTTTTCTCCTCTCATTATAATCTATCAATAAAATTTTTCAATTTGATTTTTACTTCATCTTTATTTTTTTGAACATAATTTCCAACAAATGCTCCCATTAATATAAGTACAATTCCTATCATTAATTCATATAGTCTTGTACACAATATCAATATTGCAACTATAACTCCAATTATTGCTCCTAAATATTTAGATAAAAATTCTTTAAAACTTTCCATTTTCTATCATCCTATTCTTTACTTTTTTTAACTTCTTGCAAACTTGTTATTTTTACATTAACTTCTTGAACATCTAAGTCTGATACTTTTTTTACTTCTTCTTTTATCTTGTTTTGTAAATTACTTGCAAGTTCTTTTATAACTATATTTTCATATACTGATAAAAATAATGTTATTCTTAATTGATTTTCACTATTTACATCTATTCTTGTATGACAGTCTTTTACATTATTAAATCCTGATACTGCATTTTTTACTATATTATCAATTGTTTCTTTTGATATCATTAGTTGTCCATTTTCATTTTTTAATAATACACCTTGCGTTTCTTTTACTCTTTCTTTAGATTTTTCATCAAAAAACAAGCATTTTATTGATAGTAATATAAATACAACACTTACACCTAATGTTATTTTTGATGATACTGCTCCTGTTACTAATGCATGCATCATGTCCGTAACTACCCCAAAATCAATCCAATTAAATACTAATAAACTTAATACTACTGATAATAAAATTATTATATATGAATATACTATTAATGCAAATCTCTCTAAAAATTTCATATTAATTCATCCTCTCCTGGTACAAATTTGTTATTCTTCTTTTTCCTCTTCATTTTCTTCAATATTGTTTTCTTCTTCTTTCTCTTCTTTTTCTGTTCTTACTCCTTGAACATGAACATTTACTTCAGCAACTTTTAGTCCTGTCATATTTTCTACTGATTTTTTTACTCTATTTTGAATTTCAAATGCTACATCTGGAATTCTTGAACCATATTCTACTATAATGTTTACATCAATTTTTACTTCTTTTTCGTCAGCATCTACTTTTATTCCTTTTGATAAATTTTTCTTTCCACTAAATACTTCTGATATTCCTCCTGCGAATCCTCCAGCCATTCCTGCAACACCAGATACTTCTGATACAGCAACACCTGCTATTACTGCTACTACATCATTTGCTATTTTTATTCCATCATTTGCTCCTTCTGTATTTTCCTCAATCTCTACTATTTCCTCTTTTTTTTCTTCCTGATTTTCTTCCATATTATTATCCTCCTTTAGATAAATTTTTTTCTTTTATAGTATATCAATTTTTTTCTTTTTTTACAACTCTTTTTATTAAGATTTTACAAAAGATTCACATTAATATTGTCTTCCCCAAATAACCATTTTATCTGCTTTTTTACCACAACATACACATGTATCTCCAATATGTTCTTGCTCAAATGGTATACATCTAGATTTTGCAGATGTCAATTCTTTTATTTTTTCTTCACATTCTGCACTTCCACACCACATTGCTTTAATAAATCCTTGTTCTTTGTTCATATTTGCTTGAAATTCTTCTAAATTGTGCGCAATAGTTGTTTTGGCTTCCATTCTTTTTTTACATGTATCATACATATTTTGTTGAATTTCATCTAATAATTTTGTTATTGTTTCTTCAAGATTATCTAATTTTACTGTTATTTTTTCAAATGTATCTCTTCTAACTAATACACATTCTCCATTTTCAATATCTCTTGGTCCCATTTCTAATCTAAGTGGTATTCCTCTCATTTCTGAATCATTGAATTTAACTCCTGGTGATACCTTTCTTCTAAAATCTGCTTCTACTCTAAATTTTGTTTTTAGTCTATGATAAATTTCTGAAACTTTTTCTTCTACTCCTTCTTTATGTTGAGCTATAGGAATTACTTCAACTTGTATTGGTGCTACTTTTGGTGGTAGTTTTAGTCCTCTATCATCCCCATGTGCCATTATTATAGCTCCAATCAATCTTGTAGATAATCCCCAAGATGTTTGATAAGCATACTCTTGTTTTCCTTCTCTATTTTGAAATCTTACATTAAATGGTTTTGTAAAATTTTGTCCAAAATAATGCGAAGTTCCAGATTGAAGAGCTTTTCCATCATATGTCATTGCTTCAATTGTATATGTTTCATCAGCTCCTGCAAATTTTTCTGATTCTGTTTTTATTCCTTTTATCACTGGTAATGCTAAAAAATTTTCTGCAACATCTGCATAAATTTCTAGCATTTGTAAAGTTCTTTTTTGAGCTTCTTCAGCTGTTTCATGTATTGTATGTCCCTCTTGCCATAAAAATTCTCTTGAACGTAAAAATGGTCTTGTTTCTTTTTCCCATCTTAAAACACTACACCATTGATTATATACAAATGGTAAATCAGCCCATGATTTTAGCCATTTTGAATACATTGTTGTTATTATTGTTTCAGATGTTGGCCTTATACATAGTCTTTCATCTAATTTTTCTCCACCTGCTTCTGTTACCCAAGCAACTTCTGGTGCAAATCCTTCAACATGATCTTTTTCTTTTTGTAATAAACTTTCTGGTATTAATACAGGAAAATATGTATTTTGTACTCCTGTTTCTTTAAATTTTTTATCAGCATAATTTTGAATATTTTCCCATATTGCATATCCATATGGTCTTATTGCTATACATCCTTTAGTATCTGTATAATCTGCTAATTCCGCTTTTATAACAATATCTGTATACCATTGTGCAAAATCGTCATCTATATTTGTAATTTCTTTTACATAATTTTTATTATCTTCCATAATGATTCTCCTTTTTTACTTTCTATTCTTCTTTATTACTATTTTCTAACTCTTGCTCACCCTTTTCGGGCATAGGAGCCTCTTCTATTAATTCATCAATTACAACTTGTCTATTTGCATCAAGTTTATATCTTGGTAATTCAGGTAAATTTGCCAAGCTCTCATATCCAAACATCTTCAAAAATTCTGTTGTCGTTTTATATGTTGTTGGTCTTCCAGGCAAGTCTGCTTTTCCCGCATCCTCTATTAAGCCATAATCTAATAATTTATATATTGTTGCATCACTATTTACACCTCTTATTGCCTCTATTTCTGCTCTTGTTGTTCTTTGGTTATATGCAATTATAGCAAGTGTTTCTAATGCTGCTGTTGATAGATTTGGTTTTGTTCTTTTATCTAAAATTGGATATATGTATTCATAATATTCTTTTTTCGTGCATAATTGATATCCGTTTTCTGTTTTTATTAATTCTATTCCTCTTGTTTTGTAGTCTTCTTTCATGTTTTCTATTATCTCTTCAAGTTGATTTTTGTCTATTTCTAATGCTAATACTAATTCTTCTATTGTTACCATTCTTCCAACAGCAAATAGTATTGCTTCTATTGTTTCTTTTATTTTTTGTATTTCCATTTTTTATCATTCCTACTCTTTATTTTAACGGCTCTATTTTCTCATATTTTTTACTTTATGTCAAGGTTTTAAGTGTAAAAGAAATTGTTACTATAATTCATTTATAATAATATGGAAAAAACACAAAATAGACCCTCAGTATTACTAAGGGTCTATTTTCTAAAGAAACTCTATTCTTCCTGTGAAATGATAATCAGATTTTCTAATATCTTAAGAAATTGAAGCATTATAAATTTTTACTATTACATCATTTAATTTTGTATCAAATTCTTCTTGTGATTGATTTGCATTTAAATCTTGTAATAATGCTCTTGAGAAACTTGCAATCATTCTATTATTTTTAGCTAATAATTCAACAGCTTTTTCTGTATCATATCCACCTGATAAAGCAACAATTCTTACAACACATTCATAATCATATAAATCTAAATAATGATTTGCAACTGTTGGAATTGTAAATTTAAACATTATTTTATCTTCACTGTTCCAATTTTCTAATTTCTTCTTGATTTCTTCTTTTAATATTTCTTCACATTTTTCTTTTTCTGGTGCATTTATATCTACTTCTGGTTCAATAATTGGTACTAAACCTGCATTGCAAATTATTTTAGCAAATTCGAATTGTTGAGCAACTATTTCCTTTATTCCTTCCACATTTGGTTCATATATTACTGATCTCATTTTTGTTCCAAATACATGTTTTTCATTTGCTTCTTTTAATTCCATTTCAAGTTCTGGAATTGGTTTCATTAATTTTACTCCATCTTTTTCTTCTTGAAGTCCTTTATCTACTTTCAAGAATGATACAATATGTTTTTGATTCCATAAGTAATCTGCTGTAAACTCATCATTTACTTTTGATAGCATTGTTTTTTCAAATAATATTGCTCCTAATATATGCTCATTTGTAAATGATTTACTTGTAAATACTCTTTTTCTCATTTCATGTATTAAGTTAAACATTTCTTCTTCTGTACTATATTCGCTTTCTGGAATTCCATATGCTTTTAAAGTTTTACTACTACTTCCTCCACTTTGATCTAAGGCTGCTATAAAACCTTGTCCATTCTTTATAATTTCATACATTTCATTATTCATTTTTATTAACCACCTTTCAATTTATAATTTACCTACATTATAATAATTTGAATTTTAGAAGTCAATATGAATTGTTATATTTGTTCATACCATTTTGCAAATTCTTGCATAGCTTGAACAGAACCATCTTTTTTTCTTCGATTTTCTCTTTCTTCTGAACTCATCTCTGCAAGAGTTGTATCAAAACCATCTGGTTTAAATACATACCATAAATCAGACCACTTTTCTTCTCTATTTATTCCCTTTTTCTCAAACGCTAAATTTCCTGGATGTTTACCATAAAAATAATGTATTTCTCTTCCATCATGATATGCTAAACATTCATTAAATGCACATGTTCTTTTTTCTTTGCCTTCCATCAATTTCAGTATTCCATCTATTCCAATTGTTTCTAAAGAAAAATTTACAAATGCTCTAGGAAAACCATTTAATTCTTCTATTCTAAAATCTGTATCTAATGCAATACATGGTCTTTTGACAATTTCATAAGCTTGTTTAACTTTAGCTGTTGCAATTTCCTTTATATCATCACTTCTTGGTTCATCTAATTCATAATTAAATGTTGTAAACTTTAAGTTTTTAAAATATTTTTCTGCTGATTTTATTTTTCCTTTATTATGTGTTACAAATACAATTTCATTTTCCATCTTTATTTTCTCCTAACTCTTTTTTGATATATTCATTGGTTGATATGATTATATAGTAAAAATAATATATTTTCAATGATTCTCTCTATATTTATCACTATTTTTATTTTTCTTAATATTATATAAAAATGAAAGGAGTCTGATATGGATTATGAATTAATGATGAATGGAAATGTAAAAATTGGTCAACGTGCTCCAGACTTTGTAGTAGAAACTACATATGGACCTGTTAAACTTGATGATTATAAAGGAAAATGGCTAGTATTCTTCTCACACCCAGGAGATTTTACCCCTGTCTGCACAACAGAAATGATTGCATTTGCAAATGCATGCCCATATTTTGAAAAGATAAATACCTGTTTATTAGGTTTAAGTATAGACAGTAATGCATCACACTTAGCATGGATGCATGATATTTATTGCATGACTGGAATTGTTTTACCATTTCCTATAGTTGCAGACAGAAATGGTACAATTGCCAGAAAATATGGTATGATTTCTAATGATATTAGCACAACCGAAACTGTTAGAAACGTATTTATTATTGATGATAAAGGAATTGTTAGAGTTATACTTGTATATCCTCTAAACATTGGTCGATTTATACCAGAGATATTGAGAATTATTCAAGCTTTACAAATGTCGGATTGTTCTAAAAGTTCTACTCCTGCAAATTGGATGCCTGATCAACCTGTAATTATGTCTCCACCAAAAACTTATTCTCAATTACAGGAACGTCTAAATTATATTGAACAAAACAATAATGGTATGAATTGGTATTTGAGTTTTAAAGAGCCACCAAAAATATGTGAAAGCAATACTGACAAATGTATTGATGACAATTCTAATAAATAACTTTCTATTTGTAGAAAAAACGCCCACTGTAGACATTTACAGTGGACTTCTATTTTTATTTCTATTTCAACTTCAATTCTTTAATTTCATTTCCATCAACATCTTTTAAAATAATATTCTTATCTTCAATAATCAAATAACTATGAGCTGTATTATTTTTAGGCAAAGAAATTGAACCACTATTTACAAAAATAACTCCATTTTCTTCTTCTATAAAACCTGTATGAAAATGTCCAAAAACTAGCACATCTATATTTTCAGGAACATTATCCATATTATATACATGACCATGTGTAAAGAAAAATCTTATTCCATCAATTGTTAATTCAATATTATCATTAAATTTAAAATCAGAAATCATTTCATCAACTTCTGCATCACAATTTCCTCTTGTACATAATATTTTATCTTTATAATCATTTAAAATTCCGGCAACTTTCATTGGGTCATATTCTTCAGTTAAAGAATTTCTTGGTCCATGATAATATAAGTCTCCTAAAAGAATAATTTTATCTGGATTTTCTTTTTCATATATTTCTTTAAATTTTTTCGCATAATAGTATGAACCATGTATATCTGATACTACTAAAATTTTCATATTTTATTCTCCCTTCACTGTATTTATTTTAAATAATTTCATAATTTCAACAATAACCAATGGTGCAAGTATTAATGCAATTGTTTCTACAATATTATTCATTGGCAATATTGGAATACTAAATATATGTCTTAAAGCAGGTACAAATAATATTACTAGCATTAAAAATGCTGAAGAAAGAACTGCCCCTATTAATATTGGGTTTCCAAATATTCCTGTTTTAAATATTGAATTTTTCTTATCACGTACATTAAATACATGAGTTAATTCTGAAAGTGCCAATACTACAAATGCCATTGTTTGACCAATCTCAACTTTGATTTCTTCCTTAGATATATATTCTCCACCATTTGCTAACACTTCCCCTAAATTATCAATTTCTTCAACTGCTATTACTTCATTTTCATATTTAACCATTGTAGGCAATTTATCGTCTGGTGTTGATAAACCAATTAAAAATGCTGCAAGGGTAAGTAATCCAATCATTGCACCTTGGTATATAATTCTGAATGTTCTACCTTTTGTGAATATTCCTTCGTCTTTTTTTACAGGTTTTCTATTCATCACATCTTTATTTGCAGGGTCAAATGCTAATGCTAATGCTGGGAATGTATCTGTTACAAGATTTATCCATAAAATATGAATTGGTAATAATATTTGTAACATTGTTGGATCTATTCCAAAATGATTTGCAATTACAGGTGCAAATAATGTTGCTAATAATAATACAATAACTTCACCAACATTACAAGAAATTAGGAATTGTATTACTTTTAATATATTATCATATATACGTCTTCCTTCTTCAACTGCTGATACAATTGTTGCAAAATTGTCATCTGTTAAAATAACATCTGCTGCTTCTTTAGCAACTTCTGTTCCAACTTTTCCCATTGCACATCCAATGTCTGCTGTTTTTAATGCAGGGCTATCATTTACACCATCACCTGTCATAGCAACTACTTCGCCATTTGCTTGCCAAGCTTTTACAATACGAACTTTATGTTCTGGTGATACTCTTGCATATACCGAATATTTTCTTACATTTTTGATTAATTCTTCGTCAGATATTTTATCTAATTCTAATCCTGTTAATGCTTCGTCTTCGTTTTCTAATATTCCTAATTTTTTAGCAATTGCAACTGCTGTAATTTTATGGTCACCTGTAATCATTACAGTTTTTATTCCTGCATGTTTACACTTTTCAACAGCTTTTTTAGCTTCTTCTCTTGGTGGATCTATCATTCCAACCATTCCAACAAATATAAGGTTACTTTCAATTGTTTTCATTTCTTCTTTTGATGGCATATGGTCAATTTCTTTATATGCAAATGCTAATACTCTTAGAGCATCTTTTGCCATATCTTCATTATTTTTTCTTATCCAATCAGCATATTCATTTAAGTTTGTTCTTATTTCTCCCTTAAATAAATATGAATTACATCTTCTTAAAAGTTCATCAACTCCACCTTTTGTATAAACAATGTATTTTCCATTATTCTCATTTACAGTAGTCATCAATTTTCTTTCAGAATCAAATGGTACTTCTTCTACTCTTGGATTTTCTCTATATACTGCTTGTTCATAATCTAATTTAAATGCCATATCAACTAAAGCTGTTTCTGTAGGGTCTCCTGCTAATTCTCCTGATTCAAGTAATCTCGAGTCATTACATAGCATACAGTTATATACTAATTTATTAAAATCGTCTGTTGTTTCAACTTTATCAACATCAACAGTTACATCATTACAAAATACTTTTTCAACTGTCATTTTATTTTGTGTTAATGTTCCTGTTTTATCAGAACATATAACTGTACTATTTCCTAATGTCTCAACAGCAGGTAATTTCTTAACAATAGCATTTTTCTTAACCATTTTTTGAACACCTATTGCTAATACAATTGTTGATACTGCTGCTAATCCTTCTGGTATTACAGCTACAGCAAGTGATACAGCTGTCATAAACATATCAATTACACCTTTACCTTGTAATAGTCCTATTACAAATATTACTGCGCATATTGTTAATGCTGCAATTCCAAGTGTTTTTCCTAATCCATTTAATCTTCTTTGAAGAGGCGTTTCCTGTTTTTCTGTTTCATTAAGCATTCCTGCTATTTTTCCTACTTCTGTATTCATACCAGTTTCAACTACAATAGCCTTTCCTCTACCATATGTAATTAAACTTGATGAAAATAGCATATTTTTTCTATCACCAATTCCAACATCTTCTCCATCTATTGCTTCAGTTTCTTTTTCAACTGGTACAGATTCACCTGTTAAAGAACTTTCTTGCGATTTTAAATTTGCTGCCTCTATTATTCTTAAATCTGCTGATACATAATCTCCAGTTTCAATTATTACTAAATCTCCAGGCACTAATTCTTTTGCAGAAATAACTTGTTCTTTTCCATTTCTTACAACTTTTACTGCATGTTCACTTAATTTTTTTAATGCTTCAAGTGATTTTTCTGCTTTACTTTCTTGTGCAACTCCTATAACAGCATTTAATAAAACTACAATTAATATTACTATCGTATCTGTAAATCCTTCTCCCTGTGCAACTCCAACAACACCTGATACTATAGCTGCTATAATTAAAACTATTATTGAGAAATCTTTAAATTGATCTATAAATTTTTTTAATAAAGATTCTTTCTTTTTCTCTTGCAGTTCGTTTAATCCGTATTTGCTCTTATGTTCTTCTACTTGGCTGTTGCTAAGTCCTTTTTCTAAGTCTGTTCCTAGTTCTGTTTCAACATCTTTTACTTGTTTGTTAAACCATTGTTTTTCCATTTACATCTTTCCTTTCTTGTATGTTTGGGAAAAAATGTACCGGGTACAAAATTTCCCTTTTATTATAACCTTTAAAGTAGTTTTATACAACAAATAATAAAGTATCACTTTCCTATTATAAAAAAAAACAAGACTTTTAAAGAAAAAATTTGCATATACTTATATCTATATTGCATTTTTTCTTTAAAAGTCTCGTTTACTTTTTTACCTGATGTTTTCGTTACTTTCTGTAAAAGCTTGCTAACCAGATTTATATTCTATTATATAATAGACAAATCGCGACTGTTGATTAACAATTTAAAACTACTCCCTTTTAAGGTTTATAATATTTTGGTGACCCCTACGGGAATCGAACCCATGATTCCACCTTGAGAGGGTGGCGTCTTAACCGCTTGACCAAGGGGCCTTTTCGATTACCTTATATTTATAACATATTTTACATATATAGTCAATCACTTTTTATAAAATTTTCTCGAAATTTAGAATAAAAAACAAGGCCCAACTTCCAGGCCTTGTTCGCTAACAATACTACTTTCTGCTTGTTCAACTAAAAATTGTTCTTAAATTTGTTCTTTGGATCACTTCTTTTTAAAATTTCTTTATGCCTTTCTATCTGTTTTTTTCTCTCCTCAGGACTTTTATGCAGATATTCCTGTTTAATTTTTGCTAATTTAATCTGTGCTCTTCTTCTTTCCATCCAAGTCATTTTTTTCTTTCTTTCTTTTTCTTTTGCTTTCTGTATAATCTCTTGCCAGTTATTCCTTTTTTCTATTACATTCTTTTTCCGTTGGCTCATAATGTCAATCCTCCTTAATATTGTTAGCTAACTACAAGTTATCATATATATTATATCACAAAAATTCATAACTGTGTTGAAAGTTAAAAATTATTTTTTCTTTTTAAAATCAACCACAATTGCATTTTCGTTATCAAACTCAAAATTAACATCTGTATTATCAATTTGAATTGGATTAAATTCATTTTTTTCGTAGTCTTTAAAATCGATATTTTTAGGATCAAATTTATGTTTTGTTGGTTCATCATCACTACTTGTTGCACCTGATGAAAATTTAGAAAAATTATAAACTTTCATTGGTTGTTCTTCTTTATACTTTGATGCAAGAAAACTCATTTTTCCTTCTCCAATATCAAACTTACCTGATTCAGTTTTTAATTTAACTGCCGCATTTTTTAAAGGTATGGTTGCTAATTTGTTAGGTGCAAAATAATTTTCCCAATCATATTTAACACCACCATATTTAGAATCATATTCTAATTTATTCATATCCATGCTGTTAGAATAAGCCCAAGTTCTTCTTCTTGTAAATTCTTTTGACCACCATTCAGCTTCTTCGGGTGTGACTCCACCCATAAATATCTTACTAGCACAATTAGAAAGAATCGTTTCCTTATATTTCATTTCTGGTTCATTTGCTTCTAATTGAGATAAATTTTGTGCTGTAATTACAGTTGCAACTTTATATTTACGATATAATGTAAATATAGCTTCTGTATCTTTGCATATGTAATCTGGAAATTCATCTATATATAAAAAGTTTGGTATTCTATTACTTTCATTTCCTTCTCTTCTCAATACAGCATTTTGCATTGATAATATAAAGAATAATCCAAAAGCTTTATGCGTGATTCTTCCTAAATCTCCTCTACGAGTACATACTAACGTAATTTCTCCATCTTTTAGTGCTCTATCAAAGTCTAAGTTATTATTCCTATTACACAAAATTGATTTTACCCCTGGTAATCTTAATAAATTATCTAACTGTGCAACCGCTATATAAATGTCCTTTTCTGTTTCCTGTCTTGCTGGGCTATTAGAGTAAAAATTCTTTTTAAAATATCTGATTTGTGCACTATATTTTTCTGCTAACACATCATCAGTTTTCATTATTTCGCACATTTTCTCTACTAATTCAAAATTTGTTAACATTTTTAACAAATCTTCTAGATTTGGAATTTTTCCTCCATTCATCTTAGGATACATTTCTTTTAACATAATTGCTACATTCTCTACTGCCTGTATTATAAATTCTTCTCTATACATTTCTTCTTTTTCTAGATGATTGCTTGCATACATTCCTTTTAAAACTGATGATATTGTTATTGCAATTTTTGCAGGATCATCATACACAAATGGATTTAGTCCAATAGAATTTGAATCTGACGGATCTACAATATTGCATTTTATATGATAATTTTTGCATACATTTTTTATTCTTGATAATGAATCATAATCTGGTGTAATTAGTGTCATTCCAAGGTTTCTATATACAATGTCATTTCCCAATGATGCAATTATCATTTTTTTCATATATGCTTTATAAATATCTTCTTTTCCACTTACTGGTGTTATCATATTTAAATTAAAGTTTTGGTTTAAATAGTCATTATCATATGGTTTATTTAATACAGCAATACCTGTTTTTAATGCTGTATACCCCATCTCCTTTGCATTTGCAATATAGAAGGCTTTTTTCTCTATATCCTTAGCCATCATTGGTTCTAAAATCAGTGATGTTTTTCCTGTCCCTGATCCTCCACATGCTAATAATGATTGAAATCTAGCTTTTTCTTCAAAAATCATTTTTTTGCCACTTTCAAAATTATTGCATATATGCATATCACATGTAAATGGACCATGTCCAGATTTAGTATCCGCCAAATTTATTCCCTTGAAATCCCACACTGATCTTGTTTGGTCTTTACTATCCATAACTCCTAAACGTATCCATTTATAAACACCATAAAATGTTGTTAGTGGTAAATACAAAGCTAAGGCTGTTAATGCAGGTTTTATTAATTCTGAAAAATTCGTTACTAAATCTGTATAACCAGGTAATGAAATCAGAAAAAGCCATGTCATTCTATTTATTCCCTGTACAAACATCGAAATCGCGACAACATATAATGTTATAATATATGTATAAAACAATGTTACCTTCATATTTTTAGATGTTGCAAATTCAGATGATGGTGAAAACAAATATGCAAATACTGGGCATGCCATTGCAAGTGTATATTGTATTGGTCCCCAATATGATACAGCTACTCCAGTAAAAATCATAAATAACATTTCTACCATTCTATCAACTACTATGTAAACAGATATTAATGTTAATATATATGTTACAAATGTATTTCTACTTGCATTAAGCTTTTTTAAAAATTTATCTATTATTTTCATATTTTTGTTCCTTTCAAACATTCCTTTTATTTAAAGATTACATTTATATTATCTTACAAAAGAGCCAAAATTACAAGCTTTTTAAGCAAATTTTATATTACTATTTCTAAAATTATTCCTGCTAACACTCCAATTGTGTATAAAAGACCAACAATTTTTAAATTTTCTTTTAAATTTTTATTTGTTTTAAATAATACAAGTAACCCAACACCTGCATTCACAGCCACCCCTGATATTAAAACCGGCATAGAAATCACATCTTCTACAAATAGTTCTGTTAAAATTACAGATGAAGCACAGTTTGGTATTAACCCTATCAATCCTGCAATAATCGGTCCTAATATAACGTTTTGGCTAACAAACTGTCCTATTGTATCTTCACCTATTACAGTAATTATTCCATTAATTGCGAGTGTTATTATAAATATAAATACAATTATATTTAATGTATGTTTTAGTGCAGATGTAACAATTCCATGTTCACAATGGCAATGCTCCTGTTCACACAATTCCTCAATTTTCTGTTTTTCTATATTTTCTTTTTTTATTATTCTAAAAACGATATCAATGGTAAATCCAGCTATTATACCTAGTATTAGTTTTATTAACAATATTGCTATAATAGTAGACATTGAAACCGATTCAGTTAACAATATTGGCAACATCTCATCAGATGTAGTTAAATACACTGAAATCAGTGTTCCTAATGTTATTACTCTTGTAGAATACAAGTTTGTTGCAGAAACTGAAAATCCACACTGTGGAAATATTCCTAATATTGCCCCTAATAATGGTCCAAATTTTCCTGATTTCTCTATTGCACATTTAACTTTATTACTTGTTTTGTGTTCTATATATTCCATTATTAGATATGTTATAAATAAAAATGGTATTATTTTTATTGTATCTATTGATGTTTCTTTCAAAATTTCTAAAATTTCTTGCATTATTTATTAATTTCCCCCTTTTTGTGTGGGAAATTTTGTACCGGGTACATTTTTTCCCAAATTTATTCGTACCATTCAAAAGTCCAATTAAGAATTTTAACATAATCTCCTTCTTTAATTCCTTGACGCTTTAATTCATCTTCAATACCTAAAGACTTTAAATTCTTTTGGAAATAATACATTGATTCATTATCATCAATATTAATTCTTCCCATAAGTCTGTTTATTGTTTTTCCTTCAATTACAAAAGTATCTCCTTCTTTGCTTACTGTAAAGTCATCCTTGTCATCCTCTAATGTATATACAACTCTTTCTTCAGCTTCAACAATTTCTTCTTTTGGAAGTGTTTTTAATACCTCTGATACTCTGTTTAATAATTCTGATACCCCTTGTCCTGTTACTCCTGAAATTTTGAATAATTCTAATCCTTCTTTTTTAGCAAGTTCTTCTAATTCTTTTAAACTTGTGTCATCTTGCATTACATCTATTTTATTTGCCACTATTATTTGTTTTCTAGTACTCAATTTCTCACTATAGCTTTTTAATTCCTCATTTATCGTATAAAAATCTTGCACAGGATCTCTTCCTTCAATTCCAGATATATCTATTACATGTAATAATAAACGAGTTCTTTCAACATGACGTAAAAATTGTATTCCAAGACCAACACCTTCACTTGCTCCTTCTATTATTCCAGGAATATCAGCTATTACAAAGCTATCTCCACTTTGAAGTTTTACAACACCTAAATTAGGTTCAATTGTTGTAAAATGATAATTTGCAATTTTAGGTTTTGCATCTGTAACAACTGATAAAAATGTTGATTTTCCTACATTTGGAAATCCTAAAAGACCTACATCTGCTAACAATTTTAATTCTAATATAACTTCTTTTTCTTCTCCTTCTTCACCTGCTTGTGCAAATCTTGGTACTTGTCTCGTTGCTGTCGCAAAATGTGAATTTCCTTTTCCACCTCTTCCCCCTTTTAGCACAAGTTCTTCTTGTCCTTCTTTTGATAAATCAGCAACTATTTTGCCTGTTTCGGCATCTTTTATAATTGTTCCTATTGGTACATTTATATATAAATCTTCTCCTGATTTTCCATATTTATGGCCACCACTACCATTTTCACCACTTTGAGCTTTGAATTTTTTTGTATATCTAAAATCTATTAGTGTATTGGCATTTGGATCAACTCTGAAGTAGATACTTCCACCTCTTCCTCCGTCTCCACCATCTGGTCCACCGGCAGCAACATATTTTTCTCTTCTAAATGTTACTGCTCCGTCTCCACCATTTCCAGATTTTATTGTTATTTTGGCATAATCTGTAAACATATTTCCTCCTTAATTTTCAAAATAGTCTAATTTCATTGCTTTTTTTACTTTTTTCATTGTTTCTTTTGCTGTATTTCTTGCTTTCTCTGTTCCTTTGATTAGTATCTCATCAACTAATTCTGGTCTTTCTTCATAATATTTTCTTTTTTCTCTTATAGGTTCTAATGTTGCATTAATATTTTTAGCTAATTGCTTTTTGCATGCAACACATCCTCTTTTTCCTGCTCTACATTCTTCACATACTGTTTTACATTCTTCATCTGTACTAAATAATTTATGATAATAAGATACCATACAAACATCAGGATTTCCTAAGTCGTCTTTTTTTATTCTGTTAGGATCTGTTACTGCACTCATTACTTTTTTATTAACTTCCTCTGCTGAATCTGATAAATATATAGCATTTCCTAATGATTTACCCATTTTCTCATTTCCATCTAAGCCTTTTATTCTTTTTTCTTTTGATAATACTGCCTCTGGCTCAACTAAAACGTCACCATATATACTGTTAAATTTTCTAACGATTTCTCTACATTGTTCTATTAATGGTAATTGATCTTCTCCAACAGGAATAACTGTTCCTTCTAATGCAGTTATGTCTGCAGCCTGACTTACTGGATAGCCTAAAAATCCGTATGTTACACTTTCACCAAATATATCTCTTTTTTGTGCAATTTCTGTTTTTACTGTTGGATTTCTTTCTAGTCTTGCTATTGTTACTAAATTTGAATAAAATACTGTTAATTCTGCAATTTCTGGTATCATCGATTGAATATATATTGTTGTTTTTTCTGGATCTATTCCTACTGAAAGGTAATCCATTACAACTTCTCTTACATTTTTTCTAACTTTTTCTGGATTGTTGAAATTGTCTGTTAATGCTTGCACATCTGCTACTAATATATATGGATCATATTCCCCTGAATTTTGCATTTTTACTCTATTTTTTAATGAACCAAAATAATGCCCAATATGAAGCTTTCCTGTTGGTCTGTCTCCTGTTACTATTCTTTTCTTTTCCATTTTTCTATCTTCCTTTCATTTAGTACAATTTATTTTCATTTTATCCCGACTTTTTCACATACTATATTATACTACAATATAAGTAAAAAATAAAGTGATTTTAGAAAAAAAGAACAGAGCTTAAATTTCAAGCTCTGTTTTTTGAAAAACAATATTCCTTCTGTTAATCAATCGGGACAAGATAATCTCCTTCTATCCTCCATCCAGCTTCTGCAAGTTTTTTCTCTAAAATTGCTTCTGCCTTTATTAGTAAAACCGCCCACGCTGATGAATAATTGTCAAACCCAAATTCGCTTTGAAGTTTCCTTTGTATACAGGAATACCCTATATAGATTTTTCCTTGTATTAAAAGTTCACCCATTGCTGATTCATTCTTATTCATATCAACAATAAATTTATCGTTTAACTTTTTTTCAATCCGCTCGCAGATTGCATTTGAAATTGCTGATATTTCTTGTTCCATTTTTCCTTTTACCTCTTTTGATGTAATCATGTATTTTCCTCCTGTTTGACAATAGTCATTTGACTGTGTCCATCTTTAAAAATGTCTACATTTTTATTATACATCATTTAATAAGCGCTGTCAATTATTATGTATACTTTTTTTATCCGAATAATCCTTTTTTCTTAATAGGTGGTTGTTCATTCATAGTTTTAGCCAATTTTTCTAATAATTCTCTTTGTTCCTTATTAAGTCTCTTAGGAGTCTGAACAACAACTGTAAACACAAAATTTCCTCTTGAAGAAGAATTTAAAGATGTAAATCCTCTATCTCTAATTGTAAATTTTGTACCTGTTTGAGTTCCATCTGGAATTGTATAATTTTCAGTACTTCCATCAACCATAGGTATTTTCAAAGTTGCTCCTAAAGTTGCTTGTGTTATTGTTATTGGAACTTCACACATTACAGTCGTTCCTTTTCTTGTATAAATATTACTTTTACGTATTCTAACAGTTATGTATAAATCTCCTTTTGCTCCACCCTTTTCACCAGGTTCTCCTTCTCCTCTTAATACTACTGTTTGGTTATCATCAATCCCTGCTGGAATTTTTACTTTTATTCTAGCTTGTTTTCTAACAGTTCCTTTTCCTTTACAATTATCACAAGGTTCTTTTATAATTTCTCCTGTTCCATGACATGCTGTACATGTTCTTGTTGTTTGCATTTGTCCAAGAATTGTATTTTGAACTTGACGTACAGTTCCAGTTCCATTACATGTTGGACATTTTGTTACTGATGTTCCAGGTCTTGCCCCAGAACCGTGACAAACACTACAAGTATCTGGTCTTGTTATTGATATTTCTTTTTCAACACCCAAAAATGCTTCTTCAAATGTGATTTCCATATTTAAATTAAGGTCTGCACCTTTTCTTGGTCCACGTTGTGCTTGAGTTCTACCACCAGTTCTTGCACCTCCACCAAAAAATGATGAAAATATATCACCTAAATCTCCGAAATCTGAAAATCCATCAAATCCTGAAGATGTGTATGAATAATAATTTCCACCACCAAAAGGTCCACCAGCTCCATTAAATCCTCCAAATCCTTGTGGATCAACTGTACCAAATTGGTCATACATTTTTCTTTTTTGCGGATTAGATAATACTTCATATGCTTCATTTACTTCTTTAAATTTCTCTTCAGCTTCTTTTTTATTATCTGGGTTTGCATCTGGATGATATTTTTTTGCAAGTTTTCTATATGCTTTTTTTAGTTCATCATCTGTTGCAGTTTTTTGAACACCTAATATTCCATAGTAGTCTTTACTTGCTGCCATCTATTTTCACCTCTCTATTCCATGACATTAACTTACAGGCAGGTAATTTTTTGCCTGCCTGCATCTATAGTTAATTATTTATTATCATCATCTTCTACTTTATAATCTGCATCATATACAGTTCCGTCGTTTCCTCCATTGTCTGTGTTTGCTCCATTTGTATCAGCTCCTGCTGCATTTGGATCTACTCCTCCATTTGGATTTGCATTTTTGTATAATTGTTCAGACATTTCGTAAAATACTTTTGTTAATTTTTCTGTAGCTTCTTTTATGCTTTCTGTATTATTTGAATCAAGAGCTTTTCTTGTATTTTCAATTTCAGCTTCTACTTTAGCTTTTTCTTCTCCACTAATTTTGTCTCCTAATTCTCCTAATGTTTTTTCACTGTTGTAAATTAAGCTTTCAGCATTATTTTTAACTTCGATTTCTTCTTTTTTCTTTTTATCTTCTTCAGCATGTGCTTCTGCATCTTTAACAGCTTTTTCAATATCTTCATCTGTTAAGTTTGTAGATGCTGTAATTGATACATTTTGTTCATTTCCTGTTGCCATATCTTTTGCAGATACATGTACTATACCGTTTGCATCTATATCAAATGTTACTTCTATTTGAGGTACTCCTCTTGGTGCTGCTGGAATTCCTGTTAATTGGAATCTTCCTAATGTTTTGTTATATGCAGCCATTTCTCTTTCACCTTGTAATACATGTACTTCTACTGAAGTTTGACCATCTGCAGCTGTTGAGAATACTTGTGATTTCTTTGTTGGTATTGTTGTGTTTCTTTCAATTAATTTTGTGAATACTCCACCATATGTTTCAATACCTAATGATAATGGTGTTACATCTAGTAATACTAAGTCTTTAACATCTCCTGATAATACACCACCTTGGATTGCTGCACCAATAGCAACACATTCATCTGGGTTTATTCCTTTATCTGGTTCTTTTCCTGTTATTCTCTTAACAACTTCTTGAACAGCTGGAACTCTTGTAGATCCACCAACTAATAATACTTTATGAACATCATTTGCTGTTAATCCTGCATCTTTTAATGCTTGATTTACAGGTCCTGCTGTTGCTTCTACTAAATCATGTATTAATTCTTCAAATTTTGATCTTGTTAATGTTACATCTAAGTGTTTTGGTCCTGTTGCATCTGCTGTAATGAATGGTAAATTAATTTGTGTTTGTTGTACACCTGATAATTCAATTTTAGCTTTTTCTGCTGCTTCTTTTAATCTTTGCATTGCCATTTTATCTGTTGATAAATCAATTCCATTTGATTTTTTGAATTCAGATACAAGGTAATCTATAATTTTTTGATCAAAGTCATCTCCTCCTAAATGTGTGTTACCATTTGTTGCTAATACTTCAAATACACCGTCGCCAATGTCTAGTATAGATACATCAAATGTTCCTCCACCTAAGTCATATATCATGATTTTTTGATCTTGTTCTTTATCCATTCCATATGCTAATGATGCTGCTGTTGGTTCATTTATGATTCTTAGTACTTCAAGTCCAGCTATTTTTCCTGCATCTTTTGTTGCTTGTCTTTGGCTATCACTGAAGTATGCTGGTACTGTAATAACTGCTTGAGTTACTTTTTGTCCTAAATAGTTTTCAGCATCTGCTTTTAATTTTTGTAATATCATTGCTGATATTTCTTGTGGTGAGAATTTATCTCCGTCTATATCAACTTTTTCATTTGTTCCCATTTTTCTTTTTATTGATATAACAGTATTTTCTGGATTTGTTACTGCTTGACGTTTTGCTATTTGTCCTACTAGTCTTTCTCCATTTTTAGAGAATGCTACTACAGATGGTGTTGTTCTGTTTCCTTCTGCGTTTGGTATTACTACTGGTTCTCCTCCTTCCATTACTGCTACACATGAATTTGTTGTTCCTAAGTCAATTCCTATTATTTTTCCCATTTTAATTTACTTCCTTTCTTTTTAGGGGACACATCTTTACCTTGGGTCATTTCTGTTAGGGACAAGATATGTCCCCACTTTCATTTATTTTCTATGAGCAATAAATGTTCCTGCTTTCATTTATTCCTTTTATGAATAAAATAACTTACCCGCTTGCGTCCTCATAATATATATTCTTAAAATTAATAACTATTTTAATTAGTCTTAAAAGTGCTAAGATGTGCATTTTTGATAGTTATTGTAAGCAGAAGTCGTACGTTGGTACGTCGATGTTTACAATAGCTATCGAAAATGTGCAGATTAATGCTTTTAAGGCTAATTAGCAACTACTACCATAGAATGTCTTATAACCCTATTGCCTATTTTATAGCCCTTTCTATATTCTTGCACAATTTCTTGTGCATTTTTGTCTGGATCTTGAACACTACTTACAGCCTCATGCAAACTTGGGTCAAAGGTTTCTCCAATTGCTGGAATTTCTTCAACTCCCTTTGTTTTTAATACATTCTTAAATTGTTTTAGTACTAATTCTATACCTTTTTTATATTCAGCATCTTGTGTTTCAACTTTTAAAGCATTTTCAAGATTATCTACTATTGGCAAAAATACTTCAACAATATCTCCAAGTATTGAATTGTATAATGTTTCACGTTCTTTGCTACTTCTTTTTTTGTAGTTTTCAAATTCTGCCATTACCCTTTTATATCTGTCATTTAATTCGTCAAGTTCTTGTTGTTTTGGATCTATTATGCAATCTGTTTTTTCTTGTTGATTTTCTTGTTGTTCTTGTTCCATATTTTTTTGTCTTTCTTCAACTTTTTCATCTTTCATATTTATCTTTTTCCCTTCTTTATATCTAATTTTCAATTTGTATTATCATTATTGGATGTGTCTTCATTATTTGGATCATTTAACTTTTTACTAATATATTTCATTACTGAAATTACTTTTGCATAATCCATTCTCTTAGGTCCTATTATTCCAATTGTTCCCAAATCTTTATTTCCTATTCTATGTTTGAATGTTACTACACTAAAGTCCTTTAATTCCTCTTTTTCATTTTCTTCACCAATATATACATTTATGTCTTTAGCAAATCCTGTATTTAACATATCTGCCATCAGATCTTTTTCGTCTAATATATTTACAAAGTTTTTGGCAACTTCTAAGCTGTTAAATTCAGGTAATTCAAACAATTTATTTGCACCTTCCAAATGAAAATTCTCATCTTCAATTACTTTTTTCATTTGTTCAATTATTGGTTTTATTAAATTTACACTATAGCTCATTTCTTCAACTAAATATTTTTCTAAAGGTTTATCTATTTTTGTTATTGGTTCACCTTTTAGTTTATTGTTAAACATATAGCTTAATGTCTGAACTTGATTTTCTGTAATATCCTCATCAAATTTTATTATTGTTTCTTTTACTAAACCTGTATCTGTAAGTATTACCGCCATCATCATTCTTGGACTTAATAATACAAATTTTATATTTTCTATTTTTTGTACATCTGAACTTGGTCCTATTGATACTGTTGTATAATGTGTTATTTCAGAAATTGTACTTGAAGCTATCTTTGTTATTTCTTCTAATTCATTTACTTTGGCTTCAAGTTTATCACTTATATATTTTATTTCATCTAAAGTGATTTTATCTTCTTGTAATAGTTCATCAACATAGTATCTATATCCTTTTGCTGATGGTATTCTTCCTGCTGATGTATGTGGCTTTTCTAGATACTCCATTTTTTCTAGTTCTGCCATTTCATTTCTTATTGTAGCACTACTACATTCTAATCCTTCTAGATTCATTATCGCATTTGAACTTACAGGTTCTGCTGTTTGAATATATGTTTCAACTATTGCTTGTAGTACTCTTTTTTTTCTTTCATCTAACACCTTTCTTCCCCCTATTCATTTGAGAAATGTTAGCTTTTATATTTTTAGCACTCTTTTTGTGTGTTTGCTAATTTCGTATATTAATATACAACATTTTTTAGCACTTGTCAAGTGTTTTTGCTAACTTTTTTATAAAAAAAAGATAGTCTTTATGACTATCTAATAACATATTATTCTTCATCATCGCATCCACTGCAACATGAACAATGTCCACCACATTCATCGTCATCTTCTTCTACAAACTCGTAGATATCTTCTTGAATGTAAGAAACATTTTTTTCTAATTCTGCAACTCTTTTTTCAAGTTGTTCTATTTTTTCAATCAATTCTTTTTCTGACATAATTTATACCCTTTCCATATATTCACATGTACGTGTATCAATTCTTAAAACATCTCCAATGTTAACAAACATAGGAACTTGTAATTCTAAACCTGTTTCTAATGTTGCTGGTTTTCCAGATGTTGTTGTTGTATTTCCTGCAAATCCAGGTTCTGTATAAGTTACTTCTAATTCAACAAATATTGGTGGTTCAACTGCAAAAACTTTTCCTTTAAAAGATAATATTGTTACTTCCATGTTTTCTTTTAAATATTTTAAACAATCTCCAATATCTTCTTTATTTAATGGCATTTGATCATATGTTTCATTGTCCATAAAATAATATAAATCTCCATCATTATATAAATATTGCATTGTTTTCTTTTCAATTTCTGCTCCTGGATATTTATCAGAAGGGTTAAATGTTTTTTCTAAAACTGCCCCTGTTATTACATTTTTTAATTTTGTTCTAACAAATGCTGCACCTTTTCCTGGTTTTACGTGTTGGAATTCTACTACTCTGAAAACTCCTCCGTCCATTTCAAATGTTGTTCCATTTCTAAAATCTCCTGCCATGTATACTCCTGCCATGTTAATTTCTCCTTTCAAATTCTTTACATAAATTTTCGACTTCTTCTATTTTACACTATATCTGTTTAAAAATCAAGTGCTTGCGCACAATTTTTTACCAGTGGGGACACTCATCTTTGGTAAAAATTTTTACCAGTAGGGACACCCTTTACAACTAATTACATTTAATGGGTGTCCCCTGTGGTAATTTTTTTACCATTAATGGGTGCTAGTACATTCTTCCGGTACTGTTGATTCTAAAAAATACTCTGTATATTTATTTTTACATGATTTCGTTGCTCTTTTACCTGTATCTTCACAAATAGTATAACTATATACTGAACTTGGTCTCTCATAAGTTGCACCTTTTAGTCCACTATGTATTGTAGTCATAACACTTGACCACAAAAGTCCTGCTGGATTTTTCATATTAGATTCTATTGTTTCATTTTCATCAAATCCATACCAAGTAGCAGCTGTATAATATGGAGTAAAACCGCAAAGCCATCTATCATAATTTTCGTCAGTTGTACCTGTTTTTGCAGAAACATCCATTCCTGCAATCTTACAATATGTTGCTGTACCTTTACTTCCTATTACAGGTTGTGTTAAAAGTTCTTTTACAATGTATGCAACATCAGCTTTAACTATTCTTTTTTTATTTTGAGATGTTTTTATAATTGTTTCACCTGCTTTATTATTAATATTAGTATAAAAAGTAGGTTCTATATATACTCCATCATTTGCTATCATTGCATATGCACCTGCCATTTCCAATGGACTTATTCCTTTTTGAAGTCCACCAAGTGCCAAGACTAAATTTTCATCTTCTTCTGTTAATGTAGTAATTCCCATTTTTTCTAGATATTTTATTGAATTCTGTGGTCTTAATTTTTCCATTATTTCTACAAATGGTATATTTTGAGAAGATTCAACAGCTCTTCTAACTGTTATTTTTCCTAATGATTTATTATAGTCTGTTGGATGATATCCTTTCTCAAAATCCCTTTCAGTATCGTCATATATTGATGCACCTGTAATAATTTTCTGGTCAATAGCTGGTATCAATACAGATAGCGGTTTTATTGAAGAACCTGTTTGTCTAATACTCTGTGTTGCTCTATTAAGAGGCCTTACTTCTGTTTTTTCTCCCAATCCTCCAACACATCCAACTACAAATCCTGTTTTATGGTCAATAATTACCATTGCTGCTTGTGATGTTTTTCCATCTTTTTTAGATTGTAAACTATATTTTGTTTTTTCAAATTCTTTTTCTGTTTTATCTTGTATATTTGAATCTTGTGTGCTATATATTGTCAAACCTGCCATATAAAGATAATTAGTTGCAAATGTTTCAGAAATATTATATTTTTTAGAAATATCTCCTGTAACTTCTGATATTAATGCATCAGTATGATAAGAATATACCGTACTTTCAGCATTAATTGTACCTTTCTTGAAATTCAACCCCTTATCTACATTATTTATCGCTGTATTATAACTATCTTCATTAATATAATCCAATTCTAACATTTTATCTAAAACAGTTTTAGTCCTTTTAGTAATTTTCTCCGTGTTAACTTTTTCTCCAAATGGATTGTATGCCTTGGGTGCATTATTTATTCCAGCTAAAAATGCACATTCTTCCAATGTAAGTTCTGAACTTGTTTTACTAAAATAATATTGACTAGCTGTTTCAACACCATACATATTAGGGCCTACATATATAATATTAAAATATGCTTCTAATATTTCATCTTTTGATAGTTCTGTTTCTAATAACCATGCTTTCCACCATTCTCCTACTTTTCTTGTAATTTTATCTGATGAATTTCCTGTTAAGTTTTTTACTAATTGTTGTGTTATTGTACTGCCACCAAAAGAAGATTTTCCTAAATGCCTAATATAACTTAATATTGCTCCACCTGTCCTTTTTATGTCTACACCACTATGTGTATAAAAACGTTGATCTTCTATTGCAACATATGCATTTTTTAAATTATCTGGCACATTTGATATAGTAACTTTTTGATTTTTTCTTCCACATCCTAATTTTGCAATTTCGTTTCCATCAGAGTCCAAAACAATCGAATTTTCATTTCTAATCATTTCTTTTGCAATCTTTCTCCATGTTTGTGCCGAAATTCCTAGATACACCCCTAAACCAATAATCAAAATCACACAGATAACTAATATGCCTTTTCCCCACTTCTTTTTTGTTCCTTTTTTCTCTTTCTTCTTATGTTTATTCTTTTTTTCTACTTTATCTTTATTCTTTTCTTTATCTTTTTTAAAGGCTTTTGGAACATAATTTTCTTCTTCTTCTTCTTTTTTCTTCTTTTTCTTTTTCAATTATTCTCACTTTCCCTTAAATTAATATTATGAACAATATGCACAAAGTATTGCTTCTAGTCCAACGTTCAAATCTATTAATCCAATTTTATATTTATAATCCAAATTTTCAAGTTCCTGAACAATTTTTCTAAGTTCAGAAGTTTTAAAACCTTTAGCTTGCGCCTTATATTTATTTACCAAAAACATCTGATTAGGCTTTAGTTGCAAACTTTGAGCAATGTCTTTATTATAGGCAATTGCTAATTTAACAAAATATAATTTTTTAAAATGATTGTACAGTGTAATCAAAATCTTCTGAATAGGCTCTTTTGATGCAATTAAATTATATAAAACATCCATTGCTTCTTTAACCTTTTTTTGACCAAGATTATCTGTCAAATCAAATATAACGCTTTCAATTTTCTTTATGCATAATTTATCTATATCTTGTTTTTTTATTGTACCGTTTTCACCTGCAAATTCAATAAGTTTTCTAATTTCATTTATTAAATCTTGCATATTAGTACCACAACTTTCAATTAAATATTGAAGAGTACTTTCATCGACATTTACTTTATAGCTATTACAAATTGACTTTAATCTTTTAATAATTTGAAATGGCTTTTGTTCTTCAAAATTGCACACTATTCCTATTTTTTCAATTGTATTATATATTGAATTTTTCTCCGCTTCATTTTCAACAAATACAAGTACCACTGCATTCTTTATCATATCAACATTTTCTTTTAGATAATCATTTATCTTATCTTTCAATTCTTTACTTACTCCACCAGTTCTGCCCTTTGTTTCTCTTTTAAATATTCCAGTATTTCTTGCAATTATAAGTTTATTAGCATATCCAAACGCTGGTGTTTCCATATCTGCAATTAATTCCTGTATATTGTTTTCATCTATTGATATATAATTTATTCCTTTCACAACTTCGCCAAAGTTCTTTTTTATTTTATGTATTTGTTGCTCTAGTAAAAATGTATCTTCTCCATATAATAAGTATATCCCTTGGCAAGTTCCTTGATTTAATTGTTTTTCCAGTTCTTCAACCTTTAGCATTATTACTCCTTTGCTTTTACCAGTAGGGACACCCCTATTTGGTAAAATTTTTTACCAAAAGGGACACCCTTTAAAACTAATCGCATTTAAGGGTGTCCCCTGTGGTAATTTTTTTTACCATTAATGGGTGTCCCCACTGGTAAATTTATTAAGTTTCTAAAATTATTCTAAATACTTCGGCAACACTCCATGCCTGAGCAAAAGCTCCCTTAGGTGCATATGGCCTTTTAGAATCATATATTTCCGCAATACTACCAATACAACCTCTTTCATTAATTTCTTTATAGAATGTTTTTGTTGTATTTTTTATAAATTCCTCTAATTGATTTTCATATTTTGTCTTGTCAGCTTTTGTTTTACTATATAAAGCTAATTTTTTTAATGCGTTATAATATGGTCCTAATAGCCAAGTCCAAGTAATTCCTTGGTGATAACTAAAGTCTCTTCTTGCTCCATCACCTTCATAAACTTCTACATAGTTTTCTTCACCTTTTGCAAGACTTTTTAGTCCATAATTGTTTAACAATTTTTTTGTTACTGTTTCAAACATATTTCTTGCTTCTTCTGATTTTGGATCTAAAACTGGGTATGTTAAGCTTAAGGCAAATAATTGGTTTGGTCTTATTTTGCCATCTCCTAGTACATCATATAAGCATTTTCTACGCTTATTATAAAATTTACTTTCAAATGAACTTTTACATTTTGTTGCCATTTTTTCATATTTTTTTACTTTATCTTTGTCACCATTTTTTGTAGCTAATTCACTCATAATTTTTAATGCATTATACCACATTGCATTTATTTCTACTGGTTTTCCATTACGTGGTGTTACTGCTATTCCAGCATATTTTGCATCCATCCAAGTATTTTGTGTGTTTTCTGTTCCTGATACAATTAATCCATCTGTATCCATATATATATTATTATTGTCTAAGTCAACACCATTTGAATAATTTTCAATTATATTTTGCATTTTAGGATAAATATTTTCCATTACAAATTCATAATCATTTGTATATTCTAAGTATTTCTTTACTTGTTCAAAAAATAATAATGATGCATCTACACTATTGTATAATGGTCTGTAATCGTCTTCGCTGTATGTATTTGGAATTAATCCATATTTGATATCTCTAATGCAATGTTGTAAAACTTTCTTTGCTTTATCAAATTTCTTAGTTACTAAAAATAATCCTTCAAATGAAATTAATGTATCTCTCATCCAATCTAAAAACCATGGATATCCTGCTATTGCAGAATATGTATTAAATAATGGTCTTTTTATAATGAAATTGTCACATGCTATTAAAAAGCTTTTTATTAGTTCATATCTTTGTTTTTCTTCTTTGGTTTTATATTCTTTTGTAGTGTCTATTAATCCTGAATCATTAAATGTTTTACACAATCTGATTGTTTCTTTCATTATTAATGCTCTAGCATCTAATTCTTCTATATTTTCCTCTACAGAACATACAAATGAAATTTCTTTTTCTTCATTTGGTTCAATCTCTATTTCATATCTTCCTGGTACAGCATGATTTTCTTCTGGTTCAAATCCTCTTCTTTCTTCTTCAATATAAAACATATTATAAAATGTATCATTATGATGTTCTATATAATTTCCATCTGAAATAGACATGTAAATAGGATTTCCATCATCTATTTGGACTTCTAATTTTCGTCCACTAATCTTTTGCTTTACATCAAATAAATGGTCTTTATTTATTCCATGCGCATTTCTGAAATTCATTATTGGTGCTAATATTAATTTAGAATGATGCTCTCCATTTTTTATTTTGTAATACACTCCTACTGTATTTTTAAAATGTTCCATACATACAGTTTTTGTAATTTCAATATTTTCAACTTTGTATTCAAATGTTGGCAAAAGCTCTTTTGAAAAACTTTCTTGATACTTATATCCTTGTGATATATAATTTTTGCCAACATTTGTGAATAACTCGTATTTTTTTCCATCTGTTTCTATGCTTTCATCTAATTTTGAAAGAATAAGCCTTCTTCTTGCAGGTGGAATTATTGGAACTACAAGTAATCCATGATATTTTCTTGTATTTGCTCCAATTATTGTTGATGAAGCAAATCCTCCTATTCCATTTGTAATTATCCATTCTTTGTCTAAAGCTGTTTCTAAATTTAAATCCTCTTTTGCAAATCTCATCTTATTTTTTCATCCTTTCTCTTGGAAATTCTTCTCCAGATTCTTTAATTGACTTAATTCTATCACTGTATTTACTACTAAACTTACTTTGCTTTTTGTATCTATTTTTCTTATTTGGATCAATTCCTTTTCTCTTAGATTTTTTATCAAGTTTCTTTTTTTCTTTTTTCATTTTATTTATTCTTTTATCTGATTGCAATTTTGCATTTAACATTAAATATTCTGGATCGCTTTCTCTATCTTGATATTTCATATCATTGCAAATTAATGTTATAGCAGATTCTGCAATCATACTTGAATCGTGTCTTATTTTGCCATCGCTTATTGTTGATATATTTTTCTTTATAAATTTGATTCTTTTTAAAGATGGATCATTTATTTTTTGTTCTACTAAATCCGCTCCTTCTCTATTATACATTTTTATATATTCAGGAATTACTTCCCCTGTATCATAGATACAATAATCTATTAATCCTTCTCCACAATGCTCTATTATTGCTTTTATATGGTCTTCTACAGAATAATCATCTGTTTGTCCTGGTTCTGTCATAATGTTATTTACATATATTTTTATTGCTTTACTTTCTCTTATTGCTTTTGCAACTCCATTTACTAATAAATTTGGAATCACATTTGTATATAGACTTCCAGGTCCTATTATTATACTATCAGCTTCTCTTATTGCTTCTAATACTCCTGGCGCAGGTCTGCAGTTTGATGGTTTTAAATACACTCTATTGATTTTTGTCATTTTGTCATTTACTATTTCAGGTATTTTATCTTTTTCTTCAACAACATATCCATTATCTAATTCTGCACAAATCTTCATTTCTTCTGATGTTACAGGCATTACATTTCCTATTATTTTAAATATAGAATTGCTTTTTTCTATTGATGTTATATCATTTTTGTAGATTTCTTTCATTGCTGTAAAATATATGTCTGAAAATTTTAGTCCTCTTAATCTTTCATTTGTCATTTCATGATTTAATATTTGCTCTAATTCTCCATTTCCACCATCTGAAAGAGCTGCTATACTGTCTTTAACTTCTTCAAATGGTAGTGCGGTTCCTAATACTCTTCTTGAATTATTAGGCTGTTTTCCATATTCTGAAACTGCAACAATTCCTATTATATTATTTGTATATTTCTTCATTCCAGATAATACTGTATTTAATCCTGCACCTCCACCTATTGCAACTATTTTAGGTCCTTTATCATATATCTTTCTATCGAATATTAATGATTGCACATTTACATTTTTCTTATGCTTCATTCTATCATCAGTTGCTTCTATAAATAATTCCATATTTCTTTTATTTAAAAAGATTAACCCTAATACAATACATGTAAATCCTATTACAAATATTACTACTACTTTTCCCGCATCACTAAATTCCATTTCTTTTTGTACTAATATTTTTGCAATTCCATAACATGTTAATACTATTCCTACTAGTACTAAGAAAATCCACCTTTTCATTTTTGAACTTGATTTTAACCAGTGCCATACACCTTTCATTTCTATTTCTCCTTTTATAAAATTTCTATTTCTGCTTCTATTATCTTTCCGAATTTTTCATAGACTTGTTCTTTTGTGTATTCCATTAATTTAATTACATCCTTTGCAGTTGCATTATTTTTATTTATTATAAATCCTGCATGTTTTTCTGAAATTTGTGCTCCTCCAATTTGATATCCTTTTAATCCACATTCATCAATTAATTTTGCAGTTATAAAATCTGAGCCTCTTTTAAATGTGCTACCAGCACTTGGATATTCTATTGGCTGTTTTTCTTTTCTAAAATTCGCATATTCAGTCATTTTTTCTTTTATTTCATTTGCATTTCCTTTTTCCAATTCGATTTCTGTTTCTACAATTATATAGTCGTTATGTGAAAACAAGCTTTTTCTATATTCAAATTCTGCTTGATTACTTTCTATTTTATGAACTGCTCCATTTCTGTCTACATATGTTACTGTTTTTACAATATCTTTCATTTCTGAACCATGTGCACCTGCATTCATTCTTATTGCTCCACCTATTGTTCCTGGTATTCCTGATGCAAATTCAAATCCAGCAATTTCTTGTTTTAGACACTTTTGGGCTAATAATCCAAGTTTTACTCCACTTCCTACTGTTATTATTGCTTTTTTATCTTGAATATCTATCTCTAAATTATCTATTTCTATTTTCACGACAATTCCTTTTATTCCTTCATCTGAAACAAGTATATTACTTCCATTTCCTATAATAGTTAGCTTTATATTATTTTCATTTGTATATTTTAAAATTGATTTTAATTGCTCTAATGTTTTAATTTTTACCATACATTCTGCAGGCCCACCGATTTTAAATGATGTATACTTACTCATTGGTTCATTTATATAAACATTTTCTTGAGGTATAATGTTTTGAATTTCTTTTATGTTCATATTCCAATCATCCTTTCTGAATGAACAAAACAATGTAGTCCCTATTTGACCAGATTTAAATTTTGGGCTACAAGAAGAAAATCTTGTTAGATTTTTTTCAATCTTATCATTTTTTTCCTAAATTTACAAGAATTTTTAATAAATCTCTTTAAATTTTATTAATTTTATTGTATAATATATTTGTATTTAATGCATTATTCGAATGGAGGAATTTTTATGTGGCAAATATGGTTAATTGCATCAGGTGTATTTTTCGTAATGGAAATTTTTACTGTAGGTTTTCTAATATTTTGGTTAGGTGTTGGAGCATTAATTGCAATGATTATAAGCTTTCTAACCAGTAATATAATCATTCAAACTACAGTTTTTGTTATTTCATCTGGACTACTTATTTTTGCAACAAAGCCTTTAGTTAATAAAATTACCAAAAAAGAAACTGTGCCAACTAATGTCTATTCAATTGTAGGAAAAAAAGGAATAGTTATTGAAAATATTGACTGGTCCACAGGCACAGGTCAAATAAAATCTGAAGGAGAAATTTGGTCTGCAAAAACAAATGGACAAATAAACATTCCAAAAGGAACTGAAGTAGAAATTGAAAGTATTGATGGTGTTAAGGTTATTGTAAAACCTTTAAATGTAACATCAAATGTATAGTTATTTATATTAAAAAATATTTTATTAAGCAAGAAACACTTGCTAGAAGGAGGAAATTATGGGCTTTTTAATTGCATTACTTGTCATAATAGTAATTATAGCAGTTAAATCAATCAAAGTCGTTAGACAATCTGAGGTATATATTATAGAAAGGTTAGGTAGATTTCACAAAGTCGCTGATGCTGGTCTTACAATCATTATTCCATTTTTTGACCACGTTAGAAGTGTTGTAAGTTTAAAACAACAAACTATGGATATTCCACCTCAAGGGGTTATCACTAAAGATAATGTTACAATTACAATAGACACTGTTGTATTTTATCAAATAACAGATCCTGCAAAGGCTGTTTATGAAATTCAAAGTTTGAAAAAAGGTATTGAATATCTTGCTATTACAACAATTCGTGATATTGTTGGTAAAATGGACTTAGATGCAACATTCAGTTCTAGAGATGGTATAAACTCTCAATTAAGAGTTATCCTTGATGATGCAACAGATAGATGGGGATGTAAAATAGATAGAGTTGAAATTAAAGATATCACTCCACCAGCTGATATTAGAGATGCAATGGAGAAACAAATGAATGCAGAAAGAAATAAAAGAGCTTTAATTCTTGAAGCTGAAGCTCAAAAACAATCTGCTGTTACAATTGCAGAAGGTAAAAAACAAGCTGCCATTCTAGAAGCTGAAGCTGACAGAGAAGCTAGAATTCGTAGAGCTGCCGGTGAAGCACAAGCTATTAAATCAGTTGCTGAAGCTAAAGCTGAAGAAATTTCTATGGTTTATGATGCTATCAAAAATGCTGACCCAGATGAAAAACTTGTTCAAATTAAGTCTCTTGAAGCTCTTGAAGAAGTTGCTAAAGGTGAGGCTAATAAAATCTTTATTCCTTTTGAAGCTACTAGTGCTTTAAGTAGTCTAGGTGCTGCAAAAGAAATATTTAAAGATAATAAACAATAATATAAACGACAAAAATAATTATTTTAAAAAGAGAAACTTTAAATTTTCAAAGTTTCTCTTTTACTTTTTAAATGGTTCAACATGAACAACTGCTTTATAAACCTTATCCAATTTAGAAATATTATTTTCTAAATTATCAGCTAGCTTATGACTATCAAACGTAGTCATATTTCCATCAACTGCAATTGTTAGAAATATAACATACTGATATCCAACAGGAGCTGATGATAAACCGTTTATTTCTTCCACTTCTTTATATCCATGAACCAAATCTAATATAATATCTTTTGTTTCTTCATCTATTGACATATCCATCAGTATATTATAACTTTCCACAAAAATTTCTATACCTGTTTTAAAAATCCATGCAGATATTCCAATGCCAACAACACTATCAAACCAATTAATTCCTTTTAAGGACAACAATATCGATATTAGTGTAAATGTAGTTATAACACAATCATTTCTATGATCTTCCATACTTGCTTGTAATAATATATTATTATATTTTTTATACATTGACATTGTATATATAAACAATATTAATTTAGTTATTATTGTAACAATGCAAACTATTATTAACCACCATGAAAATATAATCTCATTTCCATTAAGTAATTTTACAACAGCATCTATTATCATTTTTATTGATACTATTATCATTGAAATTGCTATAAACATTGAAAATATGTATTCTGCCTTGCCATGTCCGAAATTATGATCCTCATCTCCCGGAACACTTGCAATTTTATTTCCTATAGATGCCATTAGTGATGCAAATATATCTCCTGCACTATTTATACTATCTGCAATCATTGATTGACTTTTACTTGCAAATCCAACAATTGCTTTTATAACTAACAAAAATGTATTTCCTATTATTCCATACATTCCGGCTTTTTTTGTCGCCTTAAATCTCTCTTTTTCCACAGTCTCACCTTCCTATAACTTATAATAAATACTATTATTATATTTTTTTTCATATGTTTTTTCAAGTACTTTTTGGAAATAATTGCATTTGTTTTAAATTTGTGCTATAATGAATTGTGTACAAAAATTTTATTTATAAGAGGTGTAAAATATATGGCACTATTAATATTAATATATGTATTAATTTTTATAATATTCGCACTAGCTATATATGCTATAATGCAAATTAAATTAGCAGGTATTGAAGTAAAAGACTTTTGGAGCTTTATAGAAGCAAACCAAATTTTAGATAAATTATACGAATTCTCAAAAAAATATAAAACACTTTCTCCTCAACAACAAGTAATATATTTAATGGAAGCAGAAAAAGTATTTAACGCTTTCGATAAAATCCCTGATATCATTTGGGAAGATGAGTTCAAGAAATATGATGAAGTTCTAAAAAAATATAATGAAATAAAAGTAGATAGATGGATGTCTTCTTCTAATTAGAAGTAAGACATCTATTTTTGGGCAAAAATGTACCCGGTACAAATTTTACCTTAATACCCACTTTTGATTTTTCTTTAAATTACCAGCTAAAATCTCTTCAGAAATTCTATCTTCCACAAGACTTTGAATTGTTCTTCTTAATGGTCGTGCTCCAAAATTGCTATCAAAGCCTTTTTCCAAAATAGTATTTACAACACTATCATCAATTTCAACAATATACTTTTGTGTTCTTAGCCTTTCTTTAACTTGTTCTAACATAATTTGAGTTATATTTTTAATATCTTCACAATTTAATTTATGGAACACAATAATCTCATCAATTCTATTAATAAATTCTGGTCTTAACTCATGTTTTAGTTCTTTTATTACTTCTTTTTTTATCTCCTCATATTCTTTTTGAGTCTCCAAAATCTGCTCCTTTTTTAGTTTCTCTTTGTTGTCTTCCATTTGTAAAACTGAATTCGAACTAAAGCCAAGAGCCTTTCTTTCAGTAATATGTCTTGCTCCCAAATTCGATGTCATAATTATAACAGTATTTTTAAAATTCACTTCTCTTCCCTGTGAATCAGTCAAATGCCCATCTTCTAATATTTGAAGTAGAATATTCATTACATCAGGATGAGCCTTTTCAACTTCGTCAAATAATACCAAAGAATATGGTTTTCTTCTAACCTTTTCAGTTAATTGGCCTCCTCCTTCAAATCCTATATATCCTGGTGGTGCACCTATTAGTTTAGATACTGAATGTGCTTCCATGTATTCTGACATATCTAATCTAATAATTGCATTTTCATTCTCAAATAGTATCTCTGCCAGGGCTTTTGAAAGCTCAGTTTTTCCAACTCCAGTTGGTCCTAAAAATAGAAATGAACCTATTGGTCTTTTAGGATCCTTTAAACCAACCCTTCCTCTTCTAATAGCTTTAGAAACCGCTTCTACAGCTTCATCTTGTCCCACAACTCTTTCATGTAGTTTTTCTTCTAAATGTTTTAACTTTTCATTTTCATCTTCGGTTAATTTCTGAACAGGAATTCCAGTCCATTTAGATATTATTTCAGCTATATTTTCCTCTTTAATTTCAATTATATCTCTATTTTTTCTTTTTCTCCATTTACTAATTTCTTTTTCATATTCTCCTCTTGTTTCATTTTCGACATCTCTAAGTTTAGCAGCTTTTTCAAAATCCTGATTATATATAGCTTCTTCTTTTTCCTTTGATATTACCTCAATTTTTTCCTCTAACACCTTCATTTCATCTGGTTCAGTAAAAATCTTCATTCTAACTTGTGAAGCAGATTCATCAATTAAATCAATTGCCTTGTCAGGCAAAAATCTATCTGTTATATATCGTATAGATAAACTAACAGCTGCATTTATTGCCTCATCAGAAATTTTAACATTATGATGTGCCTCATATTTATCTCTTATTCCCTTTATTATCTCAATCGTTTGAATTTCTGTAGGTTCACCAATATCTACAGTACTAAATCTTCTTTCTAAAGCTGAATCTTTTTCAATATATTTTCTATATTCTTCAATCGTTGTTGCACCTATCAATTGAATTTCTCCTCTAGCCAACAATGGTTTCAAAATATTTGCCGCATCAATTGCACCCTCTGCTGCACCAGCTCCAACTATTGTATGTATTTCATCTATAAATAGTATAACGTCTCCTACTTTTTTAACTTCATTTAAAGCTTTTTTTATTCTTTCCTCAAAATCTCCTCTATATTTAGCACCTGCAACCATACCGGATATATCCATACTTACAATTCTTTTATCTTTTAATCCCTCTGGAACTTCTCCTATTATTATCTTCTCTGCTAGCCCTTCTACAATTGCTGTCTTTCCAACACCTGGTTCACCTATTAAGCATGGATTATTTTTGGTTCTTCTTGATAGTATTTGTATAATTCTTTCAATTTCTTTATCTCTTCCTATTATATTGTCAAATTTTCCGTTCTCAGCCTGAAGAGTTAAATCTTCTCCAAATTGATTTAAGGTTGTTGTATTTGATGAACTTCCTCTTTCCTGTATTTTATCTTTTTTTACGTCTTTATCATACTCTTCTTCATTAATAACTTTTGCAATTTCATTATAAATTTTAGAAATTTCAACGTCTAAATCTGTAATAATCTTAACCGCAACACAATCATTTTCTTTCATTATTGCTAATAATAAGTGTTCTGTTCCTATATAATTATATCCAATCCTCTTTGCTTCTATAAAGGCATTTTCCAGCACCTTTTTGGTTCTTGGCGTAAACCCTAATGTTTCTTTTATCTCTTTTCCAACACCTAAAAGTTCCTCAATTATTTCTTTCACTTTATCATCTGTAATTCCTTTATTATTTAGAACCTTTGCAGCAATCCCTTCACCCTCTTTTACTAATCCATATAAAATGTGTTCTGTTCCTATGTAATTATGTCCTAATTGTAATGATATCTCATCAGCTATTTCTATAGCTTTTTTTGCTTTATTCGTAAATTTATATAACATTTTATCCCTCCTCGGGAAATTTTGTACCGGGTACATTTTTTCCCTTTGTCATTTCAGTCATTTTCTCTGCCTTTTCTTTTTGCTCTGGTAATGGTATCCATGCAAAATACGATGATACAAATTCACCATATTTGGTTGTATCTTCTCCAACTTCTGGATGTTTTTGTTTATTTTCCTTATCCATAAAAAGCACCTACCTTTCTATTAAGGTATGTGCTTTTTTTGAAATTTTATTCAATTAATCTTTTATTCCAAATAATAATTTTACAATTCCTCTTAAGCATTTAGGAACTTTTTTTACAACAATGGTCATATGTAAACCTCCTTTTAGCAGAGTAACCATAATATTCCTACTAATATCACTACTATTCCTATCAAAAATAGCCACCCTACTACCGGAAGGAATAATACTAGCAATATTCCCATTCCTAATCCTATTAAACATACTCCAAATGTCTTTTTTAAGATTTTCATTATGATTTCCTCCAAGATTTTTGTTATATTATATTCCTAAAATTTCAATTATGTGAATTGTGATTTTTATTTAAATCACGCTCAATCTCTTAGCTCTTTTCTAATATCGAAAGAAAAAAGGAAACTCAAGAACTAATCTCAAATTTCCTTATCATATATTTATATATATTTATATTTTTATTATCCGTTTACTAAATCTTTTAATGCTTTACCAGCTTTAAATACTGGAGCTTTAGATGCAGGTATTTTTATTTCTTCTTTTGTTTGAGGATTTCTACCTTTTCTAGCAGCTCTTTTTCTAACTTCGAAAGAACCAAATCCAACTAATTGAACTTTGTCTCCTTCTTTTAATGTTTCAGCTATAACTTCTGTCAATGCATTTACTGCTGCTTCTGTTGCTTTTTTAGATTCTCCTGTTTTTGCAGCGATAGCTGCTACTAATTCAGCTTTGTTCATTATACATTACCTCCTAATAAATTTTGTATATGTACTTTATATTGCTGCTGTTGCAATATATGTACTCTAGTTTATCTTATTCTCCAAATCAAATTAAAATCCCCTCTTTTTTTTGAAAATTTTAATATATTTTTAGTTTTTCTAAAATATTATATATCTTTTTGCCTTTTGGTAGCATATATATATCATCTTTATTGTAAATTTTTAATGCTAAGACTGCTAGCACATAAACTATTACAGCAAATAAGATTGATACTATTGTTGCCAATCTTCCTGATATTATTCCTTTTAATAGCAAATATAATGTATATGAACATATCCCCATTATAGATGTCGCCATTGCTGGCTTTATAACAAACTTTTTAAATGGTAAATCTAATTTAACATATTTCTTTAATACATTAAACACAATTGTGAATGCTACTGCATGACAAGCTATTGAACCAATTGCTGCTCCATAAACATTTAATTCTGGTATTGGTAATAAAATTAGATTTAATATTAATTTGACTACACATCCAATTCCTAATGCAATTGCTGGAATCATCACTTTTCCAAAGCCTTGTAATGCACCATTTATTGTTTGATCTAAAATTGAAAATATTACAGATACTGCTATTAACTGTAACAAGAGTGCTCCTTGATTTGCATTTGGATATAATAAGTTTAATATCGGTTGAGCAAAAATTATCATTCCTACTACACATGGTAGTCCTATAAGCATTGATGTTAATAATGAAAATGATGTTCTTTTTGTAGCTGTTTCTCTATCATTTTTTGCCTTTGCTGCTGATATTGCTGGTACTAATGCTGTTGCAAATGCGATATTTACTGCTAATGGCAAATTGGTTAATGTGTCTACTTTTCCACTTAATTGTCCATATAATTTTGTTGCAACATCTGATGCCATATATGTACTTAAAATTCTTTTTACTGTAAATGAATCTATATTTTTATTAAATGATGTCATTATTGAACTTAATGTTAATGGAATTGATACCATTAATATTTTCTTTATTATTGTTTTTACATTTTCATATTTATAGTTTGTTGAACTTTGTATTTCATTTCCTATTTCTTTTCTCTTTGTTCTATAATATAAGAATAGATATGCAAAACTTGAAAATGTTGCAAGTGTTGTTGCTACATTTGCTCCTGCAGCCATCATTTCTGTAGAAGTTGATGTTACATATGCAACTATTTCTACAATTCCAATTGTAAATATTGTTTTAAATATTTGTTCCAATGTTTGCGCTCTTGCTGTTATTTTTAATGTTCTTCTTCCATTAAAATATCCTCTAAATACAGATGATATTGAAACAAAAAATATCGCTGGAGCCAAAGCAACAAGTGTTAACTCTGATTCTGGTATTTGTGTCCAGTTATATGCAATAACATGTGCTCCAAAAAATAATAGCATCGAACCTATTGCTCCGATTGTTCCGAATGTTGCAAGTGCAACTTTAAATATCCTATTTGCTCCTTTATTATCTCCGTATCGCTAACCTTTCTGATACCAATTTTGATATTGCATTTGGTACTCCTATTGAAGATACTGTAAGTAATAACGCATATATTTGATATCCGCTTGCATATATTGCATTTCCTGCATCTCCAAATCCATCCCTATTTGTTAAATATAATGTATATATTAATCCTAATACCTTAATTAAAATTTGTGAGAACATTACTGTTACTACACCTTGCATAAATGTTTCTTTTTTTACCGCCATAGCTCCTCCTAAATTAATTCTATGATTTTTCTTTCGATTAATTACTTATAATTGTGATATACATATATATCACAAAATTAATGTAATTATATCTATAAAAGTTAATTTTATCAAGAACTTTTTCCAAATTTATTGACAAATTCCTATTTTTGTATTAAAATTGTTAGGTATTATGTTAAAATATGATTTAAATATGAAACTTCTCCCCGGTAGTTTTAGATTTAAATTTCATATAAATAAAAATCAAGTAAAATAAATTGTAACTTAGACAGCAATTTATTACACTTAAAAAATAAAAATTTAGGGAGGGTAAATATTACCATGAATAACGTTACATATAGTGCAAAAAAAGAAACAGTTGAAAGAAAATGGTATATAATTGATGCAGCTAACAAACCATTAGGTAGAGTTGCAACAGAAGCTGCTAGATTATTAAGAGGAAAACACAAACCAACTTTCACACCAAATATTGATACAGGTGATAATGTTATAATTATCAATTGTAAAGATGTTGTATTAACAGGAAATAAAATGAATTCTAAAATTTACAGACATCACTCAGGTTACATTGGAGGAATGAAAGAAACTCCAGCATCAGTAATGCTTACAAAAAATCCAGAAAAAGCTATGACATTAGCTGTTAAAGGAATGTTACCACACAATTCTTTAGGAAGAAAAATGGCAACAAAATTAAGAGTATTCGCTGGTAGCGAACATAATTTACAAGCACAAAAACCAGAAATTTGGAATTATTAATAAGGAGGAACTATTATAATGGCTAAGTCAAATAAAATCGTATATATGGGTACAGGTAGAAGAAAAAGTTCTATAGCTAGAGTAAGATTAGTTGAAGGAACAGGAAAAATAACAATAAACGGAAAAGATATCGAAGAATTTTTCGATTTAGAAACATTAAAAGTTATTGTTAGACAACCATTAACAGTTACAAATACATTAACAAAATATGATGTTATTTGTTCAGTTTATGGTGGCGGTGTTTCTGGTCAAGCTGGAGCTATAAGACATGGTATTGCTAGAGCTTTAAACGAAGCTAATTCAGAATACAGACCAGCTTTAAAATCAAACGGATTCTTAACAAGAGATCCTCGTATGAAAGAAAGAAAGAAATATGGTCTTAAAAAAGCTAGAAAAGCACCACAATTTAGCAAGAGATAATCAAAAATATTTTATAAAAAAACCTACATTCTTAACAGATGTAGGTTTTTTCTTATTTTCCTATTAATGAGTGTCCCCAATAGTAAATTCTCTTATAACTTCAAGTGTATCCATATTAGCAACTTTAACAAGCGAATTAGAAAGAGTATAATATGTGTTATTTGCAAATACAATTCTTTTTACATTTTCATCATATTTATCAGTAACATTTGCTATTTCCCCTTTTAAAGAAAAACCTTTTTCTAAGTCTATATTATATATTACTGCTCTCGAATTTGTTTTTCTTCCTAATGAAGAATACAGTGGAAATGCTATAATATTCTTCTCTTTTGAAAATAGTAGAGCTTTATGATCATACAACAATTCCGAATACGTGTATTTACTGTCTCCTATTGCTATTTTAAATAGTTCCTGTGGATTATTAAAATCTGATATATCAAACATAGCCATCTTTAATCCATTTGTTGTTACTCTTGTTCCATCTTCTTTTGTATCATATCCAAATCCTATTAAATGTGTTTCATCATATGGATGTAAATATGTGCTATATCCAGGAATCTTTAATTCTCCTAAAATCTGTGGTTCAGCAGATTCCGATAAGTCTATTACAAATAACGGATCAGTTTGTTTAAATGTAACTACATATGCCTTATCTCCTACATATCTTACTGAGTATATTTTTTCTTCTTTTCCAAAGTTTTCAACTTTTCCTATCTCTTCTAACTTGTCATTTAAAATATATAAATTATTAGCTGTTGTCTTATCTACCCATATATTACCTGTAGTTGTTGCAATTCTAAATGTTTCTGTGTTTTCATTTTGACTTTCATCCATTGAAAATTGATTATTTACTTGACCATCTACAGTATTTTCTGCTTTGAAACTGAATTTTCCATTGTTTAGTCCTATTTTTAATAAATGTGTTGTTCCACCTAAAACCTCATATCCTTCTCCATATGTCATTTGGTTTGTTGCTATATACATATTTTTTTCAGATGCATATACGTATTGTCCTGCTCCTAAAAATGTTCGAATATCTGCTTCATCATTATTATTGATATTTAAGCCTGCTAGCATTAAATAACTTGCATCTTGTATTTCTGCAAAATAATATATTGAGTCATAATTTATACATTTTTCTTCTTGATTAACTGCAGTATCTTGATATACTGGTTTATATTTATCTTCATCTAAATCTTCTATTTTATTTCTTTGAATATTTGAAGTTGCAATATATTTACTTGCTACATAATAAATATTATCGTCTATCATTCTTGATGAAATATAGCTTCCTTCTATCATTACTCTTCTAGTTTCTTTGGGTTCTTTAATATTTGATATATCATAAATTATCATTCCACTTTTAGGTTTATTGTTCTGAACTATTTCCCTATCAGTTATCGCGGTATCATCTGTACTCATAATTTCCGTTTTGCACGAATTATCATATTCATTTCCTATAACTACCAACTTCTGATTTTTTACATATATTTCTCTTGGATAAAAATTAGCATCTTTATAATTGATTTCTGCTATTTTATCTGATGTTTCAGGCGTTTGAGCATCTATTATTACTACCTTATTTTCTGAAACATAATAAATATATTTGTCATCTACTTTTACAATATCCGCTTCGTCTACATTTTCCACTTGTGTATTTGTTTCCGATTTTTTTACTCCAGCTTCCTTTATTTCACTGGCATCTCTAGTAATTGATTCACTCTCTTCAAGTTGTAACATATTGTTTGACTTATATTTTTCTTTTATCACATTATAAAAATTTTCAAAGCTTCCAACTGTTTCTAAATTTATTTGATTTTCTTCAATTTCTTCATTTCCTATTGTTGTTTTAGAAACTTGCTCTTTTTGTTTTTCCGAATATATTATTATTGTTGAAAATAATATAGCAACAACTGCTGCCATATTTGCAATTCTCTTAAGATTTCTTTGCTTAATAATCTTCTTCTCATTTAGACATTCATCATATTTCTCATAAATTCCATTTATAAACTCTTTATTGTTTTTCATTTCATTCCCTCCTCTATCATAACTTTTCTAAGAGCCTCTCTTGCCCTATAAATTAAAACTTTTACACTTGAATCAGTCTTTTTCAATATATGAGCAATTTCTTTGTAACTAAGCTCCTCTATATCTGCCAAATAAATTGCATTTTGATATTCTATTTTTAATTTTTGTATTGATTTTTTTAGCTTTTCTGTTCTTTCATCTCTAAATATTTTGTCTTCAAGATCTTCTAAATCTTCAAATTGATTTTCATCTAGCTGTACAATTCTTTTTTCTCTTTTAATATAGTTCAATGCTTTTGACTTTGCTATAGTATAAAGATATGTTTTTAGAGAATATTCGAATTTATAATTCTTTTTATGTATTAGGATATATACAAAAACATCTTGTGCAAGGTCTTCTGCTATGTCTATACTTTTTACATATTTTTGAATAAAATATATCATTGCATCTTTGTGCTTTATTACTATTTTTTCAAAGCTTTCTTTATTTCCTTGTAAAAATTCTTTGTATAATTCTTTATCTGTTTTTCCTTCCATTTTCATCCCCCTCTACCTTTTATACAATTTATTTTCTCAAAAGTTACAGTATTTTGTCAACAAAAATAAAGAGGAAAACATTTTTAAGTGTTCTCCTCTTTAACTTTTAATTTTTGAAATTTAGATTATTTACTTTTTCTGTATCTAAGAATTTTTATTAATCATTTTCTGCCACAATATTGAGTTGTTCTCTAATAAAAACTCATTAAGTTCTTTTACAAAGACTTTTTTTAATGTATGCATTTCTTCTTCGCTTATTATTTGAGTAGATGTGTATTTTTTTACAATGTCATCCTCAATTTCAATCTCTGAAAATATCTCTCCATTGATTTCTGCTACAATATGCACTGACATATGTTCCTTCATTTCGCCTACCATCCATTTCAATATTGGATAGACATCATAGTAATACCATTTTGTTTCAATACATTCAAAAAGATATTTAATAACCTCTTCATCAAACTCTTCAGTTCTTTTTGGATATTCAACCTTTATTTTATTATAATTTGAACACATTGTAATTCTCGTAATATCATCAAAGTAAATCTCACCAATTGTATCACTATTGCTTCCGTCTTGATTTAGTTTAAGAAAAATTGTTTTTATTAACTCATTAGTTCCATCTTTACATATTCGGTAGCAAAGTTCCTTATCAATTAATGGTTCTGAAGAATCGTTTCTTTTTCCAATAGAATATTCAGAAATTCTATGATAATCATATGCATTTTCATTAGACATATAATATTTATTTCCATATGCATCAATAATATTAATATTGATATATGTTGTAAACATAGCCCACTCAATTTCTATAGGAAAAGTCACTTCTGAATCACTAAACAAATCTTTAAACTTTTTTATTTCGATTTGCTTATACTTTTTCAGATCAAACATCCATCTTGCAACACCTTTTTGTATTTCCTCTTTTATTATGTCACCTGTAAATGAAACACCTTCAAAAAAATCAGATTGTTCTAATTTTTTCCGCATTAATGCTACTTTCAACTTGCGGAATTCCCATTTAATATTGCTTAGTAGTTTGCTCTCATTTCTAAATTTCATGTTTTTTCCTCCTTTTGCAATTGCAAATTGAAATTTTTAACAAGTTTTCAACTATTTTATCACAAAAGTATACATAAGTCAATTTTTTTTGTATTATTGTTGCAAACTATACAACATCCAACCTCTTATTAAACATCATCTTCTCTAATCACATGATATTCCTTAAGAATCTTTTCAATATCAGTACCTTTAATTTGTTTTAAAACTTCTTTTAAAGCAATTTTTTCTTTTAAGCCTAAATTCATTTCTGTAATTGGCTTTCCATCTCTTAATTTAACTGTTGCATTCAACAAATCTCTAATATCATAAGTGCTTCCCCATACTTCTGGAACACCTCTATCTATATTCAATAATGTATATACAGCAACCATTGCAGTTCTTATAGAATATTCTGTTGTAAATATTGTGTCTCTTTCTGTTTCTGCAAATTGTCCCAAAAATGCGAAATTTACAGCTTGATTTGGAACTACTTTTGGTCTGTCAGTTCCATTTCTTGGCATAAAGAACGCATCTATATATGGCATCATTACAGGTATTGTATTAGCACTCTTTTCTGCTAATTCTTCTATTTGATTCTCTGGCACGCCTAAATGATATAACCATTCCATACAAATTTCTTTACCTGTACAATCTCTCATTGGCTTTTTAACATAATTTCCTGGTACATTACTAAATAATCCATATATCCATCCAACTAATTGTTCTTTTGGTTGACTTCTAAATTGTGGTTGGCGGTTAAATGTCCAGCTTAATAGCCAATTTGAATCTTTTACTGTTACAATTCCACCAGTTACTACTTTTCCACTAAATGGATTTCTCTTACAGATTTTTTCTACATATGGTGGAATTCTATCATCTAATGTTGTAACTGTTGCACTCATCCAATTTGTTAGTTCTGGATCATGGCAGAATTTATCTGGATTACCAAATGCTAAATCTTGTTCAGCAATTTTACGCCATAAATCCCATCCTCCACCTGGTTTTATTTCTGTATTCATTTCTGCTGGTGTGTTTTGACTTCCCATACTTGAATTTTCAACACATCCTCCATTTGTAATAAATACTAAATCATTTTCTGTTAAATCAATACTTGATTCTTCTCCATCTTTTGTAATTATTATACTTTTAGCTACTTTTTTATAATCTGATATTTCAAATTTTACATTTTCTACTTTTGTTCCATAATGGAATTGAACATCAAATTTTTTCAAATATTCTATCATAGGTAAAATCATTGATTCATATTGATTGTATTTTGTAAATCTTAATGCTGTAAAGTCTGGTAATCCTCCAATATGATGTATAAATCTTTTTATATATAATTTCATTTCTAATGCACTGTGCCAATTTTCAAATGCAAACATTGTTCTCCAATATAACCAGAAGTTTGAATTTAATACTTCATCTGAAAAATAGTCTGTTATTTTTTTGTCATATAATTCTTCATCAGGTGTAAAGAATAAGTGCATTATTTCTATTGCACCCTTATCTGATATTGCAAATTTTTTGTCTGTATGTGCATCTTCTCCACGATTCATTGTTGCTCTCATTAATGAATAATTTGGATCTTCTTTATTTAGCCAATAATATTCATCAAGAACACTTACTCCTTCTGTTTCTATTGATGGAATTGAATGGAATAAATCCCACATACATTCAAAATGATTGTCCATTTCTCTTCCACCACGCATTACATATCCTAATCCATCATAAAGATATCCATCACATGCTCCTCCTGGTATTTGATCTTTTTCTAAAATGTGTACATTTTTTCCTTTCATTTGTCCATCTCTAACTAGGAAACATGCTGCTGATAATGCAGCTAATCCTGAACCTACTATATATGCAGATTTTTTGTCTACATCTGCTGGCTTTTTTGGTCTTGCAAAAGCCTCATAATTTCCACTACTATAATACATAGTTTATCAACCTCCTCATTTACTATGTGCTTTTATCCTACATATAATACATTAAAAATACAATAAACAAAAAAATGGATATGTAAAAATTTTTTACATAATCCACTTTTTGTCTAGTTTGGCTTACTATTTCAATTTGACATTTTTTTTACTGCTTCTTCAAAACTCCCAGATATCATAACATCTAATTTTTTTATTATATTTTCAGGACTTTCTTTCATTTCCGTAACAATCCAATTTTCTATTATTCCCACAAATCCATATTTATAAAAATTTGCAATAAATATTTTATTTTCCTTTGTTATATTATAATTTTTAGATAAATCATTTACTATTTCTATAAATATAGTATTATATTGATTAAATAAGAAATCTAGTAATGTTTTTCTACTTAAAGAATTATATGTTTTTATAATAAACTTTTTATTTTTTAGCATATAGTCTAATACATATTTAAAATTTTCTTGCCATGTTTCTATTGTTGTTTCTTTTTCTATTTTCTCTACTACTTCATTTGCAAAAATCCATTCCAATAGGTCATAAATGTCTTTAAAATGGTAATAAAATGTTTGTCTATTTATTCCACAATCATTTGTTATATCTGTTATTGTTATTTTGTCTATATCTTTTACTAATAACATCTTTTTAAGTGATTGTGCCATTGCTCTTTTCGTGATATTTGACATTTTATCATCTCACTTTCTTTTGTTTCATTTATTACCATTACAAGTATTATCCTGTATAGGAATTGAATTTTTTATTCAAATGTATAAGAACCATTTATTGTATTCAAATCCAAATCTGCTTCCTTTTCTTTTACGTCATCTATATATACCTTTACAGTAACGACTCCTGTTCCTGTAAGTTTATTATTTCCAGTATTAAATTTTGTTTCATTTTTGTCAACATCCTTATTATAAATCGTCTCTCCATTTGCTTCAATTCTTAATTTTGCTGTCTTTTTTACACTGCTAGCTGGTTTTGAAGATGTTGTTTCATTTTTATTTTCATTATCGTCTTTATTTTCATCTGCATCTTCACTATATCCACCTGTAATAGATTTCATATTAACATAAATTGTGGCTGTTTTCTTTTCTGCTAACTTATTAACAGTTATCGTTATTGCAGTACCTTCGTCAACCTTTTCACCAGAAGAGATACTTTGTTTTAAAACAACTCCATTACCTCTAGTTTTATCTTCACCATATTCAACAGTTACTTTTAATCCTAAATCTTCAAGATTTTGTTTTGCTGTTGCTTCTTCTTGATATAAAACTGATGATACTACAACTTGTTTTATTCCTGTACCAATACTTATATAAACTTTTACCGTATCTCCTGCATTTACTTCTGTATCAGTATCTACTTCTTGTTTTATAATTATTCCAGCTTCTACAGTCTTGCTTATTTCCTCTACAAATTCAAGCTTAATTTTAGCTTCATCTGCTGCATCTTCTGCTTCTTGCTTTGTTAAACCTTTTAATTTAGGTACTTTAGTCTTCTCTGTTCCCAAACTTACTACAACTTTTACTTCTGTTTTTTGTTTAATTTTTCTGCCTTCAACAAAAGGTGGTGTTTGAGATATTATTTGACCTGCTTCATATTCTGTGTTATATGTTGATTCTTCTTCAACATATGTTAATTTATTTTCTTCTAATATCTTTTTAGCTTCATCAACTGTTTTTCCAACTAAATTTGGAATTGCCACATCTTTTGGCCTTGTAGCATTCGATATTCCAATAGTTGTTCCTATTGTTATAATAAATAATAATATTAGTCCAATTATTGCTGACAATGCCTTATGATTTTTAATAAATTCTAAAAATTTATTAGGTTTCTTTCCATTTTTCTGTGCTCTATTAGAAGCTATCCTTTCATTTTCAATATCTATTGTCGAAATTCTTTGTGTTGGAAAATCTTCTGTATAATCGTTATCATCAACAAAGTCTCCATTTGGCTCTTTTAAAGCTCTTTTTAAATCTAATAACATTGCTGTTGCATTTTGATAACGTAAATTTGTATCTTTTCTTAATGCTTTCATTATTATGTCATTAACAGCTGATGGAATATTTGGATTTAATTCAATTGGTGGCTTTGGATCTTCTTGCATATGTTTTAATGCTATAGAAACAGGTGTATCTGCATCAAAAGGTACTTTTCCTGTAAGCATTTCATACATTACAACTCCCAATGAATATAAATCTGATTTTTCATCTGTGAATCCACCTCTTGCATGTTCTGGTGAAAAATAATGTACAGATCCTATTGTTGTTCCAAATGCTGTAATTGTTGAATTTGAAACGGCTTTTGCAATTCCAAAATCTGTTACTTTTGCAACTCCATCTTCTGTAATTATAATATTATGTGGTTTTATATCTCTATGAATTATGTGGTTTTTATGTGCAATTTCTAATGCAGATGCAATTTGAGTAGCTATATTTACTGACCATTTCCAAGGAAGTGGTCCTTTTTCTTCTACAATAATTTCTTTTAGAGTTTTTCCTTTTATAAGTTCCATTACTATATAATATAAATTTCCATCAACACCTACATCATATACTGAAACAATATTAGGATGTGTTATACTAGCTGCTGATTGTGCTTCAACTTCAAATCTTTTTATAAATTCTTCATCTGTTGTGAATTCGTCTCTTAATATTTTTACTGCTACATATCTATTTAAGACATGACATTTTGCCTTATATACTGTTGCCATTCCTCCACTACCGATTTTCTCGATAATTTCGTATCTATTTCCCAACAATCTACCTTTTAAATCCATTTTTTAATCTCTCCTTATAGGTTATATGTTTTTCAATACTACAACTGTTATGTTATCTAACCCACCATTTTCATTTGCTAAATCTACAAGCTTGATAGGTGCCTTTTCTATATTTCCTTTTGCAATTCTAAATATATCTTCTTGTTTTACCATATTTGTTAATCCATCTGATGAAATAAGTAAAATGTCTTCTCTTAAAAATCCTTTTACAGATACATCTGGCTCAACAAAAGCATTACATCCAAGTGCTTTCATAAGCATATTTTTCTTAGGATGTTTTTCCGCTTCTTCTTTCGTTATTGTTCCATCTTTTACTAATTTTTGAACATAACTATGATCTTGTGTTAATTTTCTTATAAAATCTTTTCTTATTCTATAAATTCTACTATCTCCAATGTGCCCAATATATGCCTTATTATTATATATTAAACAAACTTCTAAAGTAGTACCCATCCCTTCAAGTTCTTTGTTTTCTTTTGCTTTTTCATATACTACCATGTTTGCATATTCCATACTACTTGCCACTAACTGTATCAAGCTCTCTTTATCTTTCGGTGTATCTTTAAAGTTATTTTCAATATAACTTTTTGTACATTTTATTGCTAAATTGCTCGCAATCTCTCCGCCTTTGTATCCACCCATTCCGTCTGCCAATAAGTATAGTTTAACTTCACTCGTCGAATCAGAGATATAATACGCATCTTGGTTCATTTCTCTAGCTTTTCCTATATCTGATTTTGCATAAGCTATTATCATCGTTTCACCTCGTATCTTTTTTTCTGTTATATCATACTTTCTTATTTTTTTCAATCATTTTTTCTAACATTTTTTCTCCATTTTTATTTTCAAGTTACAATTCACAGTTCCTCAAAAAATATTATATATGTTGGGAGCCTTTCCAGGTTATTATATATATTTGAGATTTCGTCCTGTTCATTGCGTTCAAAAAGAAAATCTAACGTAAAAACCTGAGCCTCTCTCACTCAAGCATAAAATGCATATATGTATATGAGTTTAAACTTTTCGAATGTGATTGGAGCAATATTAGAATTTCTTAAATAAATTTATGGAAAGAGTTCACGAGAGTGGAAGGGTGCCATAAATTGATTTTAGAAATTCTTATGTTGCATATTGAACCGAGAAAATGTTTCAAATCATATACATATATATACATTTTTCCGTGAGCATTCCTCAGTTTTTTATTTAAGATTTTCTATTTTTCACTCCAATCAAACGGACGAAATCTCAAATATATATAATAACCTGGAAAGGCTCCCAACATATATAATATTTTTTTGGTAACTGTGAATTGTAATATTTTCAAAAATTCTTTCTTATATAATCTATGTAACAAAATCGATGTAGCCACAAACTACATCGATTTTATTTGTATCATTTCTTTTCCTTGTATAATCTCACAGTTGAAATTTGATAACCATTATTAAATGCAATTAGATAAAATTTATCTTTATATACATTTATTACAGTTTTTGGTCTTTCTATAATTTCGAAAGCCCTAACTAAAGGAATATCACGTGTTCTAATCTGTGCAAGAATTTCTCCTACAGTAGGAAAAAAGAATCCATTGTTTTCAAGTGAATGCAAACATGGAAAATCCTTGCCATTCATTATAGCAAGCTCATTTTTACCAACCGCATCTCCAAGGTCTTTATCAGCATCCCACAAATAACTTACACTTGTAAGTTCATGAAGAGAATACTCCCTCAAATAATAAAGCTTTCCATCCTTCCTTATTACTGGTTTAATTTGTTGATACCGCCTCATTAATTCCTCATCTGAAATTTTTGGAATTGATACATTAAACATATAAATTACCTCCTAAAAATTTTTTGGAAGTTTTTGAAACCCCCTCGTTTTTAACTTATTGGTTTCATAACTTAGTTTACCATCGTATTTTACCATATATTTCTTTATTTTTCAATCTTTATGCTAATTTTTCAAATTCTTTCTCCTTAACTGTCCACAAGCTGCATCAATATCAGAACCAAGTTCTCTTCTAATTGTAGCAACAATTCCATGATCATTTAAATAATCTCTAAATTTCATAATATTTTCATTTGAACTCTTTGTATATGCACCATTTTCAATTTTATTGATTGGTATTAAATTTACATGACATAACATGCCTTTTAAAAGATGTACCAATTCTTTAGCATCATCTAAATTATCATTATTATCTTTTGCCAAAGCATATTCAAATGATATTCTTCTGTTAGTTTTTGCAATATAATCCTTACAAGCTTGTAATAACTCTTCTATTGGAAAAGCATTATTTACAGGCATCATACTACTTCTTTTTTCATTATTAGTAGCATGTAATGATATTGACAAAGTACATTGAATATTTTCATTTGCTAGTCTATAAATTCCAGGAACTAGACCGCTTGTTGAAATACTTATATGTCTAGCTCCTATATTAATTCCTTTTGGATTATTTATTATTCTAATGGCATTTACTACATTAGTATAATTGTTTAATGGTTCTCCAATCCCCATAAATACAACATTTGAAATTCTTATATTATTATCTCTTTCAACAGCCAAAATTTGTTCAACAATTTCCCCTGATGTTAAATTTCTAATAAAATTAATTCCTGTTGAAGCACAAAACTTGCATCCCATTTTACATCCAATTTGTGATGACACACAAATACTATATCCATGATGATAACTCATTAAAACTGTTTCAATCGCATTTCCATCTAACACATCGAAAAGATACTTTTTTGTACCATCAAATGATTCTTGTTTTTTTAATATTTTAAAATTATGCATATCATAATTTTGTTTTAACTTTTCTCTTAATTCAAGCGAAAGATTTGTCATTTCATCAAAACTTGTTACTTTGTTTTCATATAACCATTTAAAAACTTGTTCTGCTCTAAATGGCTTTTCTCCTAATTCTATAAATTCTTGTTTTAGCGCATCTAAATCATAATCTTTTATATTTTTCATTTCTACTCCAATCTTACCAGTAGGGACACTCATGATTGGTTAAAAAAGTTACCAGTAGGGACACCCTTTGCTTACATCGCTAACTCATGC
>CAKPDR010000005.1 GCA_934149075.1 uncultured Clostridia bacterium | reverse complement strand
CTGGTAACAATTTTAACCACTTATGGGTGTCCCTACTGGTAAAGATTTTGACCACTTATGGGTGTCCCCACTGGTAACAAGAGTAACTATTAACAAAACTCTTGATTTTAATTCAATAATGTGATATTCTACATAAGTAAAAAGAATTAGGAGGTAATAATAATGGAATTAAAAGGAACAAAAACAGAACAAAACTTAATGACAGCATTTGCAGGAGAATCACAAGCAAGAAATAAATATACATATTTTGCTAGCAAAGCAAAAAAAGAAGGATATGAGCAAATTGCTGCAATTTTTCAAGAAACAGCTGATAATGAAAAAGAACATGCAAAAATGTGGTTTAAATTATTAAATGGTGGAGAAATTGGATCAACAGCTGAAAACTTAAAAGCTGCTGCTGATGGAGAAAATTACGAATGGACAGATATGTATGCTGAATTTGCTAAAACAGCTAAAGAAGAAGGATTGGATCGTATTGCATACTTATTTGAAGAAGTTGGTAAAATTGAAAAAGAACATGAAGAAAGATATTTAAAATTATTAGAAAATGTAAAAGATGGAAAAGTATTTGAAGCAGGAGAAGTTAAAATATGGAAATGTAGAAATTGTGGACATATTGTTGTTGGGACAAAAGCTCCAGAAGTTTGTCCAGTTTGTGCACATCCAAAAGCATATTTTGAAATTAAAGCTGAAAATTATTAAAATTAAATAAAGATATAATAAAAACAAATTGGTTTATTTAGGCCAGTTTGTTTTTTGGCTATTGAAAAATTTAACTAAATGGTATATAGTAATATCTGAAAGGCGGTGTTAATATGACAATAAAGCAAACATTAGCAAAAGGAATGATAATATTAAAAAGCAACAATATAGACAGTCCAAAACTAAAAGCAAGATTACTATTACAATATGTATTGAAAAAAACAAGACAATATTTAATAATATATGACAATGAAGAAGTTGGAAAAAAAGAACAATGGGAGTATTTTGTTAATATAGACAAATTAGCAAAAGGAGTGCCATTGCAACATATAACACATACGCAAGAATTTATGAAAATGGATTTCTATGTAGATGAAAATGTATTAATACCAAGACCTGATACAGAAATATTAGTAGAAGAAGTTATAAACATAGCAAAAAGAATGGATAAACCCAAAATTCTAGACTTATGTACAGGAAGTGGTGCAATAGCAATATCAATTGCGAAAAATGTACCCAATGCACAAGTTTATGCAGTTGATATAAGTGAAAAAGCATTAGATATTGCAGACAAAAATGCACATAGATTAGAAGCAAAAGTAAAATTCATAAAATCAGATTTATTTAAAAATTTAAAAAACATGAAATTTGATATAATAGTTTCAAACCCACCATATATAAAAAAAGAGGATATTAAATTTTTAAGTGAAGATGTTCAAAAAGAGCCACAAATAGCGTTAGATGGTGGATATGATGGATTAGACTTTTACAGGAAAATTTCAAAACAAGCAATAGATTATCTAAAATTTGGAAGTTTTTTGTGTTTTGAAATTGGATATGATCAAAAAGATGAAGTAAAAGAAATTATAGATAAATTAGAACATTATAAAGGTACATATTGTAAAAAAGACTTATGTGGTAATGACAGAATAATAATTACTCAAGTTAATTGAGTGAAAGGAGAGCATATGTCATTTTCAACAGAATTAAAAGAAGAAATAAGTAAATTAGATAATCTTTCAAACAAAGAAGCTGTGAAATATGAACTGATAGGATATTTAATAAGTAGCAACATTTCTGAAGAGAAAAACAAAATAAAATTTAGTACAGAAAATGAATACAATATAAACAGATTTTCAAGGCTATTAAATAATATGGAAATATATAATTATGATATAGCAGTACAAGGAAATTTATTTGTTATAACAGTTAATAAAAGCATACTTGAAAAGATAGAAACAATTGAAAATCTAAATGCAGAACAAATAAAATGGCTAATTAGGGGAACATATTTGGGGTCTGGTTCAATAAATAATCCTGAAAAAAAATATCATGTAGAGATAGGAATTTCTAAAAAGAGTGATGCTGAAATAATAATCAATTATTTAAAAAAATATGATATTAAAAGCAACTTGACAGAAAAAAACGGAGAATATGCAATATATCTAAAAGATGGAGAGGAAATATCAAAATTTCTAGCTTTAATAGGTGCTAATAAGGCAGTACTTAAATTTGAAGAAATAAGAGTTCAAAGAGAAATGAATAATAAAATAAATAGAATTGTAAACTGTGAAACGGCCAACTTAAATAAAACAATTAATGCTTCGATAGAGCAAATTGAAGCAATTAAAAAATTAAAATCTAATAAAAAATTTGAAAAATTAGATGATTCTTTAAAAGAAATTGCAGAATTAAGATTAAAAAATCCTAATGCAAGTTTAATAGAATTAGGAAAAATGTTAAAACAACCTATTGGAAAATCAGGTGTAAATTATAGATTAAAAAAAATAATGGAGATTGCTAATGAAAAATAAAGAAATTGGTGTATATGTACACATTCCATTTTGTAAGCAAAAATGCTATTACTGTGATTTTATTTCATATTGTAACAAAGATAATTTAATTGATGATTATGTTAAAGCAGTAAAAAAAGAGATTAGAATGCAAAATATCCAATCACAAATTACAACAGTGTATATTGGAGGGGGAACACCATCATATATAGATAGTAAATATATTGTAGAAATTATTGAGGAAATAAAAAAGAAAAATATATCTAAAAGACCAGAGATTACAATTGAGGTTAATCCAGGTACTGTTACAAAAGAAAAATTAAAAAATTATAAAAAATGCGGTATAAATAGATTAAGTATAGGTTTACAAAGTGCACAAGATGAAATATTGAAAGAAATCGGTAGAATTCATAATTTTGAACAATTTTTAGAAACATATCAAATGGCAAGAAAAGTAGGATTTAAAAATATAAATGTTGATTTAATTTTAGGAATTCCAAATCAAAGAATTAAAGATTTGAAAAATAGTTTAGAAAAAATAATTGAATTACAACCAGAACATATATCTGTATATTCACTTATTGTAGAAGATGGAACACCTATTGCCAATAAGATTGAGAAAGGTGAGCTAGAGCTTCCAGATGAGGACACAGAAAGAAATATGTATTGGTATGTTAAGAATACTTTAGAATTGAATGGATATATACATTATGAAATTTCTAATTTTGCCAAAAAAGGTCGTGAATCAAAACATAATAAAAATTGTTGGAATCAAAATCAGTATTTTGGTTTTGGGGTTGCAGCACATTCTTATAGAGATATTACAAGATATTCGAATACAGAGAAAATAGAAGAATATATTAAAAATGTTATGACTGAAAGATTAGATAGGAATAGGATTATTCACGAAATCCAAAAGGAATATGATGCTGAAAAAGAGTACATGCTTCTTGGATTACGTAAAATAGAAGGTATAAATATAAGCGAATTTAAACTTAAGTTTGGAGATAATCCAATTTATTTATTTAGAAATGAATTGAAAAAATTGACTGATGAAGGTTTGATTATAGTTGATGAGGATTATATTAGACTTACCAATAAAGGAATTGATTTGGCAAATTTAGTTTGGGAAGAATTTGTGTAAAATATGAGGTAAAATTTGTGGGATTTTAAAGAATACTATAAGAACTGGGTAGATAAGCAACTACATAAATAAAAAAAGAATTGTCATTTCCTATTTTTATTATACTCTAATTAGAGGGATAAAGTCAAAAATTAAAATTTATTTATGATATTATAAACACAAATAGTGATTTGAAAGGATGATTATAATGAAAGTGTTAAGTTTAACTGAACCATATGCAACTATAATAAAGGAAGGTAAAAAAACAATCGAAACACGAAGTTGGAAAACTAATTACAGAGGCAAGTTATATATTCATGCAAGTTCTACTAAAATTCCAAAAGAATACAGAGAGAATAAAGATTTAATGAACTTGGTTGACATTAATAATTTAAACTATGGTTATATAGTCTGCTCATGTGAATTAATTGATTGTGTAAAAATGACTGATGAATTTATTGAAAAAGTTAAACTAAATAATGAAGAGTATATATCAGGAATTTATGCTAGAGATAGATATGCTTGGATTTTAAAGAATATTGAAATACTTGATGAACCTATTAAAGCAAAAGGTCATCTTGGAATATGGAATTTTGATGAATAAATTATATTTAGTAGTTTGTTAGAAAAATCATTTAATCAAGGAGGATTACAAAATGAAAATAATAACACTATGTGGAAGCTTAAAGTTTAAAAAAGAAATGATGACAATTGCAGAAAAAATGTCATTAGACGGATATTGTATTCTTACACCAGTATATCCAGTATCAGAGGATATTAAGAGAACTAAAGAGCAATTAATAAAATTAAAAGAGGCACATTTTAAAAGAATAGAATTATCAGATGCTATATTAGTAGTAAATATAAATAATTATATTGGAGAAAGTACAAATTTAGAAATAGATTATACAAAAAAAATAGGGAAAGAAATTATATATTATACCGATTTATTAGAAAATAATTAGGAAAAAAGACCAAGAAATGTTAATTCAACATTTTCTTAATCTTTTTTCTTAACAGTCTAATTATGATGTATTAATAATTTACACCAATTAATTATTTTGGATATTAAGTTTGAATTATATTTATCCATATCCAGCGGGCAAGGAAAATTTGGTTCCAAATATTCATCTACCCAAATAACAAAACTTACATACCGTTTTTCCTTTAATGAAGGATGATTACAATACACATTAAATGCATCTTGATTTATTTCTTTGTGACCGTCAAAAGACTTTACGGTTGTCTTTTTTAAAACTGCATATTGGCAATTTTGTGAGCAATTCTTATCAATACATCTCATACATAGTTTCCTCCTTAACAAGTCTGTTTTTGAGAATGGCTAACAATACTACAATAAGTATTATATGTTATTTATTACTTTCTGTCAAATCATCCCTTGATGATTGACAGGAATATGATAAAAAATACAAGTAGAAGTGAAATTAAAAAATTTAAATAAAATTATAAATTGCAAAATTGATGATATAGTAAAAGAATAATAAAAGGGAAAAGTTTATTTTCAAGATATGAGGTAAAAAATGAAAGAAAAAATAAAAGAATTTATTGTAAAAAATTTAAAATGGATTATATTATTTATTTGCCTAATTGGATTTTTGGCACTAGCAGAAGATGTATTTAATAAAGAAATAATGAATGGGGATATAATAGGATACAAGATAATATCAACATTTTTAATATCTGATTTTACAATACCAATAGCAAAGTTTATTACTAATTTTGGAGGGGCAATAATTTTAATAGTGGTAACAATTGCCTTATTAATATCGATAAAAAATAAAAAAATAAGATTATCAATATTTTCAAATTTAGTTATAATTACAATACTAAATCAATTACTAAAAAGAATATTACAAAGACCTAGACCAACAGAATATAGAATAATTGAAGAAACAGGATACAGTTTTCCATCAGGACATTCTATGATAAGTATGGCATTTTATGGATATTTAATATATTTGATTTATAAATATGTGAAGAACAAGTATATTAAATGGATTTCTATTATATTGTTAAGTATATTGATATGTGTTATTGGAATAAGTAGAATTTACTTAGGTGTACATTATACAAGTGACGTTTTAGGAGGATTTCTTATTTCAATATCATATTTAATTATTTATATAAGTGTTGTTAATAAATATTTACTTGTAAAATAAGGAAAAATATTATATAATATATTAGTAAAAATTAGAACAAAAAATAAAATGGAGGTTATAAATGAGCACAGTAAAAAAATTTGCTAAATATGTAATATGGATAATATTGTTTTGGATATTATCAGATATTTTAATATATTATGGATTAAACTCAACATATAAAGATATTGAAAATAAAGGAGACAATATAAGGAATGTTACAGTAAGTGAAGCAGAAGCAACGAAAGTTAATGGAAGAATTATTGGAAAAATCACAAACACGGAAGAAAGTAATTTAAATGGAAAATATCTAAAAATTAATTTATATGCAGAAAGTGGAAATTTGTTAGCAACAGAATATGTGGATGTTGGAAATTTAAGAACTAATGAAGTGAAAAGTTTTGAGTCTTATTTTAAGATGCAAGATGTAAAATCTTATGATATAAATATTGTTGATAAAAAAGAAGAAAATTCAGATGGAGTATTTATGACAGAAGACATGACTAAATTGGGAGTTTTAGCACTTCTAACATATATGATATTTTTCTAAATTAACATAAAAAGGTTGACAATTATTGGAAAATGTGCTATTATAGAAGTATCGTAACATTTTAATTATTACAAACGTGCTTAATAAGCACTAAGGAGGAAAAGATTATGTGTAGAATTAGTGACTATCCGGGACTGTACATGAAAGCTAAAGGTATTGTACGGACAACAGGTATAAAACCTACAATGCCGGGTTGCGAAATGCTTGTAAGAGCAATTGTAATCTGTAAAGTTCAGGGAACAAAGAACCTGTATAATGCAGTTGCAAATGAATCTTCGGTTGTTCCGTCGCAAAAAGATTTAACTCCTGAAGAGGAGGAGAGGCATCCTGTAAAACAGATGATATTGGAGGCTATGCGTAGTGTAGGCATAGAAGACAATGTCAAGATGTTTATACAAGATTTGGCAGACCAGATTTAATTAACACATTACCCCATACGTGAGTATACTCATGTATGGGGTTTTTCCACGTTAATATAAAAAATTAAATTATAAATTGTTCTTTAATAAAATAAGCACACTTTTTTTTATTTGTGCATATAATAAAAAAGAGGTGGTAAAAGTGGCATATTCAGAAAGAGAATTATTAGCAAGAATTGCACAATGTGAAGCTGGAGGAGAAGGAGATAATGGAATGAAAGCAACATTAACAGTTGTTATGAATAGAGTAAGAACATCAAAAGGAGAATATGCAAGAGTATCTCAAGGAGGAAGCATAAGAAATATTGTTTTTCAACCAGGACAATTTGATTGTGTAAGAGAAACAATAAATGGACAATATAATCCACAGACAATTTATAATATGAATCCAACAGAGATACATTATCAAATAGCGGATTGGGCTTTAGCGGGAAATACACTTAATGAAATCGGTGACTGTTTATGGTATTTAAATCCATTTAGACCGACATGTGGTTCAACTTTTCCAAGTAATGGCTCAGGAACATTGCACACAAGGTTAGGAAATCATTGCTTTTATAGACCTACATCTAAATATGCACAAACCTAGAATTAAAGAAGGAGGGTTCTTGTTTATGGCAAACATGGAAGAAAATCAAGACAAAAGAGAAAATAAGAGCGAAAATAGAAATGTTAATATTGACCAAAATTCACCAGAAATATTAACAAATCCTATTTACACACCAGCATTTTTAAGAGAACAAATAGGTAGACTTATGAGAGTTGAATTTTTAATTGGAACAAATACTCTTACAGATAGAATTGGAATACTCGAAGATGTTGGAGCAAGTTACATATTGCTACGTTCTTTTGAGAATGATAGTTTAGTTTATTGTGATATATATTCAATAAAGTTTATTACAATTTCAACAACAGCATTTTATGGAACAATGGGAAATACAATGAGTGGAACGATGAATAACAATATGATGAATAATAGATATTATCAAGGAATGCCTAATTTTTAATTTGATATGAAAACTCCCTGTACAATATAGTACATATAGGGAGTAAATTTTTTATGAGTCATTATTAGTTATCTTTATATAATTTATCTGAAATATGAATTTTGCAATAAAATATGAAAAATATTGTCATTTCATTATAAATATGATATATTGAATACGTAAGAGTGAAGGAGGTAAAATAATGTCATTCATAGAACAAATTAAAGAAAGAGCAAAAACAGAAATAAAAACAATAGTATTACCAGAAGCAACAGATCAAAGAATATTAGAAGCAGCACAGATAGTAAAAAATGATGGATATGCAAAAGTAATACTAATAGGCAATGAGGATGAAGTAAAAAAGATTGCTAATGATAAAAAAATAGATATAGAAGGAATCAAAATAGTTGATCCATCAAAATCAGAAAAAAAGGAAGAATATGCTAATAAATTATATGAATTAAGAAAAGCAAAAGGAATGACAGAAGAACAAGCGCAAAAATTAATATTGGAACCAGTTTATTTTGGAATGATGATGGTCAAATTAAATGATGCTGATGGGCTTGTATCAGGAGCTGCACATTCAACATCAGATACATTAAGACCAGCACTACAAATATTAAAAACAGCACCTGGAACAAAATTGGTATCAGCATTTTTTGTTATGGTAGTTCCAAATTGTGAATATGGATCAAATGGAACATTTATATTTGCAGATAGTGGATTGAATGAAGAACCTGATTCAGAAAAACTTTCAGAAATAGCAATATCATCAAGCAAAAGTTTTGAACAGTTAGTTGGAGATCAAGCAAAAGTTGCAATGTTATCATATTCAACTTATGGAAGTGCACATTCAGCTTCAACAGAAAAAGTTGTAGAAGCAACAAAATTAGTAAAAGAAAAAGCACCAGAACTAACGGTTGATGGAGAATTACAATTAGATGCTGCAATAATACCAGAGGTTGCAGAATTTAAAGCTAAAGGAAGTCCTTTAAAAGGACAAGCGAATGTACTTGTGTTTCCAGACTTAGGCGCAGGAAATATAGGATATAAATTAGTGCAAAGATTGGCAAAAGCAGAAGCTTATGGGCCACTTTGTCAAGGTATTGCAAAACCAGTAAATGATTTATCAAGAGGATGTAGCAGTCAAGATGTCGCAGGAGTTATAGCGATTACAGCAGTCCAAGCACAACAAAATTAGAAAAAGGGTAAAGCGAAAACACAAGAATTATATCCCAATAACCCTTTTAAAAGGAGGAATGAGATTAAATATGAAGATTCTTGTTTTAAATTCAGGAAGTTCATCATTAAAGTATCAAGTTATTGATACTCAAACAGGCGAAATGCTAGTAAAAGGATATTACGAAAGAATAGGGCAAACAGGTTCATTTTTAACACACAAAGTAAATGGAGAAAAACACAAATTCGAGCATCCAGCAAGAAATCATGAAAAAGCAATACAATTTGTAATGAAAAGATTAACAAGTGAACATTATGGAGTATTTAAGAACCTAGACGAATTAGATGCAATAGGACATAGAGTAGTTCATGGAGGAGAAGAATTTAAAGATGCAGTTTTAATAACTGATGAAGTAATACAAGGAATTAAAGATAATGAAGGATTAGCACCATTACATAATCCTGCCGCAATATTAGGAATTGAAGCATGTAAAAAAGTTGTACCAGGAAAACCAATGGTAGCAGTTTTTGACACAGCATTTCATCAAACAATATCAAAAGAAAAATACACCTATCCAATTCCATATGAATATTATGAAAAATATCGTGTTCGTAAATATGGATTTCATGGTACTTCACATCAATATGTTGCATACAGAGTCGCAGAAATATTAGGAAAAGATGTTAAAGAACTTAAGATTGTAAATTGCCATTTAGGACAAGGAGCAAGTATATGTGCAATAAAAAATGGTGAATCAGTTGAAACAAGTATGGGATTAACACCACTGGGAGGAATTCCAATGGGAACTCGTTCAGGAGATTTAGATCCATCAGTTGTTACGTACTTAATGAAAAAAGAAGAACTTGATGCAGATGACATAGAAGAAATTTTAAACAGAGAATCAGGAGTATTTGGAATATCAATGGTTTCAGTTGATTTTAGAGATATTGAGGCCGAAGCGTTGGCAGGAGGAAGACATGCAAAATTAGCATTAGATGCATATCATTATGCAGTTGCAGGTTATATTGCTAAATGTGCAGTTGCAATGGGAGGATTAGATGTAATCACATTTACTGCTGGGGTTGGAGAAAAGTCACCATATTCAAGAGGAGAAATCTGTAAATTACTTGAATTTTTCGGAGTTGAGATATCAGGAAAATTAAATCTTGTAAAAGGTGAAGAAACTGAAATTTCAAAACCAGAATCAAAGGTTAAAGTTTTTGTTGTTCCAACTAATGAAGAGCTTATGATTGCAAGAGAAACAGAAGAAGTTATTAAAGGGTAAAAGGGACAAAATGTACCCGGTACAAAATTGCCCAAAGGAAAGGAAAGAATAAAATGAAAATATTAGTATTAAATTGTGGAAGTTCATCACTAAAATATCAATTAATAAATATGGAAAATGAAGAAGTATTAGCTTCAGGAAAATATGAAAGAATAGGAGAAGATGAAGCTTTTATTACACACAAAGTAAATGGACAAAAAATTGAAATTAAACATCCAGCAAAAACACATGAAGAAGCTGTTGATTTTACATTAAAACAATTAATAAATCCAGAATATAAGGTAATAGATAGTCTAGACGAAATATCTGCAATTGGACATAGATTAGTTCACGGAGGAGAGAAAATTAATAAATCTGTAGTAATTACAGATGAAGTTGTTGAAGTGTTAAAAGAATGTATTGATTTAGCACCATTACATAATCCTGCTGGAATAATAGGAATTGAGGCTTGTAAAAAAGTAATGCCAGGAAAACCAATGGTTGGAGTTTTTGATACAGCGTTTCATCAAACAATGCCAAAAGAAAGATATATTTATCCAATTCCATATGAATATTATAAAAAATATGGAATTAGAAAATATGGGTTCCATGGAACATCACATATGTATGTTTCACAAAGATTAGCTGAAATTGTTAAAAAAGATATTAAAGATTTAAAAATTGTTACATGTCATTTAGGACAAGGTTCAAGTATTTGTGCTGTTGAAGGCGGAAAGTCAGTTGATACAAGTATGGGTTTAACTCCACTTGCTGGAATTCCAATGGTAACTCGCTCAGGTGATATGGATCCATCAGTTGTAACATTTTTAATGAAAAAAGAAGGTTGGACAGCTGAAGAAGCAGAAAATGTATTAAATAAAAAATCAGGTGTTCAAGGAATTTCTGGTTTAGCACCTGACTTTAGAGAGATTGAAGCAGCATCATATGGTGAAAATGAAAGAGCTGCAATAGCAATTGAAAAGTTTAAATATGAAATTGCTTCATATATTGCAAAATATGCAGTAGCAATGAATGGAATAGATTATATTGTATTTACTGGTGGTGTTGGAGAAAATCAAATAAATATTAGAAAAGGAATTTGTGAAAAACTTGAGTTTATGGGAGTAAAGATAGATGTTGAAGCAAATAATGTAAGAGGAGAAGAAAAAGAAATATCTGCTCCAGATTCAAAAATAAAAGTTTATTTAGTTCCAACAAATGAAGAACTTATGATAGCAAAAGAAACTGCAAGATTAGTAAAATAATATTATATAATAAAGAGAGGTAGAATATGATTAGTGCAAAAAAAATACAAAATGGAAAGATAAATGCAAGATTATATCCAATATATAAAATGATATCATGGGATTTATTGTTTTATTATTCTATTATATATTTATTTTTAACACAAGCAAAAGGTTTTTCTGCCTCTCAAGTTTTGTTTGCAGAAGCTATTTTTACAAGTTTATGCTTAATAGTTCAAATTCCAGTAGGAATAATAGTTGAAAAGATAGGCAAAAAAAGAAGTTTAGTATTTGCTAATATTTGTATGTGTTTGTTTATAATAATACTAATATTTTTACGATCGTATATACAATTATTTGTAGCATATTTTTTTGATGCAATTGGTTATGTAATAAAGAGCGTTTGCGAAACTAATATATTATATGATTCTCTTCCTAAAGGAAAAAAAAGAGGAAGTTTATATTCTTCTTTAGATGGTTTAGGAGCATCAAGATATTATAGAGTTGATGCAGTTACTTCTTTGATTGCTGGGTATGCATTTGTTATAAATCCATATTTGCCTATTGTTTTGTGTTTAATAGGAAATATAATTTCTACAATATTGGCGTCTAGGTTTAAAAATATTCAAATGCCAGAAGATGATATAGAAGAAAAGACTACAACAAAAGAATATTTTATACAATTAAAAGACACTGTTAAATTTATTAAAAATTCAAAAAGAATAGCTTGTTTATTAATCTTTTTTGGATTAGTGTCTGGATTATTTCATAATATAACAACATTTAGAAGCAGTGTTTTGGAGCAAATAAATTTACCTGAACAATATTTTGGAATAGTATTTGCATTTTCGCAAATATTTGCGGCAATATTTTCTAGAATTCAAAATTTAATACAAAAAAGATATAAAAATACAACACTTGCCCACCTAGGAATGCCTTTAACTATATCTTGTATAATTATTGGAATTTTTGCATTAGGAAAAATTAGTAGTATTAAGACATGCATTATTATTGCATTATTTATACTTCAAGGAGCAATAAAAGGAGTGTATAATGTCTTGATATATAGATATTTGAATAATTTTACAACGAAGGAAATTAGAACAAAATTAGCAACTATTAGAAATATTGCTTTCAATTTGTTTTCAATTGTAATTAGTCTATTTGGCTCTTTATTATTACATGTTTCTGATGCATCAACAACAATAATTATTATTGGAGTTTCTATGACAATTATAATGATTTTATTACTTGATTATATGAAAGATAAAGTAGGTTTAAAACCAGAAGAATATACGAAAGAGGACCTGAAATATAGCACGCCAGAATAAAAAAGAGGAGAAAATAATATGAATCCAAGACAAGAATATAAAAAATTAATAAATAGTTTTAAATATGCAATAGAAGGAATTATATCTTCTTTTAAAACTGAAAGAAATATGAAAATACATGTGTTAGCAATGATTGTTGTTATTGCATTAGGCTTATTTTTTAAGTTAAACAAGGTAGAATGGTGTTTTATAATTATTGCAATTGCTTCTGTTATATCTGCCGAATTGTTTAATACTGCAATAGAAACTGTTGTAGATATGGTAAGCCCCGAAAGAAATCCTAAAGCGAAATTAGCAAAAGATATTGCAGCAGGCGCTGTTTTAGTTGTGGCAATATGTGCTGCAATAATTGGTTTTATTATATTTGGACCCCAAATAATAAATGTATTTAGTAAGTAATTATTGAAAAACAATAAAAAAGTATTGACAAAAAATAAAACAAATAATATAATGCTCATATCAAAGGAGGAAATTTATATGGAATTATTGATAGGAGCATTATTTTTGTCTATATGGCAATATATTTTATTTAACAAACAGAGTGTAGGAATTTCGGCAATATTATTTGCAATACCATTGTTGTATATAACAATAAAATTATTAAAAGGGAAAATAGAAAACAAAAAATCATTATTAATTTCAATACCAATTATTTTATTATCAATCACATACTTTATATTTGATAATACGGTATTTAGAGGTATAAATACAATAATTATCCCACTTTTATACATAATAATGATAATAACAGCAACATCAAACATACAAGCGAAATCAATGATTAAAATGGTTATTATATATATAATTCAACCAATTAATTATATAGGTGAAGTAATAAAGAAAATTATACATTTAGTAAGGTCAAAAGATAATAAAGAAGAAACTAAAGGTGAAAAACATAATATTATAAAAGCAGTCTTTTTTACTATAGTAATTGCATTAATTGTAATAGCATTGTTAAGCTCTGCTGATTCAGAATTTTCAAGCTTGTTTAGTAATCTATTAATTGACTTACATTTCTTTAGTATACCTGCATTAGTAATAAAAATCTTTAGCATAATAATTCCATTCTTTTATATTGCAGGTTTCTTTATGAATATGTTAAACATTGATGATGTTCTTGAAGAAACAGAAAATAAAGAAGTCAAAACGAAAGACGGATTTACAATATATATGATGATAACAGCATTAAATGTTATATATTTAATATTTTGTTATACACAAATAAAATCATTATTTACAATAGAAAATATAAAATATTCAAGTTATGCAAGACAAGGATTTTTCCAACTAATGATAGTTTCATTAATAAATATTGTTATGATTTTAAAAGCTACTGACAAGAATTTAAAGGAAACTGAAAAACAGAAAAAATATAAAAAAATAATATGTATTATAATGCTAGTATTTACACTATTAATAATTATTTCTTCATTAGCAAGAATGACAATATATCAACAAAATTATGGTCAAACACGATTACGTATATTGGTTGACTTTACATTAATAACTGAAATTATTTTATTAATACCAACAGCATTATATATTACAAAAGAAAATATCGATTTAGTAAGAACATACTTTGTTATTATAGTTACAATGTATTGTGTAGTTAATTTTAGTAATATTGACTATATAATAGCAAAAAGTAATGTTGATAGATACATAGAAACTGGAAAAATAGATGATGGTTATTTAAAAAGACTTGATAATACAGATATAATTGAACAATTATTAAGATTGCAGGAAACAAAGTTTGAATATACAAATAATGATGTATATGAAGATAACTCAAAAAATAAATTAACAAATTTAAATAACTATTTAGGACAAAAGAGGGACGAATTAGATGAAAAGCATACATTGCCAGAATTTAATTTATCAAAATGTTTGGGAAGACAGATTATGAAAAGTTTTAGATATAATTATTAGGAGGATAGACGACATGGAGATTTTTGGTGAAAAAGGAATAGGAAAATTTTTGAAAGTATTGTTACAAGTATGTTTTTGGGGAGGAATAGCAGTATTAATTGTGTTACCATTTTTGTTACAATTGGTAGGACTAAAACTTAATGCAACAGCATTTGTAATATATCCAAATGGAATAGCTCTATTGGTAATAGTTCGTCAATTTATAGGTCAATTTGATTCTTTAAAAAACAAGAAACCATTTTGCATGGAAAATGTCAAAAGATTAAAAACATCAGGTATTGCATCTTTAGTAGAAACAGCACTTTGGACTATTGATTTATTATATACAGTATTTTTAGCTAAAGGTGCAGATGTAATTATAGTATTGGTATTGGCATTTTTGATAATATTATTTGCAGGAGTTTCAATAGCATTTTACATTTTAGCAGAGTTAATAAAACAAGCAACAGAATATAAAGAAGAAAATGAGTTGACTATATAAGGAGGCAATGGTATGATTATTGTAAATTTAGATGTAATGATGGCAAAAAGAAAAATATCTTCACAAGAATTAGCAGAAAAAGTTGGAATAACACAAGCAAATTTATCAATTTTAAAGACAAATAAAGGAAAAGCCATTAGATTTTCAACATTAGATAAAATTTGTGAAGCATTAGAATGTAGACCAGGAGATATATTGGACTATGAAAAAAAGTAATGAAAAAGTCATTTATTTGTCACATTGCTGTTGTAAAATAATAATAGGGTGATAGTATGTTGAAGTTTATAAAAAGAATAATAATTGTAATAATACTTGTAATATTATTTGCAGGAACGATATTAACTTATAGAGGGTATCAAGTATATAAAGAAGCATTGAATAAAATAAGTGTAGCAGATAAAGTTATAGAAATAAAACAAGAAGAAGATTATGCCGAATTAAATGAATTGCCAGAATTTTATTTAGATGCAGTTATTGCAGTAGAAGATAGAAGATTTTACAGCCATGGTGCGGTAGATCCAATTGCGTTAATGAGAGCTGTTTTTGTTAATATAAAATCATTTAAATTTAAAGAAGGTGGAAGTACAATTACACAGCAATTGGCTAAAAATATATATTTTACTCAAGAAAAATCAGCTTTAAGGAAAGTTGCTGAAATGTTTATGGCTCATGAAATTGAAAAAAATTGTGATAAAGACACAATTTTAGAATTATATTTAAATACAAGTTATTTTGGAGATGGATATTATTGTGTAAAAGAAGCATCTAGAGGTTATTTTGATAAAGAACCGATGGAAATGAACAGAAATGAAGCTAGCATGTTAGCGGGAATTCCAAATGCTCCATCAGCATATTGTCCAACAAAACATTTGAATTTGGCAAAACAGAGACAAGGACAAGTTTTAGATAAAATGATAAAATATAAGTTTATTTCTGAGCAAGATAGGACTGGGATTTTAAGTGAGCCTAATGCGGTTGAAGAAAAACAAAAAGAACAAACAAAAGAGGATGAGTAAAGAGAAAACTCATCCTTTTAAATTTCAGTTATTTTCATATTATACTTATCTTCAAAAACTTTCTTTTTAGCAATATATTCTTTAGTTTTAACACCTTTAACGTCAATAACATCATAAGAATTATCAGAATTGAATACGACAAAGTCAGCTTTATACTTTAATCCAGGTGCTAGCATAAATGTAGGTTGTAGGCAAAAACCATTAATCTCTTTAGCTTGTAATCGTAATTTTAATTGACAATAATAATCAGCTTCTTTTTGGCTATCAAAAGTATGTCCATCAATAGAGGTCTTATTTGCTCTATACTTTGTTTTTTTTATTTTAGCATTAGTAAAATTTTTATAATCATCAACACTCCAGTGTTCCATCTTTAGTCAAATCCTTTCGTAAAATTATCTAAAACAAATTATATAATAAAAAAAATAAAAGTGCAATAACTTGATATTTTTTTTATTTTCTAGTAAAATGAAAGAGAAAATAAATTATGTAATTTCGAAAGGAATACAATAGAAATGCAAAGAAGAACAAATAAGAAAAGTGGAAGGCATAGCTCTGGAAGATATAATTCAGTAAGACGAAGAAGTGTGCCAAGAAGGCCTCAAAATAGAAGATATAAAAAACGAAAGTTAAATAAGAAAAAGGTTGTAGCAGTAATCGGATTATTTATACTAATAGTTTTATTGATAAGGAAAGGAACAAAACATAATAAAGCTGTAGAAACTACAGCTAAAACAAATTCTGATATAGAAAGTGTTAATAACATTACAAATACTACAACAGAAGAGATTCAAACAAATACAATTGAAAATAATCAAACAGAAAATAAACCAGTGGAAACAACAAAAAAGAAAATTGACGATTGGAGATTAACACTTGCAAATTATGAGAACTTGTTGCCGGAAAACTTTACAGTTAAGGTTTCAAACATAGATAATACAAGGCAGTTTGATTCAAGGGCAATAGGAGAATTAAATGACATGATGAATGCTATGAAAAAAGATGGAGTAACTAATGTATGGGTACAATCTGCATATAGAAGTGTTGCAAGACAAAAGGAATTGTATGACAATAGCGTGAAAAAATATCTACAACAAGGAAAGACTCAGGAAGAGGCAGAAAAATTAACTGACGAATACATAAATAAACCAGGCTCAAGTGACCATAATTTAGGATTAGCTGTAGATTTTAATTATGTTGATAATAAATTTGAAAAATTAGATGGTTTTAAGTGGTTAAAAAAGAATGCAGAAAATTATGGATTTGTGTTAAGATATCCAAAAGATAAAGAAAACATAACAAAAATTGCTTATGAATCTTGGCACTGGAGATATGTCGGGGTAGAACACGCGAAAAAGATGAATGATTTAAACATGTGTCTAGAGGAATATATTGAATATTTAAGCAAATAACAAATGAAATGGCTGTATTTTATAATTGTTACAGTGCAAAAAGACTATGGATTATAATTTAAAATTAATCTGTAGTTTTTTTGTTAAAGTTATTCTTTTTATATAAATTAATAAAGAAAACCTTGAAGTATAAACTTTTCAGTTGCATTCGTCATTTCATTCAAAGTTTATACTTCAAGGTTTTCTAATAATTTAAGAAATAATTAATAAAATCTCTATTTCTTCTTAAGAAAAATTTGATATAATATAATCAAGTAAAATAAAGGGGAGTGCAAAGATGTACAATATATTAGCAGTTGATGACGATAAAGAAATAGTAAAGGCAATTGAAATATATTTAGGAAAAGAAAACTACAAAGTTTATAAAGCTTATGATGGAGAAGAAGCCTTAGAACAAATAAAAAATAATGAAATACATTTAGTTATACTAGATATAATGATGCCAAAAAAAGACGGATTAGAAACATTAGAAGAAATAAGAAAAGAAAAAAACATACCTATAATAATGTTATCAGCAAAATCAGAAGACATAGATAAAATAAATGGATTAAATATAGGTGCAGATGATTATGTAACAAAACCATTTAACCCAATTGAATTAATGGCGAGAGTAAATGCATTAATAAGAAGATATACAAAATTTGGTGCGATAGAAGAACATGATAATCAAAAATTAATAAAAAGTGGAGAGCTAGTAATTGATGATGAATTAAAAAGGGTAATAGTTGATGGAATTGAAGTAAAACTAACTCCAACAGAATATAATATTTTGAAATTTCTTACAGAGAACAAAGGAAAAGTTTTTTCGATAGAGGAAATTTATAAAAATGTATGGAATGGTGAATTCTATGCGGCTGAAAATGTAATTGCTGTACATATAAGACACATAAGAGAAAAAATTGAGATTAATCCTAAAGAACCCAAATACCTAAAAGTTTTATGGGGAGTTGGATATAAAGTAGAAGGGTAAAAATGTACCGGGTACATTTTTTCCCTTGGGCAATTTTGTACCGGGTACATTTTTGCCCATAAGGAGGTAATAGATGAAACAGAGTAAAATATTAAAAATATTAAGCTATATTGCAATTCCAATTTTAGTAATGTCATTGATGTTATCAATATTCTCTATAATAATGAAAGAAAACAATTATTACAATAAGGAACAATATTTTTCATCAGATGAATTTGTATCAGCATATATGGGATATTTATCAGAAAAAACTTATGATTTAATACATGATAAAAATACATTTTATTCGACTCAAGATGGTGATATAAAAATACAATATACATCAGATGAACATGATGATTATTATGATCTAAGAAATAGGTATTTTTTAATTATATATAAGAATAAAGCATTAACCAATGTACCAGTAAATGAACAGACACTTACTATAGATGGAATAAAGGCATATATAGAACAAAATAAGGATTCCAAAAAAGTAAATATAATTTATGGAGATATAGAAGCTGATTCTAAGATAGTTCAAGATACAGGAATACGCTATTTTTCTGAGCTTAATGAAGCATATTATACATTGGAATCTATAAAAGATACTGATATTGAAATTGAACAGCCAAAAAGAGAATATATAACTGCAAAGGCAGAAGAATATCAAATTTATAGTTCTTATGTAGAAGATTTTTATGAATATTCAGAAGTTGCAATAATGAATAATATATTAGATAAAGTTTCTGTATTTAGAGAATATTGTTATTTTATAATACCTGTAAGTACGATATTAATTATATTGATTTTTATGTATTTGATAATATCAATTGGATATAAAAAAGGAGAAAATGGTATTGGTTTAAATGATTTTGATAAGATTCCGTTAGAAATAATAATATTTTTTGCAATAATAATTGAATGCATACCATTTATATTGTTAGATGGTATAACGAGAGATTATAATGCGATTATTTCTTTGATGATAACAGGAGGATTAGTAATTTATGTTTTATGTGCAATCATATTGAATACTACTGTGAAAAGACTAAAATCAAAAACATTTTTAAAAAGCACAATAACTGGAAAGATATTAAAATGGATAAGTATATGTGCAAAAGCATTGTATCATAAGTTAAAAATAGCTTGGGATACATTAACATATTCATCAGATTTGAAGGTAAAAGTTATTGTGGAATTTATAATAATAAGTGCATTAGCAATATTCATTTTCCTAGTATTTTATAGGAGTGGAATAGTTATATTTCTAGAATTTATATTAGTTGCTGTGACTTTATATAAGATAATGAAATTCATAAAAAACTGTTCCCAAATTGAGAAAAAATTAAAAGAGATGTATGAAGAAGATAATTCTAATAAATTATATGAAGAAGATTTTGGAAATGAGTTTAAAAATTCAGTAAGATACTTAAATAATATTTCAAACGGATTTGAAAATGCTATTCAAGAAAGAATGAAAAGTGAGAGGATGAAAGTGGAACTTATTACAAATGTTTCGCATGATATAAAAACACCTTTAACATCAATTATAAACTATGTTGATTTATTAAAAAAAGAAAAGATAGAGAATGAACAAGCAAAAGAATATATAGAAATATTGGATTCAAAATCTCAGAGATTGAAAAAGCTTACAGAAGATTTGGTTGAAGCTTCAAAAGTTTCAACAGGAAACATTTCTCTAAAATTAGAAAAAATCAATGTTGTTGAACTTATAAAACAAGCAACAGGAGAATTTGAAGACAAATTCAAAAAACGCGGACTTGAATCTATAATAAATGTAGATGAAAATGAAATTAATATTATGGCAGATAGCAGATATATGTATAGAGTTATTGAAAATTTATTTAGCAATGTGTCTAAATATGCACTGGAAAATTCAAGAGTATATATTGATATAAAAGAAAATAGTTCAATGAATAATGTTATTATTGAGGTAAAAAACATTTCTAAAGATAAACTTAATATTTCGGCAGAGGAATTAATGCAAAGATTTGTTAGAGGAGATAAGTCAAGAACTACAGAGGGAAGTGGACTTGGGATATCTATTGCACAAAATTTAACAGAATTGCAGAAGGGAAAATTCGAATTAAAACTAGATGGAGATTTATTTAAGGTTAAGCTAATGTTTGCAAAAGTTTAATAAAGAAGGACAAAATATGAATAGAAAAATAAAAATTTTAATAATAGTAGTAGTTTTAATTATAATAGGTGTTATAATAATAAGAGGTTTTATTAATAATAATAAAAAAGTTATTGTATGTATAGACGCTGGACATGGTGGCACAGATGTTGGTGCAACTAATGAAAATAGATATGAAAAAAATGATACTTTGAAAGTAGCAAAGTTGGTTAGAAAATATCTTGAACAAGAAAACATTAAAGTTATTATGACAAGAACTGATGATATAACATGTACACTTCAAGAAAGATGCAAAATTGCAAATAAAAAGAAAGCAAATTTATTTATTTCAATACATAGAAATAGTGCTGATACTGGAAGTGGAATAGAAACATGGATTAATAGTAAACAAAATGAAGAGGATATAGAACTAGCAACCAATATTATGAATTACATAGAAAATACAAAAATTCAAAATGATAGAGGAATTAAATATGGAACAATAAAAGGGGAAAATACAGATTACTATGTTCTAAATAATACCAAGATGCCAAGCTGTTTACTTGAATTAGGATTTATTTCAAATAATGAAGATAATAAATTGTTTGATGAAAATATAGAAAGCTATGCAGAGGCAATAGCAAAAGGTATTATAGAAACTATAAAAAATAAGTAAGGAAAGGACTAGAAGATGAACAATAAAAATAAGAAATTAAAAATAGTAAAAATTATTGTATTTGTAGTAACAATACTTTTAATGATTGGAATGACAATATATTTGTTCCCTGTAATGAAAAATCTATCTACTTATGAAGGTCAAATTGCATTTAAAGAAAAAGTAAATAATTCAGGCATATATGGATTTTTATCATTGCTTGGTTTACAATTTGCACAAATATTTCTAGTAGTATTGCCAGGTGAACCTTTAGAAATACTTGCAGGAATGTGCTATGGAGCAATAGGAGGTACATTATTTACATTCTTCTCAGTTGCATTAACAACTACTGTGATTTTCTGGTTAACAAGAAAGATTGGAAAAGAACTTATATATGATTCATTTGGAAAAGAAAAAATAGAGAAGATTGAAAATAGTAAAGTTTTTCAAAATCCTAAGAATCTTGAATTTATATTTGCAATTTGTTTTGCTATAGTTGGAACTCCAAAAGATTTGCTTACATATATAGGTGCATTGTTTCCAATAAAACCGTTAAGATTTATTATTATTGCTACATTTTGTAGATTTCCATCTATTATATCATCTACTATTGTTGGACAATATTTTTCTAGAGGAAACTGGAAAATAAGTATAATTGTGTATTTAATTACTTTTGCACTTACATTTTTGATTATTGCTTTAGTGAAATTTTTTGATAAGGAAAAGATTACTGAAAAAGTATTGAAGGAATTGAAATAGGTTACCAGTGGGGACACCCTTGTTACCAGTAGGGACACTCATTAATGGTAAAACGTATATTAGAATGTTAATTTAATTAATATGTATTCATCTATATTTTTAATTAACTATTTTAAATATTATGTTTTACCATTAATGAGTGTCCCTACTGGTAAAAAGTAAATTAAAAAAAATAATTGCCAAAAAAAAGAGAATATGGTATAATATGATAGAATTTAAGCGAGATTGAAAGGAGCAACACCAATGACATTAGTAGAAGATTTAAAATGGAGAGGACTAATAAAAGACATATCAAGTCCAGAATTAGAAGAAAAATTAAACAAAGGTGGATTAACATTTTATATAGGAACAGACCCAACAGCAGACAGTTTGCATGTAGGGCATTTATCAAGTTTTTTAATTTCTAAGAGATTAAAAGAAGCAGGACATCATCCAATTCTTTTAGTAGGTGGAGGGACAGGAATGATAGGAGATCCAAGACCTACAACAGAAAGAGCTATGATAAGCAAAGAACAAGTAAAACATAATTTTGAAAGCTTAAAAGCTCAAGTAGAGAAAATATTTGGATTTGAAGTAGTAAATAATAATGACTGGTATAAAGATATAAATGTAATTGATTTCTTAAGAGATTACGGAAAATATTTTAATGTAAATTACATGTTAGACAAAGACATAATCAGAAGAAGATTAGATACAGGAATTACATATACAGAATTTTCTTATATGATTTTGCAAGCACTAGATTTTAAATATTTACATGAAAATAAAGGTGTAGATTTACAATGTGCAGGTTCAGACCAATGGGGAAATATTACAGCTGGAATAGACTTAATCAGAAGAGCAACAGGTGATGAAGTATATGGATTCACAATGCCATTAGTAACAGATTCACAAGGAAAAAAATTCGGAAAAAGTGAAGGAAATGCTTTATGGCTTGATAAAACTAAAACATCAAGTTATAAATTATATCAATTTTTTGTAAATGTAGAAGACAGTATGGTAATAGATTATCTAAAAATATACACATTTTTATCAAAAGAAGAAATTGAAGAATATGAAAAGAAAAACAATGAACATCCTGAACTAAGAGAAGCACATAAAGCTTTAGCAAGGGAAATAATTACATTTTTACATGGAAAAGAGGAATATGATAGAGCAGAAAAGTTAGCACAAAGCTTATTTAATAATAATTTTGATAATTTAACAAAACAAGATATATCAGATTTATTTGATGAACAAGATATGAAAGATGTAGAGTCAAATATAGGAATTGTTGATATGGTTGTAAATGTAGGGGCGGCATCTAGCAAGAGAGAAGCAAGAGAATTTATACAAAGTGGAGCTGTATCAATTAATGGAGAAAAAGTAACTGATATTGCTACAACAATCACAGATGATATGTTTATAGATAATACATATATAATTATCAAGAGAGGTAAGAAAAATTACTATATAGGAAGAAAATAAAATAGAATAAAAAAGGAGAGTGAGAAAAATGAGTGAAGAACCGCGAGAAAATCCAAAGCTGAGAATGGATGAAAATATGAAAAATCAAAAAATGAAGCGAAGTTCTTCATTCATTTTTTGACGTATTTTTCAATCCATTTCTAAAAAACAAAAATAGGGGGAATAGAAATGGAAATAGAAGAAATAAAGGAACTAATAGAAAATAAAAAGTTTAATGAATTAAAGACAAAATTAGTAGATATGAATAGTGCTGATATATCAGAAATATTAGATGAATTGGAAGATAAAGAAAGTGTAATAATTGTCTTTAGGCTACTTGCAAAAGAAAAAGCAGGAGAAACATTTTCTCATATGGAATCTGACATGAGAGAAAAATTAATTAATGATTTTACAGATAAGGAATTAAAAAATATATTAGATGAATTATTCATGGATGATACTGTAGACCTAATTGAAGAAATGCCATCAAATGTAATTCCTAAAATATTAAGAGCAATACCTAAAGAAGACAGAAAAATAATAAATGAATTATTAAAATATCCAGAGGACAGTGCAGGAAGCATTATGACAACAGAATTTATCGATTTAAAAGAAGATATGACAGCAGAAGAAGCACTAAAAAGAGTCAGGAAAATAGGGGTAGATTCAGAAACAATCTATACTTGCTATGTATTGAGTTCAGAAAGAATATTAAAAGGTATTATTAATATAAAAGATATTCTATTAAGTAAAAAAGAAACCAAAATAGGAACATTAATGGAAACAAATATAATATCTGTAAATACATTAGAAGATCAAGAAGATGTTGCTAAAAAATTCGATAAATATGATTTTTATGCTTTACCTGTAGTTGACCATGAAAATAGATTAGTTGGAATAATAACAGTAGATGATGCCATAAATGTATTACAAGACGAAGTAGAAGAAGATTTTGAAAAAATGGCAGCTATTACACCAACAGAAGATGGATATTTTCAAACATCAGTATTTAAACACGCTAAAAGTAGAATAATGTGGCTATTAATATTGATGCTATCATCTGCGTTTACAGGGAATATATTAACAACATATGAAGATGCGTTTGAAGTTGTGCCAATATTAGTAGCATTTATACCTATGATAATGGGAACAGGAGGAAACTGTGGTTCACAGAGTTCAACACTTATAATTCGTGGACTTGCTACAGATGAAATAAAATTAAAAGATATATTCAGAGTACTTTGGAAAGAAATTAGAGTTGCAATAGTTGTTGGAATTGCTTTAGCAATTGTAAATACGATACGAATTATGATTCAATATCAAAATTTACAACTTGCAATAGTTTTAAGTATAACATTAATTGCAACAGTTATTGTGTCAAAAGTAATAGGATGTACATTGCCATTACTTGCAAAAAGATTAAAACTAGATCCTGCAATTATGGCTGCACCATTAATTACAACAGTGGTTGATGTATGTTCAATATTGGTGTATTTCCAAGTTGCGACACATATTATGGGACTTTAATGATATTTCAAAGGGGTGAGATTAAAAATGAATATAGAAGAAATAAGAGAATTAATAGAAAATAAACAATTTACAGAATTAAAAAAAGAACTTAAGGACATGAAAAGTGCAGATGTATCAATGATATTAGATGAACTTGATAAAGAGCAAGCGGTTATCGTATTTAGATTATTATCAAAAGAAAAAGCAGGAATGGCATTTTCGTATATGGAAACAGATATGAGAGAAAAGCTAATAAAAGATTTAACAGATGCAGAATTGAAAAATGTATTAGATGAATTATTCATGGATGATACAGTAGATTTGATTGAAGAAATGCCATCAAATGTTGTAACAAGAATTTTGAAAAATGTAGACAAAAATGATAGAAAAATAATAAACGAATTATTGAAATATCCAGATGATAGTGCTGGAAGTATCATGACAACAGAATTCATAGACTTAAAAGAAAATATGACAATTGAACAAGCTTTAGATAGAATACGTCAAATAGGAACAGACTCAGAGACAATATATACATGTTATGTTTTAGATCAAAACAGGAAATTACAAGGAATTATAAGTATAAAAGAAATATTATTAGCAAAAGAAAATAGCTTAATTTCAGATAATATGGAAACAAATATTATATCTGTAAATACATTAGAAGATAAAGAAGAAGTAGCAAAGAAATTTGACAAATATGATTTATACGCTTTACCAGTAGTTGATAAAGAAAATAGATTAGTTGGAATAGTAACAGTAGACGATGCTATAAATGTATTACAAGATGAAGCAGAAGAAGATTTTGAGAAAATGGCTGCTATGGCACCAACAGAAGAAAGCTATTTTGAAACATCAGTATTTAAACATGCAAAAAATAGAATTGTGTGGCTATTAGTATTGATGCTATCATCAGCAATAACAGGAACAATTATAACAAATTATGAAAATGCATTTGCAGCAGTACCATTGTTAGTAGCATTTATACCAATGTTAATGGACACAGGAGGAAACTGTGGTTCACAGAGTTCAACATTAATAATAAGAGGTCTTGCAACAGATGAGCTTGAAGTAAAAGATGTATTTAAAATTTTATGGAAGGAAGTAAGAATAGCAGTTTTAGTAGGATTGTCATTAACACTTGTTAATGGACTTAGAATTTTTGCACAATACAAAAATTTGCAACTTGCATGTACAGTTGGATTAAGTATAACTGTTACAGTTATATTGTCTAAGTCAATTGGTTGTTTATTACCTTTACTTGCTAAGAAACTAAAGTTGGATCCAGCAATTATGGCTGCTCCTTTGATTACGACTATTGTTGATATTCTTTCTGTATTGGTGTATTTTAATATTGCAACAGCAATTATGGGAATTTAAAGTTACAAGAGGTTTCAAATTAAAACCTCAAATTCTGTTACAGGTTAATGGTTTATTTAAAACTAATATAAAGAAAGACTTGAAATATAAGCTTTGAATGAAATGACGAATGTGCATGGAGAAATTTTAGAAATTCTATGCAGATTTATGGAAAGAGTTCACGAGAGTGGAAGGGTGCCATAAATCAAATTAGAATTTTTTGAATTTCATAATAAGCCGAGGAATGTAATGAAAAGCTTATATTTCAAGTCTTTCTTGTAAAAAAGTTAATCAAACCATTAACCTGTAACAGGTCGTTATTACAAACACAATCAATACTTGACATAAAAAAAGTATGATGATATAATACCATTTGTAAAACATTAAGTTTATTCAAGAAGAAGGAGGATACATACATGATTAATGTACGGTGCTACGAAATGAAAGAAGGAACATTTGATGGACCAATAGCTAATCGATGGGTACAGATTTTTATTGACGAAAACTTTGAAGATGAATGTGACACTGATTCACCGTATTACTTTTATGATGGTCAGGAAGAACTAGAAGGAGTTTCAGTATTTACAACAGATCCAGACTTTTGGAGCAAAGTAGAAAATTTAATGAAAACAAGAGAAATGGTAATGAAATATGCACCACAGTTTATACTAATTACAGAATATAAAAATCAATTTCTTGAAATAATTAAAAATTCAATAAAAATACCAGAAATCGATTATGAGATTACATCAGAAAGAGAAATGGTGCATTATGCACTTCTTAAAGATAATACTTCACAAGTATTATTAGTAGCAGTATAAAAAACATAAATAACTCTTTCACCCACCGAATCTATGAATGATGATTTGGTGGGTATATTAAATAAAGGTTGAAAAATTTAATTCTTTTCCAACCTAGTTTGTGCATGAGGAAGGAATGAAGTTAAATATGAAAAATAGAAAAATATTATTAGGAATGAGTGGAGGTGTAGACAGTAGTGTGTCTGCATTATTACTAAAACAACAAGGATATGAGCCGATGGGAATAACATTAGAACTATTTGCAGGAAGCAGTTGTTGTAATATAGAAACATATATAGATGCAAAAAATGTATGTAATTCAATAGGAATCCCACATTTTACAGACAATTGTAAAGAATTATTTAAAAAGCATGTTATACAAGATTTTATAGATTGTTATTCAAATTGCAAAACACCAAATCCATGTATAGAATGTAATAAATATATGAAATTTGGATATATGTGGGAAAAGGCAAAAGAATTAGATTGCGAATATATTGCAACAGGACATTATGCAAAAACAGAATATAGTGAAAAATATGGTAGATGGGTGCTAAAAAAATCAAATGCAGGAAAAAAAGATCAAAGTTATGTATTATGGAATATTCCAAAAGAATTATTAGAACATGTAGTATTTCCACTTGCAAATTTTGAGGATAAAGAACAAATTAGAGAAATTGCAAGAGAAAATAATTTAAAAGTTGCAAACAAGCCGGATAGCGAGGATATTTGCTTCGTTCCAGATGGAAACTATAAAAAATTCTTGGAAACTAATTCAGACTTGAAGCCTAAAAAAGGAAACATAGTAAATAACAAAGGTGAAATTTTAGGAAAACATAAAGGATTATATAATTATACAATAGGACAAAGGAAAGGATTAGGAATTTCATATAAAGTACCTTTATTTGTAATAGGATTTAACCCATTAAAAAATGAAGTAATAGTTGGAGAAGAAAGTGAATTATACAAGAAAGAGGTTAATGTAACAGACATTAATTTATTATTAATAGACGAGATAAAAGAACCAATACAAGTAGAAGTAAAAACAAGATATTCTTCAAAAGTTGCCAAAGCAATAATAGAACAAAGTGGAGAAGGTCAAGTAAAAGTAATATTTGATGAGCCACAAAGAGCAATAACACCAGGACAATCTGCAGTATTTTATATTGATGATATTGTGCTTGGGGGAGGAAAAATAGGAAAGCGGAATATAATAAAGTAATTTTACCAATAAAAGAATAGAGGAACCTAAAAAGGTTCCTCTTTTAAAACGTCTACTTTATATAGATAGTTACGCGAATTTTTTTGCAAATAATTTAAGCATTGGCATAATAGAAATTTTTGGATACTGTCCCGCTAAATCCGGATGTTTTTCCAACCAGCATTTAAATGTTTCCTTGACAATTTTTGTTGAATTATTTTTTCCTTTTGAAAAACAAAAATCATGTTCTAATTCATTGATAATATATCCATAGGTTATTTTTTCAACATTACAAGCAATGAAAAAAACTTGCTTTATTAATTCAGTAGCTTCCAAATCAATATCTGCCAAAAAAGAGTCAAGCTGTTCTTTGAAAGGTTTTGAATGATCCAATTTGTCTAAAGCAAATCCAATAACTTCTAACATAGCAGATTCTTCTTTACCTAATTTTTGCTCAACTTCGGAAGTAATGGTATTATCCTCAGAGGTAATTGTAACTTCAGGAACAACTGTAACTGCGGATTCTACTGTATCAGATGGATTTTCTGAAACAGAAACATTGCATGCATCTTTTTCTGTTGAAATAGAATTACTTGATAAACAATCAGTGAAATCAAAAGTTAAAGGAATTAATCTCAACAACTTTTCTAAAAAGGAAGGTGACGTTTTTCCAATAACAGAGTTGAATCTTTTTGTACAAACATATCTTCCTTTATCTAATAAGGCGGTGCTTCTTGTTTCTGTGTTATCTTTATAGATTACATCTTCTGGCATATTGAAACAAAGAGTGAATGGAGAAGAATAGTTTGAACCTGTAATTGGTACAACATATGCCATTTTACCGTTAGAAATGTTACACACAATTGAAGGAACATGATTACCAGTTATTTCTCCCCAAAGGTGAGTGCCATAACTACAATCCACAACATCACCTACATTGAAAGAAATAGAATCTTTCGGAGAGAATCTCATAGAGATTTCAGACATAGTTGTTGTAATATAGTTATGAATTTTGGTTTCACTAGCATTTGCATTGGACATAGCCCAATATGATGTTTTTAAAAGTTTATTTATAGCTTCTTCTACACATTTATTTTCAAAATGTACTTTTTTTATGATTAAGTCATCATCTGTTTCAGTGGATGCATTATCAATGTTAATACTTAAAACTGTATAATGATTATCAATTAAATCAACAACAGAATCAATCATTGCATCATTGACATTTTCAACTGTAACAAGATTGTTTTCAAGGTCAATATTAATCCGACAAGAAATTCGATTTAGATCTTTAAGTAATGAAGTTAAAGAACTTTCTTTTTTAGTATTTACTTTAAATATTATTTTCTTCATAGTTATCCTCCTGCTTTGACAAAAAGTTGTTGATTAATCGAATAAAATCTATTGTTGGTGCTTTACGAAAACCAAAGTTTTCTTTAACTCTTGCAACAATTAATCTTTTAATTTCATCCTTATCATCATTTTCTTCTTTAGAAACAATATCTGATAATGTTTCTAGATTGAAGTAATTCGTTTTGGGAGAAGCAATAATTGCTTTCAGCAAATACTCAACTCCTTTTTTGGTGAAATCAAAATTAAACAATTCAAGAATTTTTTTCGCCTTGATTTCATCAGTAGATTTGCTCTGTGAAATTTTTATTAGTTCATTAATATTAACAAATGATAATAATTGAACTTGAACCATGTTCAAATCTTTGCGTTGTTCTTTTTGCGGTTTAACATCAGTTTCTTCTTTTAATGGAACAATTTTATCCACATAAACTATTTTTTCAACGATTTTGTCCACAAAAACTTCTTTTTCGACAATCGTCTCCTTTGGTTTTAAATCCAGTGAAATATAGATTTTTTCTTCAATCTGTTCCATAAATTCTGGAGTTAAAAATCCAATATATCTTCTGAGACGAGTTTTGTCAACTGTTCTTATCTGTTCTGCCATAATGACATTTTCAAATGTTTCTAGTCTATTAAAACTATAGTCAGGCATATTTTTTGAAGAAAATTTACAAGAAAGATGAACAGGCAAATCTTTTTTTGGTTCTGTCGAACAAGCGATTACAATTGTTGTTGGGGAAAATTCATTTCCCAAATTGTTTTGAATGACAATAGCATATCTCAGGAAACCTTGTTCACTTCCATGAGGTGTACCAAAATCACATTCATAGACTTCGCCACGCCTAACCTCTGGATAAATTAAGTCAAACTTAGATGAATCACTGCAAATCTGAGCAGCTTCAACTTTAGATTCATTTTCAATTTCATCTGAATTAACACAGGAAGTATTTTCAGGTAATGGCTCGTTGCTTACAAAGTTCGTAATAAAATTTATATTAATTTCATTACAAAGCTGTGTAAGTAAGTCATCTGGAATATCACCATCCAATGTGATTAATGAATCAGTTATACTTGCTTTAATGTTATACTTCGCAAGTAATTTACCAATCCGGCAAACATTAATAGTATTTGTTTGTAACTGTAACACTATGTAGTCCTCCTTTTTTATTTTTTTTGATAGTTACAAATTGCTTTAATCACTCTCCTTTTTATAGACATTTGTTTTCATCATAAGTAAAATATTACTCAATGATTTATACAAAATTATGTAAATAGTATATCATGAATTTTAAATAAATGCAACAATTTTAGGATTGTTCAATAATTTTTCAATCTTTATATATTATATTAATACTCGAAATAGATTACAAGGAGGAAGAAAAATGTATATTTTGAAAAATAGTTTAATTTCAATTATTAGAAACAAAGGAAGGAACATATTAATAGGTCTGATAATACTGACAATAGCATGTGCATCAACAGTAACATTAGCAATAAGAAACACTGCAAACACAATAGTAAAAAGCTATGAGAAATCACATGACTTAATAGCCACAATATCATTTGATAGAGGGCAATTAGAAAATGTATGTTACAGATATAAAGATGCACCCAAAGATAGTTATGTATTTAAAAATATAAACTATGATTTTGAAGAGGGCAAAATGTATGCAATTAAAGGAAAAAGTGGAAGTGGAAAAACAACATTATTATCACTTATTACTGGGCTAGAGAATTGCACAGAAGGTCAAATTTTATATGATGGCAAAGAATTAAAAAAGATGAATTTAGATACTTATAGAAATACAGATATAGGAATTGTATTTCAAAGTTATAATTTATTACCAAGATTAACAGCATTAGAGAACATAATTTTATCAATGGATATTAGTAAAATTAAAGTAGAAGATAAAAAACAAAAAGCTTTAGAATTGATGAAGAGTGTAGGACTTTCAGAAGATAAAGCTAATAGAAAAATATTAAAACTTTCTTAGATAAAGATACAGAAAATGAAATTTTAAAAATCTTTAAAAGACTTGCTAAAGATGAAAATAAATGTATTGTAATTGTTACACATTCTCAAAATGTTTGCAATAATGTGGATATAGTATATGATTTGCAGAAAAAAAATAATATATAAAAAATTCGAATATCAGAAATATATTACTATATTTTAAAAGTTATTTCGAAAAAACGAAAAAACTTGACAAAAGTGACTGGATGAATTCTAATTAATATTAGATAAAGTAGATTTTTCAAGAAATGGAATTATTCACAAAAATATAATTAATTGGTTATTAGAAAAATAACTATATTAAAAGACGTTCTATAATAGAGCGTCTTTTAAACTATAGAAATGTGAATTTTTTGTAAAAATCAAGTTAGTCCTTGACAATTTTGGGAACAGAATCAAGATTAAATGGTGTCTGCTTCATCTGCAAATTTTAGATGATATTTGTCCATCCAGGACACTAAGTGCTCCATTCTTTTTTTTCCAACACATCTACCATGAGAGATGTCTTCCTTTTTGCATGAGATCAAGTCTTTAACTGTTACTCGATCAGCTGCATTAGAAGCACGCATAATTGTGACAGTGATGTAAGGAAAACCATTAGTATTATACTCTGGAAAATCTTCTATATCTCTTAAATCTGCTTCGAGATCTATCCAAGAAGAATCTTCTTTTGAAATTTCTTCAAGCTCATTTTGTAAAGTTTGAAGCTCATTTTGCTTAATTTGAATTCTTTTTTGAAGTTGTTCCATTCTGTACTCTTTAAAATTCATTTTTTCCTCCCTGCGTAATAACGCTTTCTTGTTGATAAATTTTTAGTGTGACGGAGTTACTAAATGTTACATTACTTATAATTGTAACATAATTGTACAAAATAGTCAAATTATACCGAAATTAAATAGTGTAAAATGGTTTCGAGACTTTAGAGAAAACATTGACTTATGTATACTTTTATGATAAAATTATCTAAAATTAGTATAAAAATCAATTGCAATTGCAAGGAGGAAAAAATGAAAGTTATAGCGTTATTAAAAAAGGCAACAAAAAAAGTTGTGAAAGGAGCGAATAACCTTCGGAGGAAAATCCAGCCTAAAATAAAGCCGACTTTATGCTTTATTGGGAGTGGATTAAGAAAAGGTGCAAATAACCTTCGGAAAAAACTTCAGTCAAAAGTAAGACCTGCATTACGTTTTATTTGGAAGGTATTAAAGAAACTTGTAAAGATTGATATTATATTTTTAATAATTGGTATTATTATCAATTCAATTATATGTAAAATCTTTCATAAGTTTCCTGATAATTTTCCAATTATATATGGCTGGTTTGATGGATGGGTTCAATTTAACTTATTCATAGTCAAATCGTTAGTGAACGGAGTGTATGCAATTTCTGAAGGAAACTGGACAGAATATCGCTACGAATTTCACAACACATTTCATAAAATGGTCATCCAGTTTGTGGAATGGGTAAACAACATTAAAGTATGATTTTTCATGAATCTGCTAGTATTACTGGCAGATTTTTTTAATAAATATGAAAGTAATATATCATTTTGTCGTTTAACTTCGGACGCTTTGCTATTTTAAATTTGTTTACAACAAATTTAAAACACCTTGTTAAACTCTAAAATGATATATTACTTTCACATTTATTAGAAAATGCAGTCAGTATATTGACAAGATATCTTTTGTGTGATAATCTAGTATTGAAAACTAGATAGATACAAAGACTATGTACATAAAGAAAAAGAAAGGAAATGTATAATGGAAAGAGAAAGATATTTTAATGCAATAGAATTTAAAGATATCAAAGGAATAATATACAATTCAGCAAAACAATATGCAAAAAACACAGCATTTATACTAAAACACAAAGAAGGCAAAAAAATAACATATGAAAACATTACATATAAAAGATTATTACAAGATATTAACTCATTTGGAACAAAATTATATGAAATGGGATTTAAGAACAAAAGAATAGCAATAGTAGGAAGAAATAGATACGAATGGGTAATAGCACATTTAGCGAATTTATTAGGAGGAATAGTATCAGTTCCGCTAGATAAAGAATTGCAAGTAGATGAATTAGAAAGTTGTTTAGAAAGAAGTAAGGTAGACGTTGTAGTATTTGATGAAAAATACACAGAAAATATAGAAGAAATAAAAAGAAGAGAAAATACAAATTTACAACAATATATTTGTATGACAGAAAAAGAAGGCTACCAAAATTTTTGGGACTTGAAAGCGCAAGGAGAAGAATTAGTAAAACAAGGGCAAAAAGAATATATTCAAAATAAAATTGATGAAGATAAAATGGGAATATTATTATTCACATCAGGAACAACATCAAAATCAAAAGCAGTAATGTTATCACAACACAATATTGCATCAAATGTATATGCAATGTTATTAGTAGAAAAATTTTTACCTACAGATGTTAACTTAGCATTTTTACCATTTCATCATATCTTTGGTTCGACAGAAATGATAGTAATGTTAGCTGCAGGAATTGCAACAGCATTTCCTGATGGACTAAGATATGTAGCACAAAATCTAAGAGAATACAAAGTATCATTATTTGTTGGAGTTCCATTACTTGTAGAAGCAATATATAGAAATATAGAAAAAGAAGTAGAAAAACAAGGAAAAACAAAAACAATCAATTTTGCAAAAAAAATAAGTAATGCATTATTGAAGTGTCACATAGATGTAAGAAAGAAAATGTTCAAACCTGTGTTAGATGCACTTGGAGGAAATATGAGATTTATAATATCAGGTGGAGCACCATTAGACAAAAACGTTGCAAAAGGATTCAATGATTTAGGAATAGAACTTGTTCAAGGATATGGACTAACAGAAACAGCACCTGTAATTGCGGCAGAAAATGCCTATAAAAAGAGAAGTGGCTCAATAGGATTTCCAATGGACAATGTAGAACTAGAAATAGTAGACAAAGATGAAAATGGAATAGGAGAACTTCGCGTAAAAGGTCCAAATGTAATGCTTGGATATTATGAAAATGAAGAAGAAACAAACAGAGTAATAAGAGATGGATGGTTCTATACAGGAGATTTAGGATATATTGATAAAGATGGATTTATCTTTTTAACAGGCAGACAAAAAGATATGATTGTTTTAAAAAACGGTAAAAAAGTTTTCCCAGAAGAATTAGAAACTCTAATAAACAGACTTGATTTAGTTGAAGAATGTATAGTTTATGGAATGCCTGATGAAAAAGACAAAAACGATTTAAAATTATCTGTCAAAATAGTATATAGCAAGGATGTTGCTAAAGAAAAATACCCAAATGCGACAGAAGAAGAATTAAAAAAAGTTATTTGGGAAAAGATAAAAGAAATAAATAAGACATTTCCACCTTATAAATACATCAAAAATATGATTTTAACAGACCAAGAACTTATAAAAACTACAACAAAGAAAGTAAAAAGGCAAGAAGAAATCAAAAAAATATTAGGCGAGAATAAGTAAAGAAATTTTTTAAAATTAGCACTCTACTATTGACAGCGCTAAGATAAAGTGGTATAATAAAAAAAGTAATAAGAAAAAGGAGCACATTCTGCATAAAAGACTGTGCTCTTAAGCTATGAAAAAAAGGGCAAAAATGTACCCGGTACAAAATTGCCCGGGACAAAATGTACCGGGTACAAAATGTCCCAAAGGAGGTAAAATTATGAATATTCAAAAATTTACTCAAAAATCATTAGAAGCAATACAAAATGCACAAACACTAGCAATAAAAAATCAAAATGCACAAGTAGAGCAAGAACATTTATTATTAGCTTTATTAGAGCAAGAAAATAGTTTAATTAAAGAACTAATTAAGAAAATTGGTGATGAAGACAGCATTGAAAATGAAGTTAGAAACAAAATAGATAACAAACCTAAAATGACAGGAGTGGCAAGGCCAAGTGACGGAATTTATGTTGCACAAGATGTTGATAAGGTTTTGGCTGATTCTGAATCAATTGCAAAGAAGATGAAGGATGAATATGTTTCTGTTGAACATATAATGCTTGCTATTTTTAATAATGCAAATAGTAATATTAAAGATATTTTTAGAAGATATAGTATCACAAAAAACGAGTTTTTAAAGGCGTTATCAGGTGTTAGAGGAAATGCAAGAGTAACATCTGATAATCCTGAGGATACTTATGATGTTCTAAAGAAGTATGGACAAGATTTAACACAAATGGCTAGAGAACAAAAATTAGATCCAGTAATAGGTAGAGATACTGAAATAAGAAATGTAATTCGTATATTGTCAAGAAAGACTAAAAATAACCCATGTTTAATTGGTGAACCTGGTGTAGGTAAAACTGCAATAGCTGAAGGGCTAGCGCTAAGAATAGTTAGAGGAGATGTGCCAGAAGGTTTAAAGGAATGTACAATATTTTCGCTTGATATGGGCTTACTTGTAGCTGGTGCAAAATATAGAGGAGAGTTTGAAGAAAGACTAAAAGCAGTTTTGCAGGAAATAAAGAAAAGTGAAGGCAGAATTATATTATTTATAGATGAGATTCACACAATAGTAGGTGCGGGAAAGACGGACGGAGCAATGGATGCAGGAAACTTATTAAAACCAATGCTTGCTCGTGGTGAATTACATTGTATAGGTGCAACAACCCTAAATGAATATAGACAATATATTGAAAAAGATCAAGCGCTTGAAAGACGTTTTCAACCAGTAATGGTTGATGAACCAACAGTAGAAGATACAATATCAATTTTAAGAGGTCTAAAAGAAAGATATGAAGTATATCATGGTGTTAAGATTGCAGATAATGCTTTAATTTCTGCTGCAACATTATCACATAGATATATATCAGATAGATTTTTACCTGATAAGGCAATAGATTTAATTGATGAAGCTTGTGCGATGATAAAAACAGAAATGGAGTCAATGCCAACAGAACTTGATGAGGTTTCAAGAAAAATAATGCAATTAGAAATAGAAGAAACAGCATTGAGCAAAGAAAAAGATGAAATATCTAAACAACGTTTAGCAAATATTCAAAAAGAAAAATCTGAATTAAAGACTAAATTTGATGGAATGAAAGCAAAATGGGAAAATGAAAAAGCTGCAATTGGAAAGGTTCAGAAATTACGTGAAGAGATTGAACAAACAAATGCACAAATAGAACAAGCAGAAAGAAATTATGATTTGAATAAAGTTGCAGAATTAAGATATGGAAAATTACCAGAATTACAAAAAGAGCTACAATATGAAGAAGAAATATCAGAAAAAAGCAAAGAAGATGGACTATTAAGAAATAAAGTAACAGAAGAAGAAATTACAAAAATTATATCAAGATGGACTGGAATACCTGTTACAAAATTGATGGAAGGTGAAAGAGAGAAAATCTTAAATCTTGATAAAATACTTCATAAGAGAGTAATTGGTCAAGATGAGGCTGTTGAAAAAGTTTCAGAAGCAATAATGCGTTCAAGAGCAGGAATAGGAGATCCGCGTAAACCTATAGGTTCATTTATGTTCTTAGGTCCAACAGGTGTTGGTAAAACTGAACTTGCAAAATCATTAGCTGATGCATTATTTGATGATGAGCATAATATAGTAAGAATTGATATGTCAGAATATATGGAGAAATATTCTGTTTCAAGATTGATTGGTGCGCCTCCAGGATATGTTGGATATGAAGAGGGAGGACAATTAACTGAGGCTGTTAGAAGAAAACCATATTCAGTAGTTTTGTTTGATGAAATTGAAAAAGCACATCCAGACGTGTTTAACATTTTATTACAAGTATTAGATGATGGGCGTATAACAGATTCACAGGGAAGAACAGTTGATTTTAAGAATACAATAATAATATTAACTTCAAATTTAGGTTCTGATTATATATTAGAAGGAATTCAAGAAAATGGTGAAATTTCAGAAGAGGCAAAACAGAAAGTATCAGAATTATTAAAAAGAAGCTTTAGACCTGAATTTTTAAATCGTTTGGATGAAATAGTATTTTACAAACCTCTTATGAAAAATGAAATTTCAAAAATATTGGAACTTCTTATTAAAGACTTGGAGAAAAGACTTGAAGATAAACATATAAAATTAGAATTAACTCAATCCGCTAAAGATTATTTAATTAATAATGGATATGATGAAGTTTATGGAGCAAGACCTTTAAAGAGATTTGTACAGAAGAAACTTGAAACTTTAATTGCTAAAAAAATCTTAACTCAGGAAATTTTGACTAACAGCCAAGTTGTAATTGATTGTAATAATGATGAATTATATATAAGAAAATAGCTATTATATAAAAAAACTTGAAAAAAATGGAAATAAGTGGTATAATTATAATAGATTTACCTGAATGGTAAGGCTGATGCAACTATTGATTTTGTATACAAGATTAGGAGGAAAACATTATGATTAACACAAAGAACTATTCATTATTGGAAACTGAAGGGTATACCAACAAAATCGAAGCATATGAACATATACGGCTTTGGTACAGCCACTTAAGTGGCGTTACAGTTTATCATGACAATGGCAAGTGGTATATTGTTCAAAGTAAGGTATTAGCAAGCTAAAGTTGTACAAAGAGAACCAGCAATTGCTGGTTCTCTTTAATTTTTTGCAAGTTCAACTAAAATTTACTTAGGAATGTTTCGACGTTCTGCAACTGCTATTTTTGTTTGTGCAAATAATTTTTAAATACACTTGACATTTATAAAAAAAGATATATAATTCAATTATGTTAAATTCAAACAATTATTAGTCAAACTTATTTTAAATCAAATTTTATAATCAAGCTAAAATGGGAGGAAATATGAGCAAAAGAAAAAACAATAAAAAACAAAATATATGGCAAATAATTGCATCAATAGTAATATTGACATGTATTATAGTATCAGGATACATGAGTCAAAATGAAGGAAAAACAAACGAAAATAATAATACAGAAAGCATAAAACAAACAGGAACATATGACTTATCTACAATTCCAGAATACACATCAAGCCCTTATGTAGAAATAAACAATAATATTCCATATTTTACTGATAAGAATTATACAACAAAAAGTTTCGAAAAATATAGTGAATGGGACGATTTAGGAAGAAGTGGTGTAGCATTTGCAAATGTATGTAAAGAAACAATGCCAAAAGATGGCGAAAAACGTGAAGATATAGGAAGTATAAAAAATCTTTCGGGATGGGTACAAAAAAGATATGATAACTTAATTAAAGACAAATACTTATATAATCGTTGTCATTTGATAGGTTGGCAACTTTCATCAGAAAATGCAAACAAACAAAACTTAATTACTGGAACAAGATATTTAAACACAGAAGGAATGTTACCATTTGAAAATAAGGTTGCTGGATATATTGATAACAATGAAAAAAATCATGTTTTATATAGAGTAACACCTATTTATGAAGACGAAAATCTTCTTGCAAGTGGAGTGGAAATGGAAGCATGGTCAGTAGAAGATAATGGAAAAGGAATTTGTTTTAATGTTTATTGCTATAATGTACAACCAGGAATAGTAATTGATTATGCAACAGGAGAAAGTCATGCACAAAAATAAAAAGTAAAGGAGAGAAAGCTTATTGAATTTAGATTTTGTAAACAATTTATTTAATAATTTAAAAGAAAACAAATTAGCAAAAGATTTTATGAATGAATTATCAGATTATTTAGAAAATAATGAATGGAACAATTTATTATCAGATGATTTAACTATTAATGACACTAAAATAATTTCAAAATACAAAGATATAATGTTAAAAGAAAGAGCTAAAATATTACAAGATTATGCTGAAAGTACAAGAGAAGCAGGAGAAATGTATTATATTTATAATATTAGTCAAAATGAGAGAAATTCTTATAATATTATTAAAGCAGATAAAAGCCATAAAGTAATTACAATATCTATAGAAGATTTACCAGACGGAGCTAAATTAGGCAGTGTTTTACGAAAGCAAGGAGATAAGTTTATTCTAGATGCAAATGCAACAAGAATTGTAGGAAAGAGAATAAATGAAATGATAGAAGAGCAGATAAAAGAACAAAATCAATTTCTTTCTGGTAGAAGAATAGAAGGACATAGTTATGAAATTGAAGATAAAGATAATGGTAGGGTATGGCTATATGATTTGAATGATACTACTGGTGGAGGAATTGAAGAGTTTGAGGAAATAGATTTTCCTAAAGATTTATACGAAATGGCTAAAAATGGAGATAAGTTTTTATATAAAAATGGATTATATACAAAAAATCACGAAAGTAATTAAACTTTCGCGATTTTTTCCTTATAGTCGAAAAATCAAATCGGACGAGAACAAATGGCGAATACGTCACTTTGTTCTGTTCTAAGCTTTAGCTTCTTCTGTTTGTTTTTTGCTTTTAATAATATCAACAATACATGTAATAGCTAAAGTAACAATTGTAATACCAACTAAAATACCTAAATATTGACCTTTGAAATTTGTAGCGGTTGGAACTAAAATTTCTCTAAATAATTTAATTGAATATGTCATAGGTAAGTATGATGTAAGACCTTGGAATCCTTTATCAATTGTTTCGATAGGGAATGTACCACCAGAAGCGGCTAATTGTAATACTAAAACAACTAATGCTAAGAATTTACCAACATCTCCGAAATTTCTAATTAAGAATTGTATAATACTTACAAATGTAATTCCAACTAAAATGCTAGCAGTATAATATAATGCGTAGTTTTGTATATCAAAACCTAAACCTAATTTTAGAAGTATAGCAACAATTAAACCTTGTAAAGCACCAAGACCTATGTATGCAATATTTTGTAATATTTTATTTTTATAATCATGGTCAAATATGTTAAATCTATGTTTTTGATCATAATATAGAACAACATAACTCATTAAAGCACCAACCCATAAACCGATACATAAGAATAATGGGGTAAAGGCAATACCATAAGAATTTACCTCACCATAAGCTTCTGTTTTAAATTCAACAGGTTTTGCACCGAAATCCTCGATTCCTTTTAATGATTTTAATTGTTCTTTAGTATCAGCAAGACCTTCATCTATTGTAGTTTTAAATGTTTGGACACCTTCCACTAATTTAGTACTTCCATCATAAGCAGAAGCAGTTCCGTTGTTTAATGTTGTTAGAGCATTATCAATTGTTTTAGAACTTGAATTTAAAGTAGATAATCCATTTGTTAATGTAGAACTTCCTGCTGATAATTGATTTGTACCATTAGATAAAGTTTCTATACCTTGATTTAATGATACAGTACCTTGTTTTACTTGTATTAGAGCTGATTTTAAACTTTGAACACCATTTGTTAGTTTTCCTAAATCTTGAGTTCCAGCTACTAATTTTTGAGTTCCTGCATATAAATCATTTACTCCTGTTGTTAAGTTTTGACCTCCAATAGTTAATTGTTGGAAACCATCTAAGTTACCAGCTTTAGGGTCTTGAGCTAATAATTGACTAGCACTGTTAGCTAAATATTGTAATGTTGGATCAGCATTATCAGAATAAGTTGAAAGTGCTTGTAAAAGAGGTTTTATATTAGAATTTAAATATTCTACTTTTCCAACATATTCTGTAACACCAGAATTTAAGTTAGTAGCACCAGTATTTAAATTATTTACACCACTTACTAATGAAGCAATACCTGAATTACTTTGGGCTGATAATTCATCAACACCTGCATTAATTTGAGATATAGCACTATCTAAAGTTTGACCACCTTTTTTTAATGTATCAACACCAGTAGAGACCTGAGATAATCCACTTTCTAGATTTTTACTTCCTGTATAAGCAGATTCTACACCATTGTCAAAATCTTTATAACTACTACTTAATTGGTTTGTTCCATCATTAAGTTGTTTAATTCCATCATTTAAACTTTGCGAACCTTCTAATATTGATCCAGCTCCATCACTTATTGATTGTAAACTATCTGGAACTTCATTTAATTTACTTGATAAATTTGCAATAATTTCTCTATCAACTTTAGACTGTAAATTTAATTCAATAGTTTTTACTGCACTATTTATAATTTGAGTTGCTAAATAATTTGTTGCTTGATTTGGTTTGTATGTTATTTGTGCAATTTGTTTATCAGTAGTTGAACCACTTTCTAAACATTCTGTGAAATTTTCTGGAATTTCTATTGTTGCATAATAGTCACCTTTTTTCATTCCATCATTTGCATTTTCTTTGCTAACCTCACAAATATTAAATGTTCCACTGTCTTTTAGACTTTGTACAAATTCTTTTCCTTGATTCTTGTCATCTTTTCCATTATCTAAATTAACAACTGCTATTTTCATATCACTTAAAGTTCCATATGGATTCCAATAAGATTTTAAATAGAAGAAACTATAGATAATAGGAATTAATAAAACTACAGCAAAAATCAAAATTTTTAAGATTTTTTCCTTTTTCATAATAAAATCATTCCTTTCTTAATCCTTTTTTTATAATCTCTGAAATACTATTTGCTATCTTTTGTTCATCCATTGTTTTGTCTTTGTCGTTCCACTCAATAATTAGTGCAATATACATTTTATAAACTAAAAATGCAGTTACATCTAGGTCGGTGAATTCTATAAAACCCTTTTCTTTTGCTTTTTGCAATTTGCTTTTGATGTAATTTTGAATTTGTGTGTCAATTAATGCTAGATTTTTTATAATAATTGGGTCTTTTAACCATTCAGCCTCTTTTGAAATTATATTTAAAAAATCTTTCTCTTTTCTGTATTTTAATAATTTACATATAGATTCATTTACAGTATCAAAAAAGTCCATATTTTTGCTTTCAACTTTTTCTACAATTGATTTCATATTTTGAATTTCTTCTTGTATGAAATATTTTAACAAAGCTTCTTTACTATCAAAATAACGATAAATTGTTTTTTTGGTAACACCAGCTTCTCTAGCAATTTCATCCATAGATACTTTTTTAAAACCAAATTTATGGAATAACGCTCTTGCAACTTCTATAATTTGCTCTTCTTTCAAAATTAACACCTCCTGTACACTAATACACTATTTCAGTTATTCAGTATACCATAAATGGGAAGATTTGTCAAGCATTAGAAAAAACTCCCACAAATACATGAGAGTTTTTGAACTAATTTATAAAATTGCACCTAAAACCAATATTCCTAAATTATCTTCATATATTTTTCTAAATTGAGTTATAGGAAGTGGATTAGTACCAAGTCCTACTTCAATTGTATATCCAGGTCTATTATAATTTTGAATGAACCAGTCTTTATAACCGGCAAAACTAGAATTATAAGGAGTGGGTTCAAGTGCATAGCCACTAACATTTGCCAACTGTCTACCAATAAATAAAGCGTTTGGTGGATTATAATTTTGAAATTGCCAATAAATTACTTCACCTTGTGAATGGTAAGTCAAAATTAGTTTAAAATTATGTTGTAATGTAAAATTATAAACAGCCAAGGCTTCAGGTTCAGTAAGAGGACCATATCCAACAAAATCACGTGGTGCTGGTCCGGGTAAATCCTTGATTATATTTTATTTGACGAGCTTTTTCCCATTCCGCAGGAAATTGAAGGTTTAAATCTACACCACGAATATTGGACTTCCATCCATCTGGAAAAGGAATTGTTGCAAATCCATAAGCAATTTTTTCAGCCTGTTTATACGAAGGGGATGTTCTTGGAAGAGCACCAGTAACTAAGTCAACACCATCAGGATTAACTAAAGGCATAAGATAAATAGAAACTGTTTCAAATAATCTTCGTGCTGGAAAGCCAAAAATAGTGGAATTATTTTGAATTGAATTACAATATTCGTACAAGAATTCTAAAAGAACAATAGATGTAATCCATTCATTGGCATGAAAGCTAGCAGAATAAAAAACTTCTTTTGAACCTCGACCAACTTTAACATAAGAAATATCTTTTCCCATAATACTTTTGCCAGCAGATCCAGTTTGCACAAAAGGATATGTTTGCTTAATAATGTTTAAATTTTCATATAATAAATTAGAGCTAAAAACAAAATCGTCCATAATAACCTCGTTTCTAGTCATTTTTGTAGAAAATGACATAATAATAATTGTAATATTATATGACAAAAAACAAAATATGTGATATAAATAAAAATAGAAAAAAGCATTAATTTATTATAAAAGAAAGGAAATTTAATCATGAATAAATACATGGAAATAGCAAAAAATAAATCGATACAAGGATTTAAAAATAAAGAAGGAGGTCCATTTGGAGCAGTTATAACAGACAAGGAAGGAAATATAATTGCAGAAGGAAACAATATGGTGTTATGTAGCAATGATCCAACAGCACATGCGGAAGTAGTAGCAATAAGAACAGCATGTGAAAAACTAAAAACATATGACTTATCAGATTACATTTTATATACTTCATGTGAGCCATGTCCAATGTGTTTATCAGCGATAATATGGGCAAATATAAAGACAGTGTATTATGGCTGTACAAAAGAGGACGCAGGAAATATTGGCTTTAGAGACGATATTATATATCAATATCTAAAAGGTGAAAATAAGGATTTAATTAATTTGAAACAAATGGATAGAGATGAATGTATACAGGCTTTTGAAGAGTATAAAAAAGAAAATGGAGTAATATATTAAAAGATATATGAAACAAAAAGAAACCTTTTTAGAAAAGGTTTCTTTTTGTTGGTTGCTAAGCATTTTTTTGATAGCGGTATCCAAATAAACATTGGAAAAATGTTATTATTTGCAATTCGATGTAAAAGTTTTCATTGAAAAGCAAAGATACTAAATAAGTTATTAACATGACTGTAAGTATAACAGCTATATAAATGAAAGCTGTATATACTGCTGCTGTAATCCGTTCAATTAAACTGTTTCCAAAAGAAATAAAGAGAATAATTAAACGAATTGTGAAAGCAATATAGCCACATATGTATACCACCAAAAATGCTTTTCCCTGTTCCGCATATCCTAGTTTGTTTATAAAAAAACTTAGTGTTAAGCAAGCGAACCAAAAAATTAGTGTAAATCTTTCTGAAATTTTTGACATAGTATATGTCCTCCTCTTTTATGTTGTATTTTCATATATGTAAAACTAAAAGTGGGAAGTTTTTCCACCACTAATTAGTGAATAAGGAATAAAAAAATTACACTTAAATATATTATACAATATTTTACATAAAAAATCAATAAAATATGGGACTTTTTTACAGCCCCTTTTTACTTGTTTGGTGGAGATGAGGGGAGTCGAACCCCTGTCCACTACACCATCCACATAAACTTCTCCGAGTGCAGTTTATTATTAAAATTCATTCAACAATCATTAACAAACAAACAATTATTAAATATATCTACTAAATACCCACTGCTTTCGTAGAAAAAGCAGTTTTGTTTCCCACTATAATGACACCATATTAAAATATGTGGGGATATCTTAATTGGCGATGCTGCAATTAGGCAGCAAATGCTAATTCTGTATTATCAGCGTTTATATTTAATTTCCCGTTTTTTAAAGTGGCAAACGAGAATCCACTACTCGCTATTCATGTTTCCAATGCAATGTCGAAACCATTACATCCCCATATGTATAATTATTATAAACTATAAAAAAATTTTTTTCAAGAAAATTTACATAAATTTTAAAAAATGTTGTGTGACAAATATGTATATTTTTTTCCTTTTTTGTCATAATAAGAATATACTTAGAAAAACAAAAAGGAGGAAGAATATGAAAGCAACAGGAGTTGTAAGAAGAATAGATGATTTAGGTAGAGTTGTAATTCCAAAAGAAATAAGAAAAACATTACGTATAAAAGAAGGGGAACCTTTAGAAATATTTACAGATAGAGAAGGACAAGTAATATTGAAAAAATATTCGCCAATTGGTGAATTGTCAGAATTTGCAACAGGATATGCAGAAACACTATCAAGAACTACAGGACATATTGCATGTATAACAGACAAAGATACAGTAATAGCAATTTCAGGAGGACCAAAAAAAGAATTTTTAGAGCAAAACGTAAGTGACGAACTAGAACAATTAATGGAAGATAAAGAAATATACACAAGTAAAGAAAATAGTGATGTTGCCGTTCCGATAACAAAAAATGATAATAATGAAAGAAAATATAATGCACAAGTTGTTTATCCAATCATATCAAATGGAGATACAATAGGAACTGTAATTCTATTATCTAAGGAGTCTAATACAAAAATGAATGAAGTAGAGAAAAAGGTAGCTCAATCTGCTGCATCTTTTTTGGGAAGTCAAATGGAAATTTAAAATGGGCAAAAATGTACCCGGTACAAAATTGCCCTGGGACAAAATGTACCGGGTACATTTTGTCCCATTACAATTTCAAATTAACTATAGTTACTCCCATTTCGCCTTCACCAAAAGTACCAAGTCTAAAGTTGTCAACCAATTTGTTAGACTTAAGATAATGATGGATTCCATTACGCAAAGCACCAGTACCTTTTCCATGTACAATGCGAACTGGAGAAAGTTTAGCAATATAGCAATCATCTAAATATTTATCTACAATAGGAATTGCTTCATCAACAGTAAGACCTAGTAAGTTGATTTCTGGACTTACATTTTGTGCTTTTAATGATGAACGTCCAACATAAGAATAATTTTCAGATTTATTTTTTGCAGATTTTGCAGAAGGTTTGGCAGAAGATGCTGACACAGATGCTTTTGAACTTGTTGCTGTTTCTTGCAAATTTTTTATATCAACTTTCATTTTCATTATACCGATTTGAACCTGAACAGTGTCATCTTTTGAGATATTAGAAACGACAACACCATTTGCTTTTAAATTACTTACATATACATTTAAACCAGGCTTGATTTCTTCTCGTGCAATTGCAGGGAGTAGATTGTCAGATAATTCGACATCTTCTGCATTTGTGTTAATAGAAGAAATTTTTTCGTTTAAAGCATTTCTAAGTTTATTTGCTTTAGATGCAGATGGGGCAGAGTTCATGTCTTTTATTATTGAATTTGCAGTTTCTTTTGCATCAAGTAAAATTTGTTTTGCTTCTTGTTTTGCATTAGCGATTAATTCCTTTTCTTTATTCGATACATTTGAATGTTGATGTTTTAATGAGTTTCGTAATTCTTCTGCTTCTCTTAAAGCAATTGAAGTACGGATTTTTTCATCTTCAATTTTTGATTTGCTGTCATAGATGTTTTTTAATAAATCTTCTAAATTTATAGTTTCTTTGTCTATCATAGAAGATGCACGTTCTATAATATTTTCGTCTAATCCAAGTTTTCTACTTATTGCAAAAGCATTACTTTTTCCTGGTATACCAATTAATAGACGATATGTTGGTCTTAAGTTTTCTATATCAAATTCTACACTAGCATTTTTAAAACCAGGCGTTACAAGTGCATATTTTTTTAATTCTTGATAATGTGATGTTGCAACTGTAAGACATTTCATCTCTGTAAAGTATTGTAAAATGCTTATTGCAAGATGTGCGCCTTCAAGAGGGTCTGTTCCAGAACCTAATTCGTCAACAAGTATAAGGCTGTTAGATGTAGCTGTTTGCGTGATTTTTACAATATTACTCATATGTGATGAAAAGGTACTTAATGATTCACTTATGCTTTGTTCATCCCCTATATCCGCAAATATGTGGTCAAATATATAAAAACTAGAATGTTCTTCTACTGGGATATTTAAGCCACTACATGCCATTGCAGATAATAGCCCTATTGTTTTTAGAGTGACTGTTTTTCCGCCAGTGTTTGGCCCTGTTATGATTAGACTTGAGAAATCTTTTCCTAATCCTACAGAGATTGGAACTACATTTGCAGGGTCTATTAAAGGATGACGTGCATTTTTAAAATCTATAAATTTTTCGTCATTTATTTCTGGTGTAGTACAATGTAAATTTAAAGAATAATGAGCCTTTGCAAATATAAAATCAAGTTTTCCTATTAATTGAACATTGTTTTCAAGTTCTGTTGTGTATGGATATAATAAGCCACTTAAATTTTGTAGAATTCTTTCAATTTCAAGTTCTTCTTCAATATGTAGATTTGAAAGTTCATTATTTAGATCAAATACTGCAATTGGTTCTATAAATACTGTTGATCCACTACTTGACATATCATGTACAAATCCTTTAACAGCACCACGATATTCTTCTTTTACAGGTATTACAAAACGGCCATTACGAATAGTTACAAGATTTTCTCTCATATATTTTGAATATGTAGAAGAATGTAAAATTCCATTAAGTTTTGAACGTATATCTTGCTCAATTTTACGTTCTCTTCTACGTATATCTTGTAATTTTGAGGATGCAGTATCTGCAATTGTATCTTCATCTACAATTGATTTTGCAAATGTTGCTACAATACTTGGATTTACATATAAATCAAGAAAATATTGTTCAATTGCAGAAAAATCTGATGTTTCAAGATAATCTTTTTCAAAGTATTTTTTTAAATTTGCAGACATTTGCAAAATGTTTTGAATTTCTAATAATGCTTTTATGCTTAGAGTTCCATAACTTTCTAATGCTTTTAAATAAACGGTTATGTCAGCAATTTCTCCAAGTGGTGGTGTACTATTTCTTTGAATTAATATTACCCCTTGTGATGTTTCATTTAGCATTTCTTGAATGTTTTCTTTGTCTTGTGATGGTCGCAATTCTGATACATAATTTTTTCCTATATATGTTTTACAATAATTTGATACACTTTCTAATATTTTGTTAAATTCTAATTTTTTTAAACTGTTATTCATCTTATTTTCCCTTTCTTAAGGCACTAACGTGCTGATTAATTAAACTGCGAATACCTATATTATCGCATAAAAATCAAGAAAATTCAATAAATAAATTTATTATAGAAAAATGTGTTGATAATTTTTTGGGGGTATGAGATAATTAAAGTCGAGAAAAGGGGGATGTCTATGAAAAAGACAATTAAAATAATATTTATTTTTCTATTTACATTCGCGTTATTTTCATTAAGAAATAAAGTAGAAGCAAATTCAATACAAAGCATATATATGGACATATTTGTTGATGATAATGGAGATGCAACTGTAACAGAAAAATGGAGATGTAATGTAAACCAAGGAACAGAGGTATATCATCCATATTATAATTTAGGAAATTCGGAAATAAAAGATTTGACAGTAATAGATGGAAATACTGAATATGAACAATTAGAGTATTGGAAAACATCAGGAACATTAGAAAGCAAAGCAAACAAAAGTGGAATAAATAAACTTTCAGACGGTGTTGAACTTTGTTGGGGAATAAGTGAATACGGTTCACACACATATACAGCTAAATATACAATTACGAATTTTGTATCAGAAACATCAGATGCACAAATGATATATTGGACTTTAATACCATATGAATTTTCAAATTCAATAGGAAACGCATATATCAAGATTCATACCAATTTTGATATAGCAGATACAACGGATGTTTGGGGATATGGAAATTATGGTGGAACAGCTTATGTGTATGATGGATATATTGAAATGCAATCAGATGGAACATTAGCAACAAATGAATATATGACAATTTTAGTTAAATTTCCATTAGGAACATTTAATGCGACAAATAAATTAGATTATGACTTTGATCATTATTATAATATGGCAGAAGAAGGAGCAACTAAATATACAGATTCTGTAAGTGCCTCAGATGTACTTATTACAATTATTGTAATATTATTCCAAATTGTATTCTGGGTTATAATTATATTTGCGATAATAAAATCAGTAAATTCTGCGAAAGGGTTAGACTATGGACTAGAAGGCAAGAAAATCCCTAAAGATGTTCCATACTTCAGAGATATTCCTTGCAAAAAAGACATATACAGAGCTTATTACATAGGATATCAATATGATATTATAAAAAATAAAACAGATATATTAGGTGCAATAATATTAAAATGGCTTAAAGAAGGTAAAATCAGAATAGAAGAAAAAGAAACAGGAGTAATATTTAAAAAGGAAAATACAGTTATTGTTTTAAAAGAAGCTAATCCTGAAAGTTTTTCAGAACCTAAAGAAAAAGAAATATTTAAAATGTTATACGAAGCAAGTAAAGATGGATATTTGGAAAGCAAAGAGTTTGAAAGATGGTGTGAACATAGTTATTCAAAAATACTTTCATGGTTTGATAAAATAATAGAAAAGGAAAAAGATAAACTTGTACAGGAAGGTTTAATTGAAGAAAAAGAAGAAGTAAAAATGAAGATATTCAAAAACAAAAAATATGTAGCAACACATGAATTAAAACAAGAGGCAATAGAACTTGCAGGGCTTAAAAGATATTTGAATGAATACACACTTATAAAGCAAAGAGAAGCAATTGAAGTTCAATTATTTGAAGAATATTTAATTTTTGCTCAAATTATGGGAATAGCAGAAAAAGTTGCAAAACAATTTAAAGACATATATCCAGAAGTAATTCAACAATCAAACTTTACATCTTATGATTACGTTATGTTTATAAATATGAGTTCTCATAGAGGAATTTCTGCTGCTCAATCGGCTAAATCGAGAGCCGAAAGTTACTCATCCGGAGGAGGGGGATTTTCTTCTGGAGGCGGAGGCGGAGGCTCCTTCGGAGGTGGCGGAGGTGGCCGGAGGCTTCCGTTAAAATAAACTATACAAAAGTTTTCGACAAATACTTGCCAAAAATGGGAATAAAAGATATAATAAAGATATACTAAAAAGAAAGGAGCGATTTTTATGCAAATAAAAATAACAGGAAAGGAACTAAAGGTAACAGAAGCAATAAACGATTATGTAGAAAGAAAAATGGACAGAGTTGCAAAATACTTTGAAGATGCAGAGGCTGATGTTGTATTAAAAGTAGAAAAAACAGCACAAATAGCAGAAATTAGAGTGTCAGCAAATGGAGAAATTTTTAGAGCAGTTACAGAAGATAAAGATTTATATGCATCTATAGATAAAGATATAGATATTTTAGAGGGACAAATAAGAAAATTTAAAACAAAAAAAGAAAAAATGATGAAGGACGCTAGCTTAAAAAATTTAGGTATAGAAGAAAAAACTCATGAGGTTACTGATGAAATCTTAAAAACAGAATTTTATGAAATTAAACCTATGACTCCAGAAGATGCAAAATTAAAATTACAAGAAAAACCTTCTCAAATGTTCTTTACATTTGTTAATGTTGAAACAAACAAAGTAAATGTTATACATAAATTAAAAGATGGTAAAAATTTCGGATTAATTGAGCCAGAAGCTTAATTATAAACAAAGCATCTTGAAATTGACCAAAAAAGAAACTATTTGTAAAAAATGGTTTCTTTTTTTGGAACAAAAAAATCGGCGAAAACTATTGAAAAAAAGTTAGATAAATGATATTATTATATATGATATGAAAAAAATTTACGAAAAATATGAAAAAATAATTAAGATAGTATTAATAGTAATATGGATGGGAATAGTATTTAACTTCTCAAACCAAGGAGGAAATGAATCGAGTGGAACAAGCTCAAAGGTAACAAAAGTTGTTGTAAATATTGTAACAAAAGATAAAGAAGAACCTGACCAACAAAAAATAGAAAAGATAGAAAAAATTGTAAGAAAAGGAGCTCATTATACAATTTATACAATAGGTGGATTCTTGATAATGAGTTATACATATTCACTAGAGAAAACCAAAAAGCAAAAAATATTATATAGTTTACTTTTTGGTGTATTTTATGCGTCTACAGATGAACTACATCAATATTTTGTTCCTGGTAGAAGTGCAAGATTATTTGATGTAGGCATAGATACACTTGGAGTGTTTACAGGAATTATTATTTATTTAGGAGTGAAGACTTTTATAAATGACCAGTTCCAAAAACGCAAAGATGATTTTTGTTAAAATGAATTAATTTTAGGGATGTTTAAGAGGGGGAAACTAAAGTGAATACAAATTTAGCACGTGAAGAAGTTGTAAATAATGTAGTTGCAAACTTATATGCACTGCCAACTGTTACAAAAGAAACAACAGGATTACACAAACAAGAAGAAACACTTGGTTATAAAATATTAAAAAGAATTGTAGACATAATTGGTGCAATGTTTGGAATTGTAATGTTGTTGCCTATGACAATTGGTGTATACATAGCAAATTTAATTGTTGGAGATAATGGACCAATTTTTTATTCTCAAAACAGAATTGGAAAAGATGGTAAAATTTTTAAAATGTACAAATTTAGATCGATGGTTATGGGAGCAGATGAGAAGTTAGAAAAGTATTTGGAAGAAAATGAAGAAGCAAGAAAAGAGTATAAAATAAACAAAAAATTAAAAAATGATCCAAGAATAACAAAAATAGGAAAGTTTATTAGAAAAACTTCAATAGATGAATTTCCACAATTTATAAATGTATTAAAAGGAGATATGAGCTTGGTTGGACCTAGACCATATCTACCAAGAGAAATTGAAGATATGGGAGATACATATCCATATATTACTGCTGTAAAACCTGGTGTTACAGGTTTGTGGCAAGTTAAAGGAAGGAATGAAGTTACATTTAAAGACAGACTAAATTTAGATATGGAATATTTTGAAAAGAAGAATTTATTGTTTGAAATTAAAATATTATTTTGGACAGTAAGTTCAGTGGTACATAAAAAAGGAGCTAAATAAAGGGGAAGATAAATGAAAGAAAGTCGAAATGTAATAAGGGTTGCTCATATAATTGGAAAATGGGTCGGTGGAGGCGTTGAATCAGTCGTAATGAATTACTATAACTATATTGACAGAGAAAAAATTCAATTTGATTTTATATGTGATGAAGATTCTACGAATATACCATATGATGAAATAGAAAAGTTAGGAGGAAAAGTTATCTTAATTCCTCCTTATCAAAGAATAGTTAAATATCATAAAACATTAAAAAATGTTTTAAAAGATGGAAATTATAAAATAGTACATTCACATATTAATACTCTGTCTGTATTTAGCTTGTTTGCGGCAAAATGTGCAGGAGTACCTGTTAGAATTGCACATTCACACAGTACAACAAATAAAAAAGAAAAAAAGAAAAACATTTTAAAACAAATTTTAAGACCATTTAGTAAATTATTTGCGACTGATTATATGTGTTGTTCTGAATATGCTGGAAGATGGCTTTTTGGAGATAAAGAGTATGACAAAGGAAATGTATACCTATTGAATAATGCAATTGACTTGGACAAGTTTAAATATGATGAAAAGGTTAGAATTAAAAAAAGAGAAGAGTTGAATATAGAAGATGATACTTTGGTTATTGGTCATGTTGGAAGATTTGTAGAACAAAAAAATCATAGATTTCTTATTGATATATTTAATGAAGTGCATAAACAAAATGATAATTCAATTTTAATATTAGTTGGGCAAGGACCATTAATTGAAGAAATGAAAAACAAAATAAAAAGCCTTGATTTAGAAAACTGCGTAAAGTTTCTGGGACAAAGAAAAGATATAAATGAATTGTACCAAACTATGGATTTATTCTTATTTCCATCTCTATACGAAGGGTTAGGAATGGTTTTGGTTGAGGCACAGATGAGTGGATTATATTGCTTGGCTAGTGATGTTGTTCCTACTAAGGCTAAAGTAAGTAATAATATTGAATTCATATCGTTAAGGATAAATGAAAGAAAATGGGCTGATCATATAAGAAATATAGATAATAGTCTGAATAGGAAAATGGATATGAAAAAAATCTCATGCATGGGTTTTGATATAAAGAACGAGGCATTAAAATTAGAAAATAAATATTTGGATTTGAATAAAAATGAACATGTTGAATTATTTGGAGTACCTGGTTCTGGTAAGAGCACCTATGTAAAAGAAAATAATTTAAAAAAAAATGATTTAAACAATAAAATAAATGGTAGTTGTAGGTTAAAAAGAAATATAAAAAAATGCACGTATATGATCAGTATATTAGTGAGTAAAAGAAATATTAATAAAAATATTAAATCTGTTATTGAAGAATTTGAATTTCCTAGTTTTAAAGTTAAATTGAAAATGTTATTGTATATGTATTCAATAATATATTTGATTTTAAGAAATAAAAATAAAAACTATGTAATGGATGAAGGAATATTGCAAGTAATATGGGCATTGGGGTATAATTCTGAAAATGAAAATTATGATATAGAATATTGTCTAAAAAAGTTAAAAAATTACTTGCCTGATAAAGTGATATATTTAAATGTTAAAGAAGAAATAATTTATGAAAGACTTAGCAAACGAAACAATAAAGGTGGATCAGAATTAGAACATGATATAACTATGAATAAAAATTATTTAACAAAGGCTAAACAGATTGAAAATAGAATTATTGATTGTTTAAATAAAGAATTTGAGATAAAGGTGGTTAAACAATGAAATTGTTATTTATTCAAGGTGGAACCAGACTGAAGGAAGATAATGAAAAAAATTATTATACAGATGGAAATCTGAATAATAAAGTTTGGAATAGATATAAAAAGTATTGTGATCAGTTAAATATTGTATTAAGAGCTGAAGAGAAGATTTATGAAAAAGAATATTCTCAAGCGAACTTTAATCCTATAAATTTAGAAAAAGTGAAAATATATAAAATGCATGATCTAATGAAACCAAAGAGAAGGTTTTTTTCAATAAAATATAGAAAAATAGTTAAAAAAGAAATTGAAAAAGCTATAAAAAATAGTGATAAGGTAATTGTAAGATCTGCCCATAATTTTTATACATTAAATGCAATAAAATATTGTAGAAAATATAATAAGCCATATTTAATTGAAACTGCGGGATATGCATTTGATGGGTATTGGGGACATGGTGATTTATATGGAAAAGTTGTAGCTATACCATATGAATTATTGGCAAAAAAAGCAATAAAAAAAGCAAAATATTGTGTATATGTAACAAATTATTCTTTGCAAAAAAATTATCCATGTTCAGGAAAAACATTAGGTTGTTCTGATGTAGAATTGAATAAACTGAATAAAGATAATTTGAATAATAGAATAAAAAACTATAAAGAAGATAAAAAACTAGTGTTGGGAACAGTTGGTTGGGTTAATTTGAAACTGAAAGGTCAACATGATGTCATAAAAGTATTAGGAAGATTAAAGAGACAGGGAATAGGTAGGTTTGAATATCAATTAGTGGGGTTAGGAAATCATGATTATTTAGACAAATTAATAAAAGAAGAAGGACTTGAAGAAAACGTTAAAATAATAGGTGCATTACCACATGAAGAAGTATTTGAATGGATGAAAAATATAGACATCTATATTCAGCCATCTTATCAAGAAGGGTTATGTAGGGCTGTTGTAGAAGCAATGAGTATGGCTTGTCCAATTATCGTTTCCAATGCTGGAGGAAACCCAGAATTAGCAAATCATAAATATGTTTTTAAAAAAGGAAATCATACGCAATTGGAGCAAATTTTGAAGAATATTTCAATAGAAGATTTAAAAAATGAAGCAGTAAGAAGTTTTAATTTAGCAAAGGAATATCAAAAGGAATTGTTGGATAAGAAAAGAGATAAGTTTTACTTCGAATTTATTAATGATCTTGATGGAGGTAAGAATAATGATTAGCATTGCATTGGCAACATATAATGGAAAGAAATATATAAAGGAGCAATTAGATTCAATAATAAATCAAACAATGAAACCAGATGAGATTGTTATAAGAGATGATTTATCTACAGATGGTACATTCGAATTTATATTGGAATATTCAAAAAAAAATGAAAATATAAAATGGAATATAAAACAAAATGAGATTAATCTAGGTTATAAAAAAAATTTCTATAATTCTATAATATCATGTAGTGGTGATTATATATTTTTGTCAGATCAGGATGATATATGGATTGAAAATAAAATCGAAATAATGATGAATGAAATGAAAAAAAATGATATATTATTATTGATGTCCAATTTACAATCTTTTTATCAAGATGATTGTAAAAATGTTGTTAAACAAGAATGGCTTGGAATAAAAAGACTAAAGAAAAAATTTAATATAAATCACTGTGTTAATACACCAAGACCCGGATGTACATTTTGTATAACAAAAGAATTAGTACAACTTTATAAGCAAAATATTGATTTTTTGATACCACATGATAATTTATTATGGCATATTGCTTCATTAAATAAAAGAGTATATAATCTAAACAAAATCACAATAAAATATAGAAGACATAGTTCAAATGCATCAAATAATAAGAAAAATAATAAAAATAAAAGAATAGATGCGATTAAAGAACAAATAAAAAATATAGAGTATCTAATAAAATTAAGTAACGAGAACAATTTTTTTATAAGCCAAAAAAAAGTTTTCGAAAAAAGGCTAAACAATCTGGAAAATAATAAAGTTATAAATGTTTTTTTTTCCATAATATATTTCAAATATTATTATTCATGGAGAATTTGGTTGGTAGATATCTATTATGTATTGAAAGGAGTAAAATAAAATGTTATATTTATTATTTGGACTTTCAATATTCTTATTAATTATAACGTATATCTTATGCAATAGAGATATATTAGCACCAAGTGTTTTAGCTATGATTATGTATATAATATCTATTTCATTTGCTATAATAAATATTAAAGCCTGGGAAATTGATTATTCTTTTAAAACATTTGTTATAATGGCGGTTGGTTTAATTGGATTTGTTATTCCATGCTTATTTTTTTGTGGAAGAAAAAAAGTAAATACTGCAATAAATTTAAATCCAATTAGTGTTGATAAAAATATTATAATATTTCTACTTATTATTGATATTGTAATTACTATCTTTTATATCAAAGAAGTATATGAAATATCTATAATAGGAGGAAATAATCTTGGCTTTTTTGGGATGGCATATTACTATCGAACATATACAGCAGTAAATTCTGATGCAGAGACATTGTCGACATTGATGAATCAAATGCTTAAGATGGCAAGAGCTATGGGATTTACCTCGATATTTGTATTAGCATATAATTCACAATTTGAAATAAAGAATCAAAAGGTTAATAAATATTTAATAATTATTGTTCTGTTGACAGCGATTCAAAATTTAATTGGAGGAGGAAGAGGCTATATTTTGTGGTTAATTGGTACAGGATTTGCAAGTGTGTATTTTACCAATATGAAAAAAAATAATTGGGAGAAACCTTTGAGTATGAAATATATAAAAAAGGGTTTATTTATATTGTGTATTAGCATGATTGGTTTTTATTTTTTAAAATATTTAATAAGACTGGGAAATAATGTTAACTCAATTATTGATTATATTTCATATTATATTGGTGGTTCCATCCAGAATTTTAATTTATATATAAAGGATCCGCCAATTGGTAGTAAAGTGATTTTTGGACAAGAGACTTTCTCAGGAATATATAGCACATTGCAAAAATTTAATATAGTCGATGTTAGTAACATATATTTAACAAATACTAATCTGGAATTTAGAACGTCAAATGGAATGACCATTGGAAATGTTTATGGTGCAATAAGAAGATATTATAATGATTTTGGAATAGTAGGAGTTTTTGTATTGCAATTTTTATGCTCTTTATTTTACAATAAATTTTATTTTAAATTAAAAAGAATTAATAATGAGAAGGAATTTAGATGGAATACATTTTTTTATTCATATCTATTATATCATATTTTTGAGATAGCAATAGATGATTGTTTTTTTAAAAATTATATTTCCTTTAATATGCTAACTACATTTATAATTTTATATATAATTTATTATATAATTGTAAATGTTAAAATAGAAAAATATAAGATTATTTTTAAATAAGAATTAACAGAATGGAGAAGATATGAAGTTTTTGAAGTTTATTTTTTTTAGAATAAAAAAATTATATGGTAGATGTTTGTGGAGAAAAAAAAATCCACATAATTACACAAGACTTGGAGAAATAACTAATCCTGAATCATTAAAATTTTGTTTATCCGATAATGTAAAAATCGGATTTAATACATATGGAACGATTAATATAGGATATTCGGGTAATGAAAAAGAAAAGTTGACAATAGGCTCTAATGTGTCAATTGCAGCAGATGTAAAATTTTTATTAGGAGGAGAGCATAATTATCATTGTATAACAACTTATCCTTTTGCAGTAAAGAAATTAAAAAAGGCATCTGATTCGTTATCAAAGGGACCAATTATAATAAATGACGAAGTTTGGATTGGAGAAAGAGTATTTATACTTTCAGGAGTTACAATTGGAAAAGGAGCAGTTATTGCTGCAGGTTCAGTGGTAACTAAAGATGTTTTGCCATATTCGATAGTTGGGGGAAATCCAGCTAGAAATATAAAATTTAGATTTGAAAATGAAATAATAGAAAAAATAAAAAAAGTTGATTTATATAAAAAGAATATTAATGAGAAAAATATAAATATTTTATATAAAAATTTAACAGTTGAGAATGTAGATGAAATCGTAGATGAAATAAACAAGATAGAGTAGAAGTTGGTGATTTTATGAAAAAAAAGATTTTAAAGAAGTTGAATGACATATTAAATATATATCATTATTTTGGTATTAAATTTGCATCTTTAGAATTTTGTATAAATATAATTTTTTCTAAAATACCTTATTTAAAAAGAAAAATTATAATAGTTAGAAATAAAGCAGTTAAAAATGAACTTTATGCAAAGTATAGATATGTGGTTGAACGATATAAAGTAGTACAAGACAATTGTGAAAAAATAGAGAGAGAATCAAAAATATTTATCTTTTGGTGGCAAGGCTTTGATAATTGTCCTGAAATAGTCAATACATGTATAAGTTCAATAAAGCAAAATTCAATTAATAAGGAAGTAATAATGATTTCTAGAAAAAATTATAAAAATTATATAGATGTTCCTAGTTATATAATATGTAAAGTAGAAAAAGGAATAATTCCATTGGCACACTTTTCGGATTTATTACGTGTTATGTTATTAGAAAAATATGGAGGAATTTGGTTTGATGCAACAATATATTTATCAAAATCATTAGATGATGAAATATATAATTATGGTTTTTACTCGGTAAAACATGAACTATATAATGACTTTCACATATGTAAAGGGTTATGGACTACAAGTGTTCTTATGTCGTCAAGAAATAATCCGATGATGAGTTATATTAAAGATTTTTTATTAGAATATTGGAAAAAAGAAAATTACGTTATTACATATTTGTTTTTGGATTGCGTAATATCATTGGGATACGACTATATAGAATATATAAAAAAATATATAGATAGTGTTCCTAAAAACAATGAAGATATTTTTAAAATTGAAAATAATTTTTCAAATTATTATAATAAAAATATATTTGACATGGAGAGAAGTAAGACATATATATATAAGACAAATTATAAAAGAAAATTATTAAAAGAAAAAAAAGGACAACTAACTTTTTATGGACAATTATTATTAAGGAGCAATAAGATATGAAAAAAGGATTATTTCAAATTATGTCTGCTAATGTAATTACAATGGTAATTGGTATATTAACGAATTTTATATTACCTAAATACTTAAGTATCAATTCGTATTCATTAGTAAAGACATATGCATTGTATATAACATATGCTGGTTTTTTTAGTTTGGGTTATAATGATGGTATGTATCTTAAATTTGGTGGATTATCAATTGATGAAATTGATAAAGAAAGTATTGCGAAAAACTTTATAAATTATTTTGTTTTAATATTGCTTATGCTTGTTTCTGTTTTAATAATTGGAATTATTTTAAATGATAATATCATTATTGCATTTGCTTTTGGTATTTTTTCTTATAATATATTAGGATATTTAAAATCATTATATCAAGCTACTGGAGAATTTGGATTATATGGTAGATCATTGAATATTGAGAAAATTGCTATATTTATAATAAATATAATATTAATTTTTATTTTTAAAAGTGATAATTCGAATTATTATATATGGGTTCAAGTATTAACTGGAATATTAATTTCCGTATATTTAATATACAAATTAGAAAAAAGATTACATTTTATCAATAAAGGAAAAATTTCGTTAAATGAAATTAAAAATAATATTTCAGCGGGATTTGTTTTAATGTTAGGTAACTTTTCAAGTGGTATATTTACAGGACTTGATAGATGGTTTGTTAAAATATTAATGGATTCTTCAAAATTTGCAATTTATTCATTTTCAGTGAGTATGGAAAATTTAGTAAATGTTTTCATAACACCGATAACTGTTTCAATGTACAATTATTTTTGCAAAAAACCGAAAGAAGAGGAAATTAAAAAGATAAAAAGATATGTCCTATTATGGGGATTAATTGTAATAGCAGCGGCATTTCCTGCAAAATTTATCTTAGAAACGTATTTAAAAAAATACAATGAAGCTAATAGTATAATTTTTTTACTATTTGGTGCACAGGCCTTTAATGTTATAATTAAAGGAATATATGTTAATATATATAAATCTGAGGGAAAACAAAATAAGTATTTTTTACAAATGATAATAATGATTTGTGTTGGAATATTAACTAATTTTGCATTTTATTATTTTTATAAAAATATTTCGAGTTTTGCATTTGCAACATTATTTACTACGATTATATGGATGTTAGTATGTGAATTAGATAAACATAATCGCTATAGATTTACTGCTTTGGAGTATATAGGGATATTTTTGATTATTACTATTTATTTATTTGTTGGATATTGTTTTAATTCAATATTAGGCTGTTGTATTTATATACTTGCATTATTGATTATGTATTCTATTTTTTTTAAAAAATATATTAATGAAATATATAAATATTTAAATAAAATAAAATGTAAAATTAGAAAATAATTTTAAATAAAATAGTAGCTACAAAATGCTATATATAAAGATTTATTGTGTATAGAAATATATTTAGAAAATAAGTGTTATTTGCATAATTTCTTGTTAAAGAATCTGTCGAACTAAATAAATATTTCATTTTTTGAAGATTCAAAAACAATAAAAATTGCTGAACATGTAGTATTTTCTTTTTGAATCAAGCTGGTCAAATAGTAAGAAAAAAGAGTTTGAAGATATGAATAATTATTAATTTAGATGTAATAAATGTTGCAAATAAATGTAAAATTAAATGGAGATTATATGGGAAGAAAGAAAAGAAGAATATCAGATAATGAAATTACTTCGTTAAATCCAGGATGGATTAATAAGAAAATTCCAAATAATTTGGATATTTCAAATTTAAATAAAATAATATGGTTTTTTGTTATAAATACATTATGTACTGATGTTAGTGCCAATGGAAAGGCTATAGAGGAATATGGTTGGAAAAATGATGTATGGAAGAAACAACAATTGAAGAAAACATTATATTCAGTATGTGAGTTAAAAAAAGAAAAAAGTTTATATATAGCACAGAATTATAGAGATATGAAAAATGCTTGCGAAGTATGTGAATTAAAGAAAAATTTTCATAAGTTGTCTAAGACCGAAAGAATTGCTTGTGTAAAAATGAATAAATATAATGAAGTATTATCAATATTTTATCATATTAGAAATGCTTTAGCTCATGGTAGAATAGCAATTTCAAGAGATAATACTAATAATATTTATTATTTTCTTGAAGATGGAAAGAAAAAAGGTGAAAACTTTTTTGTATCAGCAAGAATGGTGTTAAAAGAAAAAACATTATTAAAGTGGATTGAAATAATAGAGGACGGCGAAAGGAAAATATCATGAAAAAAACAATAAGCATAGTACTTATAATAATATGGATGGCAGTAATCTTCTGGTTCTCATCAATGCCAGGAGATGAATCAAACACAAAAAGCAAATCAACAATAAAAGAAGTAATAGAAACAATAACACAACACGAAAAGGCAGAAAAAATTGAAGAAACAATAAGCAATGAAGAAAGCGCAAACGAAGTATTTGCAAATAATCAAATAAAAAATAATACTGAAATAAATAAGGTAAATCAAAATCAGACAATGCAAAATGAGCCAAAGGAAGAACAATTAATAGAAAAGCTAAACAAGCCATTAAGAAAATGTATGCATACTAGCGTATATTTTGTACTAAGTATATTAATATGTAACTGTTTAAAAATATTTAAAATATCTGGTTTAAAAAATCTAATAATGCCAATAGGAATATCATTCTTATATGCCTGCACAGACGAGTTACATCAATTATTTGTAGAAGGTAGGACAAGTCAAGTTACAGATGTATTAATAGATACAACTGGTGCAATAATTGGAGTAACAATATTTACAATTTTATTGTCAATAATATCAAACTTAAAAAACACCAAAAATTTTCGAAAAACTATTGCACAAAAAAAAACTAAATGTTATAATCAAGAAGTAGACTAAAAATAAAAAAAGAAAGGGAGAAAAACTATGAAAAAAAGTTTAGTAATATCAATATTAACAGCCATAATAGTAATGGCATGTGCAACATTAGTAAATGCTGCAACAACAAGCACATTAGCAAATGAATTATATGCAAAAGGGCAAAAATACGGAATGACAACAGCTGATAAAGTAAAAATAGAAAGATACTTATCAGAAAATCCAGTAACAGAAGAGCAAGCAAATTCAATAATAGCAAAAGCAGACGAAGCAATAGCAGTTATGGAATCAGCAGGAACAACAGATTACAGTAAATTAACAAAAGCACAAAAAGATCAATTAAAATCAATAGCTAATTCAGCAGCAAGTGTAGTTGATGTTAAATTAGTATTCAAAAAAGGTTCTGTAGAAATTTATAACAATGCAGGAAAATTAATAGAAACAGTTGGACAAAATAATGGAAAATTAGCATATACAGGAAATAACGTTAATGTTGTTTTAACTACTTCTGTAATAGCAGTAATTGCCCTTGCTATCACTGTTGTAACAAAGAGAACTGTACATGAAAAATAAATTAGTACAATCAGTAAAAGCAACTATTAGTAGCATAATAGTTGCTTTATTAATTGCCGGTTTATTGCTTTTTGGCATAAAACTATTTTTAGGGCGAAAAATAGGAGATGTATTTACATTAGTAAATAAAGTTTCAATTACAACAGACACGAAAGCTGAACCTGTGCAAACAACAATAAGTACAGATGAGAATACAGAAACAACAACAATAAAAAATTATCCAGAATATGGAACACAATATGGAACAATAGAAATAGATAAAATAAATGTTAAATTACCTATATATTATGGTGATACACTAGAAATATTAAAAAAAGGAGTTGGCCATTCTAGTGGAAGCTATTTTCCGGGTGAAGGTGGTTCAATAATATATATGGGGCATAACTCAAAAAATATGTTTAGAAGATTTTCAGAATTGCAAATAGGAAATGAAATAAAAGTAACAACATCATATGGAGAATATGTATATAAAATTTATGATATGCAATTAATAAAAGAGACAGAAGTAGATAAATTACCAATTCAAAAGGATAAAGAAATATTAATGGTATATACATGTTATCCATTTAACAACATAGGGTATGCAACACAAAGATATGTTGTTTATGCAGAATTAGAAAAATAATTGCAAAAAGAAAGGAAAAATGAAAATGAAAGTGATAGTAAATCTTCTAAAATTTATACTCATAACAATACTAACAATATGCATGATAAGTATAGGAATAATTACAATTATGTTTTCGACACTTTTCGATAAAAATTATGTTGTTCAAAAGCTAAAAGAAACAGATTTTTATTCAGGAACATATAAATTAGTAGAATCAAATTTTGAAAATTATATATACCAATCAGGATTAGATGAACAAGTGCTTCAAGGTATATGTACACAGGAAAAAGTAGAAAAAGACATTGATATAATGTTATCAAACATATATGTTGGTACAGATCAAAAAATAGATACTAAAGAAATTGCAGACAACTTGAATACAAATATTGACAAATTAGGAATAAAAACCAAACAAAACGAGGATGCTATAAATAAATTTGTAGAGCATATATGTAATGAATATACAGATACATTAATTCATAGTCAATATGAAAATAAAATGTATAGTGAATATATAAAAATAATTGAAAAATTAAATGAAACTTACGATATAGCATTAATAGTGCTTATAGTAGATTTTATTGCTATTCTAATTGTTAATAGAAAAAAAATATCTAAAGATATACAATATCTTGGAATTGCAATGTTGGCAACAACAGCTTTTGAATTAACAGCCTGCCAGATTATATATTCGAAGGTAAATATTCAAGGAATTAAAATCTTTAATGACGTGTTTTCCAATAGTTTAGTAACAATTATTAAAGATATTTTGTATAAAATAAATGCTATAGCTGTTGGAACATTTGTGATTGCGATAATATGCAATGCAATATATGTGACAATAATTGTAAATAAAAAAACAGGTGAAAACACGAATAATGGAAAGGAATTGTAATGGAAGAAATAGATTTAAAAGAATTAATACAAATGTTTTGGGAAAAAAGAATACAAATAATACTAGTAATAGCTATTTTTATGGTTATTGGTGTTATATATACATTAGGTTTTGTAGAACCTAAATATCAAGCAACAACCTCATTGCTTCTTGCAACTAATTCTGCTCAAAGTGCAGCGGGGATAGATACATCAATAACAACAACAGATGTTACTTTAAATTCTAAATTGGTCTCTACATATAGTAAACTTGTAAAAAGTGATAAAGTTGTAAGAACTGTTATTTCAAATTTATCATTAAAAATGGAAGAATCAACCTTAAAGAAAATTGTAAGTGTAACTGCAGCAGAAGATACTGAATTTATAGAGGTTTCTGTTAAATATGATGATCCAGTATTAGCAACTAAAATTGCGAATGAAATGGCTAAAGTTTTTATTGAAAATGTTAAGGAATTTTATGGAGTAGAAAATGTTCATATTGTTGATGCTGCAGAAGTGCCACAAGCACCATATAATATTAACCACGTAAAAGATATTATAATATTTGCATTTATAGGCATAGTTGTTGCTTTTGCATATGTATTACTAGCAAACATGTTAGATACAACAGTAAAATCAGAAGAGGATATAGAAAAAATTACAGGGCTTTCTGTATTGGCAACTATTCCATTATATGAAGATGAAAATAGCAAAAGAAGGGAGAAGAAAAGAAAATGAAAAAAGACCTTATAGCACATACAGAACCGAAATCATATGTGTCTGAATTGTTTAGAACCTTAAGAACAAATATACAATTTATGAATTCAAGTAAAGGACTGCATTCACTATTAGTAACTTCAACATTGCCAGCAGAAGGTAAGACATGGGTTGCTTCTAATTTAGCAGTTGCCTTTGCACAGACTGATAAAAAAGTAATACTTATAGATGCTGATATGAGAAAATGTTGTTTACACAATATTTTTAAAGTGCAACTTTACCCTGGACTTTCAAATTATTTATCAGGTGTTAATGAGAAAAAAATTGAAAATCCGGATTTATCTGATTATATAAGAAAAACCGATATAGACAACTTATATATAATTCCTTCTGGAAATGTTCCACCAAATCCATCTGAATTGTTGGTAACACAGCAAATGGTAACATTGTTAGAAGATTTAAAAAATGAATTTGATTTAATAATAATTGATGGAACTCCTTCAAAATTAGTAACTGATGCAGTTATATTATCTAGATTAGTAGATTCTACAATTATTGTTACAGGACATAATGTAGCAAAAAAAGATGATTTGGCAAAAGTTGTAAGAGATATAAAAAATGTTGGAGGGAATATTGCTGGAATTGTTTATAATAAAAAACCAATTTCTGGTAAGAAAAATACTGAAACATATTATTATGCTTCAGCATCTGCTAAATGGGAAGCTAGGAAAAAACAAAAGGATGAAGAGGAGAGAAAAAAGCAAGAACAACATTCAAAAACAGCAGAAATAATAAGAACTGAAAAAAGTAATAATGAAAATGAGCCAGAAAAATTTCGAGAAGAAATAACATCTGATATGTTAAAACAATTGGATGAATATTGGCAAAAGGAAAAAGAAAATAAAGATAATAACAGAGGTTAAAAATGATTGATTTTCATTCACATATAATACCTAATATAGATGATGGATCAACAAGTATGAAAGATACAATTAATATGATAAATGAAGCGCGTCAAGCTGGTTTTACTGAAATTATTTCGACATCGCATTATATACAAAAATATTATGATTTAGATTGCTTTGAAAGAGAAAAAATATTAGATATTATTAAAAAGAAAGTATCTGAAAAAAAGGAGATTAATATTAAATTATATTTGGGGAGTGAAATTTATTTTACTCCTGAAATTATAGAATTAGTAAAAAATAAAAAAGCATCAACAATTAATAATACAAGATATTTATTATTTGAACTTCCTATGAATACAAAACCATTATTTGTTAAAGAGATGGTATATGAATTAATGCAAAATGGATATATACCGATAATAGCACATCCTGAAAGATATAGTTATGTTCAAGAAAATATACGATATATAGAAGAACTTGCCGGTATGGGTGTGTTGTTTCAATCAAATTATGGTAGTATTATTGGAATGTATGGAAATAGTGCTAAGAAAACTCTGAAAAAATTATTAAAAAATAATTTGATTAGTTTTTTGGGATCTGATGTTCATAGAACAGGACAAATATATCCTAAAATTCCCAAGACACTGAAAAAGTTAAGAAAAATACTTTCGATAGAAGAGCTTGAAAAACTTACAACATTAAACGCACAAAAAGTTTTAAAAGATGAGGATTTGTAAGAGATATTGATTATAAAATGTAGAAGGCAGGAGCACATCTCCTGCCTTTATGTATGTTTAAACAAAAAACATATATAAAATCAAGAAAAATACTTCTGCCATTAATTATATTATATGCAATAAATACATAAATATACTAGTAAAACTACTTATTAGCCATATTGTTTTCAACTTGTTGTATCATTTTTCTAACCATATTTCCACCGATTTTACCAGCATCTTTAGCTGATATATCACCATTATATCCATCTTTTAAAGTTACACCAACTTCTGAAGCAACTTCGTATTTGAATTTATCTAAAGCACTCATAGCTTCTGGAACTAATTTTTTGTTACTGTTGTTTGAGCTTGCCATGTCTTTTTCACCTCCTGTTATAAATAACAATTAATATTGTTTAGAAAAAACTATTGCTTTTTCTACACTTATGATGTACAATTTCAAAGAAAAATAAACAGGAAATTTTTTGAAAAAATTGAAAAATAAAAAATAGATAATTCTAAGGAGGAAACAATATGTATAGATTGGCTGCAATAGACTTGGACGGAACGATGCTTAATCAATACGGATTAGTAACACAAAGAACAAAAGAAGCTATAAAAAATGCTCAAGAAAGTGGAATAGAAGTTGTAATAGCATCTGGTAGACCAACAGATTCTGTAAAAACAATTGCACAAGAAATAAATAGTAACAAATATTTTATCTCAGGAAATGGAGCTATAATATATGATATAACCAATGATGAGATAATATACGAAAATACATTAAAAAAGCAAAAAGTTTTAGATATAATAAAAATTTGTGAAGAAAATAGTATATATTACAATATATATACAGAAAACGAAATAATAGCTAAGAGTTTACAATGTAATGTATTATATTATTATAAAGAAAATTTAAATAAAGACGAAAAAAATAAAACGCAAATAAATATTGTAGAGAACATATATAATTATATATCAAACAGAGATGAAAAAGTTGTAAAAATAACAATATGTGACAATCATCAAGTGATTTTTAATTCTATAATGCGAAAATTAAAAGAAATTAGTGAAATTGAAGTCTTAGAAGTATCTCATATGTCAAGAAAAATAATTAAACAGGGAACAGAAGATGTTCCAATTGAATATTTTTATACTGAAATTTCAGCGAAAAATGTAGATAAATGGAATGCGATAGAATTTTTGAAAGAAAAAATGAAAATAGAAAAAAATGAAATAATTGCAATAGGCGACAATATGAATGATAAAACAATGATTGAAAATGCTGGTCTTGGAATTGCAATGGGAGAGAGCACACCAGTAATAAAAGAAATTGCAGACGTAGTTGCTGATACAAATTGCAACGACGGAGTAGCAAAGGCACTGGAGAATATATTGAAAAAATTGTAACCAGTACAATCTTTTTGACAATATTACAGAAATATTACAAAAACATTAATTTTATATTACAAAATATAAAGTTTGTTGATTTTAAGAAGAAAAAGATGTAAAATATAAAAAGATAGCATATTTATGCGTAAATAAGGAGGAATAAAAAATGGCATCAAATCCAATGCAAAGAAAATCAAGAAATTCATTTCTATTAGGAGTAATACTTACATTATTAATAGCAGGTGTAATAATAGCACTTCTATTTTTACAATTAAAACAAAAAACGGAAGAATTAAATGCAGAATTAAGTGCAAAAGTTAAGGTATATACATTAACACAAGATGTGAAATCAGGTCAAGTGTTGACAGAAGATATGTTTTCTCTAAAATCTATACATAAAGATTCAATACCAAGTAATGCAACAGCAACTCCCTCAGTGATATCAACATGGTTCTTACAAACAAAAGATGGAACAATGGTAAAAACAGATAAACAAGGTCTTTATTTAGATAAACCAGATTCAATATTAGAAGTAATGGAAGAAAATGGAGATAAATATAAATTTCCTAACAGTGAAAAAACAGCAGTATCATCAAGAGATGAGATAATTCAAGATGAAGCTGGTGCATATATAGTTGATACATCAAATTCAACTGATGAAATTACAAGAGTGTATCAAGAAGATAGTACAAACCAATATTATATTTATAAATTAGATACATCTTCAATGTCTACAGGAAGTAACAAAACAAGAACAAAAGAATATTTAGAATTACAAAATGTACCAGTACTTGCTAAAGTAACAATGAATGCTAATACAGTAATAACACCAAATCTTATCGTACAATCAGATGAGGTTGTTAGTGATGATACTAGAGAACAAGAGTATAATATGGTAGTATTACCTGTTGATTTGATGACTGATGATTATGTAGATATAAGACTAATGACGCCTTCTGGACAAGATTTTATTGTTGTATCAAAAGCAAAAGTAACTATTCCTGTAAATGCTGACGGATCATATGTAACTGATACAATGAAGGTTAGTTTAAGAGAAGATGAGATATTATCTATGTCAAGTGCAATAGTTGAAGCTTATGGATTATTAGGAGCAAAACTATATGCAACAAAATATGTAGAGCCTGGAATGCAAGAACCATCTGCACCTACATATACACCAAATGCAGCTGTAACATCTCAAATAGATAATAATCCAAATATTGTTGAAAAAGCAAAAGAAGAATTAAGAGCAAGATATTCAGAATCAGCTAAGAAAACAAGAAATGATTACTTACAATCTGCAATAAATGGAGCAGATGATTATAGTTCAAATGTACAAAGTGGAGCAGATGATGATATAACAAAACAAAATACTGCAAGACAAAAATACCTAGAGTCATTAGGAAATTAAGAGGAGAGGACACTTTGTGTGTCCTTACCTTAAGGCTAAAAAAGTAATAAATTTATATGCATGAAATGCAAGAAAGGGAGACCAAAACATATGAAAAAAATAGGGTTTATTGGAGCTTGTGATAAAACCGATGTGATTTTAAGTATAGCCAAAATTCTTACAATGGCAGGAAAACGTGTCTTAGTAATTGATAATACAATAACGCAAAAATGCAAATATGTTGTACCCGTTATAAACCCAACAAAATCATATGTGACTACATATGAAGAAATAGATGTTGCAGTTGGTTTTGATAGTGTTAATAATTTGAAACAATATCTAGGACTGGAGGAAAATGAAAATTTAGATTATGATTATATAATTATAGATACAGACAATTTTACAGGCGTGGCAAATTATGGCTTACAAGGAGCTGATAAAGTATATTTTGTTACTTCGTTTGATTTATATTCTTTGAAAAAAGGGGCTGAAATCTTAAGCCAATTAGGGGTACCTGTGAGAGTTACTAGAATATTTTATACTAAAGATATGTTAAGAGAAGAAGAAGAATATTTTGAGTACCTAACATTAGGAACAAAAGCAATATGGAATGAAGAAAAATTATATTTTATATTGGAAAATGGTGATATTCCAGCAATAATGGAAAATCAAAGAATATTAAAGATTAAACTAAGAAATTTGAGTAATGAATATAAAAAAAATATAGAGTTCTTGGTAAATGATATAGATAAAGAAATTGGTGGAAAGACAATAAAGAGCATAATAAAAGAACTTTAGAAGGAGTTAAAATAATGTCAATTGTAACATTTTGGAACGATGATAGAGAACAAACAGGAAAAACTTTAACAGCTGTTGCTATGGCAACAGCAATGGCTATTGATAAAAATTATAAAATATTATTAATTTCAACAAGCTTTCAAGATCCAACAATAAAAAATTGCTTTTGGGGAGATGAAACTCAGAAAAATTTAAAATTGTTTGGAGCAAAAAATCATAATATAGCTGTTGAAAATGGTATAGAAGGATTACTTAAATTAATAACATCTAATAAATTAACACCAGGAGTAATAACAGATTATACAAAAGTTATATTTAAAGGAAGATTAGAAGTTTTAAATGGTTTTGTTGGCGATAAAGATGCGTCATTTGATGAAAATTATGAGGAATATAAAAAAGTTGAAAAAAGCTATATAGAATTAATCAGAATGGCAAATCAATATTATGATATGGTATTAGTAGATTTAGAAAAAACTATGAGTACAGCAACAAAAGAAGAAATACTTAGAATTTCAAATTTGAATATTATGGTTTTTTCACAAAAAAAAGTAAGTGTAGATAGATATAGAATGTTAAGAGATAATAATGGAGAAGTAATGGGAGTTAAGACAATTCCTGTTGTTGGAAAATATTCTAGTCATTCTAAATATAATGTAAAAAATTTGACAAGATATCTAGAAGAAAAAAAAGAAATTAGTGTTGTTCCATATAATTTATTATATTTTGAAGCAACAGAAGAAGTTGGCGTAGTAGATTTATTTTTGAGATTGAAAAATGTAAAAGATAAAACTGATGAAAATTACATTTTCCTAGATGAAGTTACAAAATTAATGGAAAAAATAATAAAAAGATTAAAAGAATTGCAAATGAAAATGAGGTGAGAAAATGTCAATAACTAATATACTATTAACTTTCGTTGTTATAATACTTGCCGGGGCAGGAATAGCATATTTTATTAAAAGAAATAAAAACGCAGAAGTTGAAGAGATGGTAGAAAAAGACGAAAAAACATATACATTAGAGATGATGAGAAACTATGTAAAAAAGAGACTAGATGAAATAACAAAGGTAAACTTATATGATATAGGATTATCAGAAGAGGAATTGAAACGTAGAAAAAATAAAAAATATGCATTAAAAAAGGCTTTAAAAGGATGTACATATGGAGATGTTAATGATAAGAGATATGTAAAAGAACTTATTACAGATATATTGTCTCAAGAATATGGCGTAAATGAATCTAATATATCAACTGCAATACCATTTGATATGCCATCATTACTTTCATCACAGGACAAATTCGATATTTTGATATATGTTTATAAAAAAGAGTTTGGATATGAGGCATTAACGCAATTAATTAAAAGATATAATTTAGCTGTATTAAAATATCTTCAAGGTGAAACAAAACCAAGTTATGTAATAACAGATGATGAAATAGATGATATATTTGAAAAGGAACAAATAGTATTATCTTTTGAGGATAAATTGCAAATTGTTGTTCAAAGAATATATCAACATTACAAAGGATATAGCTCAATAGATGAAATAAGAGATATGAATATTGATGGTGTTTCTGGTGGTGTTTCTGGTTTACCTGAAAGCTTTTTGAGTCAGGTTGCTCAAACAGATGGAGATTACTTAGATCAAGTTGCAGAACATAAAGTACCAAGAGCATGTGACAGTATATGGATATTTTTCCAAGGTAAATCAATTCGTTTAGCGTTTTTATCATTTGGAACAGAAGCAGAACTAAAAAGGGTATGTCAAAATATTTATAAATATAATAACCCTGGACAGTTATCTGATACAAATGGTTATAAAATTAACGAGATGAAGGATGGTTCTCGTGTCGTTGTTGTAAGACCAGCAATGTCAGAAACATGGGCATTTTTCGTAAGAAAGTTCGACGTAAAAAGAGCTACAGTTGAACAATGGACTGGTGAAATGCCAGGAAGTGAAAAAGTTATTGATTTATTAAAATACCTTGTAAAAGGAGCAAGAATTACATCAATCACTGGTGAGCAAGGTTGTGGTAAAACAACACTACTTATGGGTATGATTGAAAATATATATGAAACAATGAACTTGCGTATTACAGAAACTGCATTCGAGTTGCACTTAAGAAAAGTTTATCCAACAAGAAACATTTTGTCAATGCGTGAGACAGATACAATAGCTGGACAAGAGTGTTTGGATGTGCAGAAAAAGACTGACGGTTCTGTAAATATCATTGGTGAGGTTGCAACTGACCCCGTAGCATCTTGGATGATCCAATCTGCACAGGTTGCATCAAAATTTACATTATTTACTCACCATGCTAAAACATTTCCAGATTTAGTTACAGCTCTACGTAACTCAATGTTAAGAGCAGGTGTATTTAAAAATGAAAAAACTGCTGAAGAGCAGGTTGTTCAAGTATTAAATTTTGATATACATCTACAAAAAGACTTTAGAGGAAGAAGATACATAGAAAGAGTAACTGAATGTATTCCAATTCATGATGCAACAACATATGATCATGACTATAAAGGCGAAAAAACAATGGATGGAAAGGTAGAAAAATTCTTCCAGAATGCAACAACATATTTTTCAAAAATAACAGAACAAAATTTATACAGATATCAGAATGTATTAGAATATGTTGATGGAGAATATCAGATTACAAATAAAATAACAGATAAAAATCTTTCAGAAATGAGAGCTAATATGGATGAATCAGATTTACCTGAATTTGACAATTTTGTTGAAAAATATTGGGGAGATCAGATAAGAAAAGAAAGTAAAACAAAAATTAAAAAATAATAAAAAATATAGGAGGTGTTTATTTACATGAGTACTCAGATGCTAAAGTATATAATGATTGGAACAATAGTACTATTTTCGGTAGTTGTTATAATGTATTTAGTATTAAGAAAAATCATGGGAAAATCTGAATATGCTAAGATGAAGAAATTACAAGAAGGAACTAAGGCAGAAGGATTTTCATCTGAAATTATGTATCAAAAGATATATATTTTCTTTACAAAAACACCTTTCTTTAAAAGATATTTATTCAAATTAAGAAGAAGGCTAGAAATTGTTAATATAGATGACGAATATACAACTAGAAAAGATTCAGCAAAAATTTTAACAAAGGCAAGTATAATTTTTATACTTATTGCTTTAGCTACAATTATAATAACACATAGTAATTGGCTGTTAATGTCTATTTTATTGATATTTGAATTGTTTATTGTAGATACAATGGTAGATGGAATGGTAGATAAAATAGATAACAACTTGTTGAAAGAGCAAATTGATTTTTTTGCAGAAATAAGACACGCTTATCATGAATATAACATGGTTGAGGAAGCAATATATCAGGTATCATTAGATGATGAAAAAAGTGTTTCTAAACAAGGTGAAAAGATTTATGAGATTTTAAGTTCAGATGATCCAGAAACAGAACTTGAAAAGTATTATGATGTTGCACCAAATAGTTATTTAAAAGAATTTGCAGGTATTTCATATTTGACTCAAGAATTTGGAGATAGAGAAGAAGACGGTGCTTCTTTATATTTAAAAAATGTGGATAATATAACACAAGAAATGCAAATTGAGATATTAAAAAGAGATAAGCTAAATTATGTATTTCAAAGTTTGACAATAATTTCTATAGCTCCAGTACTTTTATTGGAAATATTAAAAAGTTGGGCTGTAAGCAATTTTACATTTACAAGTAGTTTCTATAATGGCAAATTAGGATTGATTGTACAGGTTTTAATAGTTATATTAACAGTTGTTTCATACATTATGACGAGAAAGTTAAAAGACAATGGTGGAGTACAAGCTGAGATGGCAAATAAAGATAATCCTTGGCAAGAAAAAATATATAAAATTCCAGTTTTAAAACAAGCTGTAAATGCTTTTGTACCTAAGCCAGGAACAAAAGATTACAGAAAGATGCAAAATCTAATGAAGGATTCTGCATCAAAAAAGAAAATGGAATGGATATATATAAATAGAATATTTATGGCTATCATAACATTTATATTAACTATTATATTTTCTATTATATTACATAAAGTTGCTATAAATTATGTTTATACAGAACCTACTACAGAACAGCAAGTATTGGGAAAATTATCAGAAAAGAACCAGGTAAAGGCAGATGAATTAACTAAACAAGATAATTACTTTTTAGACAAATTAAAAGGAAATTTAAAAATTACAGTTGATGATATAAAAAAAGCAATGCTAAAATCTCCTTATTATGATGAAACTTCTGATGAAAAGAAGATGGCTTCAGATGCAGAAAGAATTTTAGGAAAATTAAAAGTAATAAATTCAGAGCAAATGCAATGGTTTGAAATTTTGATGGCATGTGGATTTTCATTGATTGCCTATATGGCACCTGTTTGGATGATGATATTCCAAAAGAAGATGAGGCAAATGGAAATGGAAAATGAAGTAATGCAATTCCAGACGATTATATTAATGTTGATGAAAATTGAAAGAATTAGTGTAGAAATGATACTAGAATGGCTCGAAAGATATGCTAATATATTTAAAGAACCAATTTCAAAATGTGTAAACAACTATGAATCTGGTGCATGGGAAGCATTAGAAGAACTTAAAAATTCTGTAACCAATAAGGATATGATTAGAATTGTAGAAAGTTTACAAGCAGCAGTAGAGAAAATACCAATAAGAGAAGCTTTTGATGAATTAGATGCAGATAGAGATTATCATAAAGAAAAAAGAAAAGATACAAATGATCAATTAGTATCAAGAAAAGGATTGATAGGTAAGGCTGTTGGTTTTGCACCAATGATATGCTTATTCGTAGGATATTTAATTATACCATTGGTTGTAATAGGATTAACAAGTATGTCAAGTACATTTTCACAATTGTCAAATTAAAATATATTAAGCTAAATTTGAGGAGGATATAATGGAAAATATATCAAAGGCATTACTTATCGCTGGTGGTGTTTTATTTGCAATATTAGTTTTAACGTTATTGATTATATTTCGTGGGAATATATCATCATATTTCACAGAACAACATAATGCTAAAATACTTGAACAAGTAACGGAATTTAATAATAAATTTGAAAATTATAATGGACAAACTATTAGGGGAAGTGAATTGATTTCTGTTATGAATAGAGTTGTTGATTATAATCGTACATATTCTGATATACAAGGTGCTGAAAGAGTTATAATAAGAGTAGAGTTCCCAGATAATCATCAAAAAGATTTACTATATACTGGAGTTACAATGTCTTCTTCTGACATATTATTTGCAAATTCAGCTATTTCAAATGTAAGTGGAGATGATAATATAAGTAGGATTTCAGGATTAAGTTCTGAATTAGCAACTAGCACAGGAATAGATGATACTAAATTGCAAAAATTATCGGCTAATATATCAGTCATTTGTAGTACAAGTACAGATGAAAATGATGAAAATATACGAAATGAAAAATTACAGAAAATTTTAGGATATGGCAAAAGTAAAAAATTTGAAGGCACAGAACTTAGAAAAATTCAAAGTGCTACATTAAAATATTATCAATTAACACAATTTAAAAGGACGATGTTTAAATGTACTGATGTTGTGCATGACCAAAAAAGTGGAAGAATTAATAAAATATCTTTTCAAGCTGTAGTGGAAAATGGTATGCTTAAACAAGATTAATATAAAGATATTAGTATAAAATGAAAGGAAAACATAATGGAAAATGCAACAAAAGCCTTATATATAGCTGCAGGTGTATTAATGGGAATAATGATATTATCATTAGGAGTAATATTATTTTCAAGTTTGCAAAGTTATATTGATGAATATAAAGAGGAAATAGAGTTTAATGAATTAAACACTTTTAATAATAAATATCAAAAATATGTTGCTACTGAACAGAATTTAACTATACAAGATATAATTACAGTGGCTGGAATAGCTTATGAAGATAATAGTTCATTTAATATTGATACAAGTGAATGGGATATTGACGAAAATTCCTTGTATGTTGGTATATTCTTAGATGGAGAACGTGTTGACAAAGATATAAAAGAACAAATGCAAGCCTTACTATCAGAAAATATAGGAAAAAAATATGAATGTACAGCTTCTAATGCGAAGTATAATAAGGTTGGACGAATTTACGAAATGCATTTTTCAGAAGTTAGATAAAATGTTGCAAAATGTAAAATAAAGTGTTATAATGAGGTTATATAATGAAAAAAATATTTATATTTTTAATGACTGTTTTATTAATTATTGCTATAATTGGTGTAAAATATATTTCTTATAAAAATGAAAAAAATTTAATTAAAAGCGAGAATGCTGAATTTGAGGATTATAAAGATAAAGAAGTATATGGATTAACAGTTGGAACTTTAATTAATAAAGCTGTTGATAAAAATACGAAGAATAAAGTAGAAAAAGATGATAAAGGTAATTTTATACAGAATGATGAAAACTCTATTGAAATTGAATTACATATGATAGAGAATGATAAAGATTATGAATTACAAATGGAACAAATCTATAATGCAGGAACGGAACAATTTGTTCAATATTATGGGAATATTAAATTTAAATGTTCAAAAATAGAATATCATAAAAAAACAGGTAAAATTAAATATATATTATTTGAACAACTATAAACAAGTTAATAAAGTTTGACATCATTTAAATGTCAATATTAAATAAACAAAAGTTAATAAAGGAGGGAGAAACTATGGAGAACGCAACCAAAGCATTGTTAATTGCAGCAGCTGTATTAATAGCAATTCTTATTATATCATTAGGACTTGTTGTATACAATAAAGCTTCTGAAACTATGGATTCAGTAGATATGTCAGGACAAGAAATACAAGCTTTTAATGAAAAATTTACAAAATATGCTGGAGATAGTGTAAGAGGAACTGAAGTTAATGCTTTATTAAAAACAGCTGTAAACAATAATTTAACTGAAGGTAATAATGGTAATTCAGCTAAGCTTGTAACTGTATCAGGTGCTGTTTCAGTTGACGCATCTACTAATACAGTACCAAAAGTTGATGCATCAAAATTGTATAAAATTGAAGTAAAACAAGATGGACCTGGTGGATTAGTAAAAACTATTACTATAACAGCAAATACATAAAGGTAGAAGATTAATTAAAAAAGTAATAAATTATTGTTTATTATAAGAAAGGAGATATACTTATGGAAAACGCAATGGATGCACTAAAAATTGCAGCAGGAGCACTTATGTTCGTATTAGCGTTAACCATAAGTATTTCTTGCTTTTCGAGTGCTAACGAATCTGTAACAGCAATAGTAAATATGAGAGATAGGGATACAAAAATAATCTATGATAATATAAAACCATCTAATGGATTAACTAGAACAGTGGGAATTGAAACTATAGTACCTGCAATGTATAAAACATATGATGAAAATATAGAAATATATTTCAAAGATTCTAGTGGAAATTCAATTCCAATATACTATAAAACAGCGGGAAATGGTAAAAGAGAAGTTGATGATGACGGAAACTATATAATAGTTAATTATGTTAATCTTGCTGCAGAGGTATATCCAGATAAAGAAACATGCATAAAACACTTAGATATGATATTATCAGTAGGTCAAAATAATAAGGCTAGTTATGAACATGGTTCAGATCTTGATATGCAAAATATGATAAAAAAATATAAAGAGCAGTTTCATGAAAACTATCCTTACGGATTCTTAGAATTTATAAAAAATAAAAAATTTGAGGAGAAATTAGGAGAATATTATGAAAGTGAAGGTTCAACTGCAACTCAAATAAAGAAAAGAATAATAACATATCAAGAAAGAACAGATTTATAAAATTTTGAAAGGAGCGAAGATATATTTAAAAATATATCAGTATAAGCAATATGGAAGATACAGTAATATCAATAATTGCAATAATTTCAGCAGCTGTTATAATGTTTTTTGCACCAACTATATTGATTGCTGATAGATCAGATGATATATCACAATTATTGGTTCAGACAGCTACAGCTGAATTTGTTAATGAAGTTGTTAAATCTGGCAAGATAACTGTTGAAAATTATCAACGATTTATATCAAGTTTGCAGTCATCTGGAAATACATATGATGTAGATGTAGAAGTAAAAATATTAGATGAAACAACATCAAAAATTGTTACAGATGTTGATAATAAAAAAATAGGAAATAACACATATTATTCTCTATTTACAAGTCAAATAGAAGATAAACTTGGTATATCATCACAAATTACAACAAACAATAGATATGGACAACTTATATTAAAACAAGGTGACTTGATTTCGGCGACAGTAAAAAATAATAGCCAAACATTGTCACAATCTTTAAAAAGTTTTTATTTTAGTGCAACTTCAGGCGATTTACATATAATTGCTGCAAGCTCATCTGGTACAATAAATATAAATGGTTCAACATAAAAATGATTATTTTTAAATTATTAAAATTAATCATTTTTTTATGTAATAGAATAGGAAAGTGATATATAATTTTACCGTTTAACTGCGGACGCTTTGCTATTTTAAATTTGTTTCAAACAAATTTAAAACACCTTGTTAAACTTTAAAATTATATATGACTTTCCTAGTAATAAAAAATACAATTGCTAGCTCTTTTGATTTTCTTCTTATAGTTGAAAACCTAAATTGGGCGAGAACAAAGGGCGAATAGATTTCTTTGTTCTAATAATATGGGAGGAATAATGAGTATAATATATGTACTAACTATAGTATTAGTAATTTCTTTACACATGCTAATATATAAAAAGGAAGAAAAATTAAATTTTATTTCGTGGTTAATAATATCAATTGGTTTACTTATAAGTTATAATATTTGTGTATGTGTAATTTTATCTTTTTTAAAGATAAAATCAACTTTAATAACTTTATCTATAGTGAATAGTGTTGTTATTTTCTTATTGGGGATAAAAATAAAAGAAGATGGTAAAATACAAAAATATAATATATTTAAAGCTGATATAATTGCAGTTGGAATTATGCTGATTGTAGCTATTATTGTGGCTATAATGCAGTATGGAATTCCTATAAATATTAAAAATTCCATAACAGATGCTGCTACACATTACAGAGTTGCAGATGAATTTTACAATTATTCAGAATTATTGTTCGAGGATAATTCAGATATTATTGAAATATTTAATGAAAAATCGTTAATGCCTGGAGCATATATAAATACAGGTATTGTATTTAAAATATTTTCGCCAATAATGGAAGAAACATATTTTTGTAAATTATTTATAGTGTTTGATACGGTGATGTGGTATTTATCTGGTTTACTAATGTATGCGGTACTAAATAATATGAAAGAAAGATGGAAAGTTATACCACTAATATTTTCATTAATATATATGTTAGCATATCCTTTAAATTCTTTATTATCAGGTTTTTCGTATTTGCAAGTTGGATTAAATATAATAATAGGTATTTTATTTATTATGAAACAAGATATAGAACAAAGATATAGGAATATTCTAATATCTTTATCAAATTTTGGATTAATGTTTTCATATTATTATTTTGTACCAGTTGTATTTGTTTCTATATTTATCCAAATTATAATGGAAATAAGGAAACGTAAAGAAAGCTTGTTTAAAATTAATAATTTATTAATTATTATGATGACACTAATATTGCCAGGATTATTTGGAATAATGTATTTTGTTATATTTCAAATAGCAAAATTCGGACTAAGTTCACAAAGTAATACGCTTTCTGCTATAAGTACACCAGGTGATATATATCAAAATTTCATTTTAAATATACTTATATTTATAATTTTAGCTATATTTTATATTATACATTGTTTTAAAAATAAAAAAGAAAGTTTTTCAATTAAATTATTAATAAATTCTATAATATTTTTAATAATATTATTTATAGGTATGAAATTTGGAAAAGTATCGGAATATTATTACTATAAAACATATTATTTCCTTTGGATTCTTTTAATATATATAGCATTTAGTTATATAGAGATATTGAGAGAAAAAAATAAAATATGGACTAACATAGGAATTGGAATATATTGTATAGGAGTTATAATTGCTATAATGTATAGCAAAAATATATTATTTTTTGATGTTTATCAAAAAAATTTTGAAGAGGTAAGAGAGGATTATAAACTTATCAGTAATAAAGAGCTTGAAATTTTAAAATATTATAATGAAAATATTAATCATATGGATGATAATACATATTTATATGTAGCATCAATTATAGGAAGAACCAAATGGATGTATGTTATTACTAAGAATCCATATATTTATGTTGATTCAATATATGGAGAAAAGCCAACAAGTATTCAGCAATTTTTAGATAGTGAAAAAAAATATTGTATAATGTTTAAAAATGATTGTGAACAAATACTAATAGAAGCTAGAGAAAATAATAATGTGAAAATATTATTTCAAAATGAAGATGGTGCTGTAGTTGAAAAAATTAATTAGTATAAAAAGAAAAATTAATACAAATAATAAAAAATGAAGGAGTGAAGATTTATGAAAACACTCAAGAAAATATTTTTTATATTTGTATTAATTTTTTTATATGTTTTTGTATTATCTAGAAATTATATACCTGTAACAGTAGCTGTAAAAGGTGAAGAAGTACGAATTTCTAATATACAAGTAATACCAATAGGAGAAGTTGTAGGAATCAAACTATATACAAGTGGTGTACTCGTTGTAGGAACATCCGGAATAGAGAGCATAGATGGAAAAACATATAAACCGTATGAAAACACAGAGATTAGAGAAGGTGATTCGATAATATCAATTAATGATAATATAATAAATAGTACACAAGAGTTAATTGATACTATAAATATGTATAATGGAGAAACGGTGAAAATAACATATATCAGAGATAATGTAGAAAGAATATGTGATATTACACCTGTTAAGGACAAAGTAGGAATGTACAAAATAGGATTATGGGTTAGAGATAGTGCGGCAGGAGTTGGAACTGTTACATTTTACAATGAGGAGACACAAAGCTTTGCTGCATTAGGTCATGCAATAACAGATATAGACACAGGTGATATATTACAAACTTCGTCAGGAGAAATAGATAATGTCAGTATAATATCAGTTGTAAAAGGGGTAGAACAACAACCTGGAAAAATTCAAGGTAGTATAAGACAAAATAGTTCTATAGGAAATATTTATAAAAATACTAAGTATGGAATATATGGAGTAATAAAAAATCCTACAAATATAAATATAGATTATTCTAAAAAAATGTATGTTGCAGAAAGACAAGAGATTAACTTAGGCGAAGCTGTTATATTATCCAATATAGATGGACAATTTAAAGAGTACACAATTGAAATACAAAAAACATATTTGAACAATAATTATGATAACAAAAGTATGGTAATCAAAGTTACAGATGAGGAATTATTAAATAAAACAGGTGGAATAATTCAAGGCATGAGTGGTTCACCAATTATACAAAATGGGAAGTTCTGTGGAGCTGTTACACATGTTTTTGTCAGAGATCCAAGTATAGGCTATGCTGTTTTTGCAGATAAAATGTTAAGTGAACTTGAATAAAAAGGGAACAGTTCTTTTTATAAAAAGGGAATTGTTTCTTTTTGTTTAATATAAAAAATAATGTCGAATGATAGCAATTTTATGAATTTTGTGATATATTATTTAGGACGGTTTTTACCTTGAGAAAGGATGAAATAAATTATGAAAATAAAAAATATATTCAAACACATAAAACTTGTGACAAAACATAAATGGATTGTATTCAAATTATGTTGTAAAATAGGAATACCATGGAGAGGATTTTTACATGATTGGTCTAAATTTTCACCAACAGAATTTTGGGAAAGTGTAAAATATTATGATGGACATAGAAGTCCAATTATGGTATGCAAAGCTGATAAAGGATATTCAGAAGCATGGCTACATCATAAGGGAAGAAATAAGCATCACCATCAATATTGGATTGACTTGTCATTACCAGAAAAAGCGATAATAATGCCATATAAATATGCGGCAGAAATGGTGTGTGATGAACTTGCAGCAGGAATAGTGTATAATGGAAAGAATTGGACTAATCATACTCAATTAGATTATTATACAAGTAAAGAAAGAAAAAATTTAATACATCCACAAGTAAATAATTTTATGATTGCTGTTTTGACAGAGATAAGTGAAAATGGAATAGATAAGACATTGACAAAGAAAAATATTAAAGAATTATATGAAAAATATTGTATTAGAATGGAGAATTTAGATGAGAATAAGATTTAAGCCTTGGGCGAGACCTGAATTAGAGGCAAGTAACTTTTATAGAGATAATCCAGAAGAATTAAGGAATAAATGGATACAAGAATTTAAAAATCAGGAAAATCCAATACATTTGGAACTAGGATGTGGTAAAGGACAATTTATATCACAATTGGCAGTCCAAAATTCAAATATAAATTATATAGCAATAGACTTGGTTGATGCGATGTTGGGCCTTGCTAAAAGAAATGTTGAACAAATATATAAAGAACAAAATAAAGAAATAGATAATGTATTATTAACAAGATTTGATATTGAAAGAGTGACTTTAATATTAGGAGAAGAAGACAACATTAAAAGAATATACATAAATTTTTGTAATCCATGGCCAAAGGGGAAGCACAGAAAAAAGAGATTAACACATACAAGACAATTAGAAAAATATAAAACTTTTTTGGCACAAGATGGAGAGGTTTATTTTAAAACAGATGACGACAGTTTGTTTAATGCAAGCTTAGGATATTTTGCAGAGTCTGATTTTACTATTTTGAAAAAAACATATGATTTACATGCAGAACCGATTTGGGAAAATAATATAGAAACTGAGCATGAGAAGATGTTTTCTGAACAAGGAATAAAAATAAAAGCATTAATTGCAAAAAGAAATTGAAATAGATACTATGAAAAACATAGTATCTATTTCAAATTTTTTTTGAGCAGTTATTGTTGGCTATTTTTTTATTTCTTTTATTTCATCAATACTTAATCCTGAAATTTCACTTATATCTTTTAAAGGAAAATTTCTTTTTAAAAGTTTCTTTGCTATTTCTTTTGCTTTTCCGTATTTCTCCAAGCTCCTTGCCTTTTTGAAGTCCGAGCTCTTTGCCCTTTTGAAGCCCAAGTTTATGTCCTTCTTTAAGACCACACTCTTCTCCATTTGCTCTAGCACTTGCTAAAGCAGAATGTTCTTCAAGATCTGACATTAATTTTATTTCAGCTAATCGTTTTACTTCTTCATCACCAGTCAAAACTTCATAATTTTCAATTGCTTTTTTTATATTTTTATTATTCTTTTTTGCCATATCTAGAAGATCCCCCCTTTCCATATCCAGAAAAGCAAGCCATTGATTTAGTGGTTTACTCATATCTGGATTTTGCTTCCTAAATTTATTCAATTCTATGTAATAATACTTAACATTATTATTAATTTCGTAGTCTTTATTAGTTGTAGAAACTCTAACTGTTTCTGTAAAATAATCAGGTAAATTTATAAATGTATAGTCTAAAATTGCAATTATAATAACAGGTTTTAGATTTTCATAATTGGTTCCACTACCAAGTTGTTCTGTTATTTTTTTGCTAGCATAAAATGTTGTTCTTTCCTCGATATTATTAAAATTTCTTAATTGGATTTCAACATTGATAAACTTGCCATTTGCGAGTTCCACTCCTAAGTCCAAAACTCCATATTTTTGTTCTTTAGCCAATTGTTCTAACCTTACATCATGCAAAACTCTCTTTATTTCTAGCTTTTCTCCTAAAACTGCCTCAAGAAAATTTTTTAAAAATCCCTCATTTTCTTTTCTACTAAAAAATGCTTTAAATACAATATCACTTTTTAATTTTAATTGATTACTCAATTGTGGTGTAATAATCATATTCTGTACCTCCATTATATATTATTTTTTCCTTTTTGACAATATTGCCATTTATCATATGTTAAAAAGCCTATGACTCCACATCACTTCCATTCTTTATAAATTTGTTACTATTGATTTTTTATGATTTTCAAAAAGTTTGAAAAAAATTAAAAATTACTGTAAAACTAAGCTGTAATTGTACATAAAACATTGTACATATAGAATATAACATATTATACTCTATTTGACAAGAGCAAATTAAAAATTTTTACCAAAAATTTTTACCAAAAAATTTTAAAAAACTATTGTCAAAAGTAATTTAATGTGTTAATATTAGAAAGTGACATAGGGGTATAGTGTCAATGGTAGCACATCGGTCTCCAAAACCGCCTGTGTGGGTTCGAATCCTACTACCCCTGCCATTTTTATTATTTAGGGGGCAATAGGTTTTTTAATTAAAACCTATTTTTCGTAAGAAAAAGAAGTTTAGTTTTAAAGCTGAGCTTCTTTTTTGGCTATTAATAGGTATGTAAGCTAGAAAGGAGAGATTTATATAAACAAATTAATAACTAGAATAATTATTTTTTCAATGATAATATGTATTTTATTTATTCCAACAATGTCAGCAAATAGTAACTTACAGGAAACTAATAAAAGTGAATTGATTTTTTATGGAGATTTAAACTTTGCATGGCCAATTCCAGGATATACAGCAATATCATCTCCATTCGGAAAAAGAAATGCACCAACATCTGGTGCTTCAACATATCATAAAGGAGTGGACATTCCTGCACCTGAAGGAACAACGTTAATAGCAACATGTAATGGTGAAATAACATTTACAGGCTTTTTGGGTGGTGGAGGGTATACAATAACGATAACTACAGAAAATGGATTAAAAATATCATATTGTCATGTTTCACCAAATTATATTGTATCTATGGGAGATAAAATAGAACAAGGACAAGTAATAGGAAATGTTGGACCTAAATATGTATATGGCGTTGCAGGAAATAAATATAAAGATGCAACAGGAAAGCCAACAAATGGTGCAACAACAGGGTGTCATTTACATATAGGATTTAGAATAAATAATGAATATGTAAATCCATTAGATTATTTAAAATAGTTTACAGTGCAAGGATTTTGTGCTATTATATTAATGTTTGAGGGAGATGAGTTTATGGCATTTGACGGAATTGTAACAAAATCAATTGTTTCAGAATTACAAAAAATTATAGGGAGTAAAATAGATAAAATACATGAACCAGATAGAAATACAATTATTTTAGGACTATATTTTCAAGGGAAAACTTATGCTTTAAATATTTGTATTGATGCACATAATTGTAGACTAAATTTAACAACACATTCTAAAGTAAATCCTCTTGTTGCACCAAATTTTTGTATGTTACTTAGAAAACATCTAATAGGGGGAAGGATTTTAGATATTTCCATGCAAGGATTAGAAAGAGTTGTAAACATTCAGATTGAAACTATAAATGAATTTAATGAAATAGAAGTTAAAACTTTAATAATCGAACTTATGGGAAAACACAGCAATATAATATTGACAAAATCAAATGGAATGATTATTGACGCTATGAGACATATAAGTTCAGCAAATTCATATAGAGAAATATTACCATCACGAATATATACTCTGCCAAAATCAGATAAATATGACTTTACGGAATTAAAGGACTTTGAGGAATTTTATGATAAATTAATAGGAAAACAAGAAGAGATAAAAATAGAGGAGTTATCCAAAAGAATCGCTAATAAATTTACAGGAATTAGTCTGCAATCTGCGAAAGCAGTAGTATCAAAATGCAATATTGAAAGTGTTTCAAAAGAAAATTTAGAAAAAGTTTATAGATATATTCAAAGTATAATAAAAGACAATCAACATTTAAAATTTGAAACAATATATAAAAATGACAAGATTTCAGATTATGTATTAGTAAAGGATGAAAATTCAGAGAATCATAGTTTGAATTTTTATATTGATGATTTTTATTTTGAAAGAGAAACTACAGAAACATTTGTAAATTATAGAAATAGCATATTAAAAATGATTTTAGAAAAATTAAAAAAATATAATAATCGTTTACTTAGTATAAACTCTAAACTTAAAGAGTGTGATGAAATGGACAAATATAGGCTATATGGTGAACTTATAACTGCAAATTTATATAGAATTACAAATAATCATTCTGCAAGTATAGAATTGGAAAATTATTATGATAATAATAATTTGATTTCAATACCTTTAGATATTAAATATTCACCAAATATAAATGCGAAAAGATATTTTAAGAAGTATTCTAAATTAAAGAATGCACTTAAAATTGTATCAGAGCAAAAAATTGAAACAGAAAAAGAGATTGATTATATTGGAAGCATTGTTTATGAATTAGAGAATAGTACATGCGTTGAAGATGTTCAAGAAATTTTCGAAGAAATAAGTGAAAATGTTGTGTTTAGAGATAGATTAAAAAAGAAAGAAAAAAAGAATAAAACTTCTAAAAAGAAAAAACAACAATCATTTTCACCTATTGAATATGATATTGGTGAGTATAAAATATATGTAGGAAGAAATAATAAAGAAAATGATTGGTTGACATTGTCTTTTGCGAATAAAACAGATTTATGGTTTCATACAAAAGATGTGCAACGGAAGTCATGTGATACTAAAGGCTGAAAAAGAAGTTACTGATGACATTTTAGTAAAATGTGCTGAAATTGCTGCTAAACATAGTAAAGCAATGTTTTCTTCTAATGTCCCTGTTGATTATTGTCAGGTTCAATTTGTTAAAAAGCCACATGGTGCAAAACCTGGAATGGTCATCTTTACAAATAATAAAACCCTAAATGTTAATCCATTAAATGAAAACTAATTAAGGAATTTTTATTAAAAATATTGACAATAAAAAAACAACATAATATAATAAAAAAAGTTAAATAATTACGATGAAAAAGAAAAATTATGAGAGTCAATAATAGAGAGCTAGTGATGGTGGAATACTGGTAGCGATAAACATAAGGGGAGCTTTTGAGTAATAAAAATAAATTAAGGTGCTTGAATTTTATTAAAAAATTTAAGAATTAGGGTGGAATCGCGGAAAATATACTTTCGTCCCTAGCATAGTGTGCATGGCATATTGTGCTAGGCACGGAAGTTTTTTGTTTGGTTAAAAAATAATTGTAATTTGGGCTATATCAGATTCAATTATTTTAAACTGAATTAGAGAAGTAGGAATGGAGGAAATAAAAATGGTAAAATCAATGGAAACAATAGTTAATTTATGCAAAGCAAGAGGATATATTTATCCTGGTTCAGAAATTTATGGAGGATTAGCAAATACATGGGATTATGGACCATTAGGAGTAGAATTAAAAAATAATGTAAAAAAATTATGGAGAAAAAAATTCATTCAAGAAAGCAAATATAATGTAGGATTAGATGCTGCAATATTAATGAACCCACAAACATGGGTTGCATCAGGACATGTTGGAGGATTTTCAGATCCGCTTATAGATTGTAAAGAATGTAAAACAAGACATAGAGCGGATAAGCTAATTGAAGAATGGGCTCATGATAATGGAAAAGACATGATTGCAGATGGAATGACTGATGAAGAAATGATTAAATTTATGGATGATAATAATATATGTTGTCCAAGCTGTGGAAAGCATAATTTTACAGGAATACGTAAATTTAATTTAATGTTTAAAACATTCCAAGGAGTAACAGAAGATGCAAAAGCAGAAATATATTTAAGACCGGAAACAGCACAAGGAATATTTGTAAATTTCAAAAATGTGATGAGGACAACAAGAAAAAAACTTCCAATGGGAATTGCGCAAGTGGGAAAAGCATTTAGAAATGAGATAACACCAGGAAATTTTACATTTAGAACAAGAGAATTTGAACAAATGGAATTGGAATTTTTCTGCAAACCAGGAACAGATTTAGAATGGCATGAATATTGGAAGAATTTTTGTAAAGAATGGTTGTTAGGACTTGGAATGAATGAAGAAAATATTCGTTTAAGAGATCATAGTCCAGAGGAACTTGTATTCTACAGTAAAGCAACTACAGATATAGAATATGCATTTCCATTTGGATGGGGAGAATTATGGGGAATTGCAGATAGAACTGATTATGATTTAACAAATCATATGAATGTTTCAAAAGAAGACTTTACATATTTAGACCCAGAAACAAATGAAAGATATGTACCATATTGTATAGAACCATCACTTGGGGCAGACAGAGTTGCATTAGCATTTTTATGTAACGCATATGATGAAGAAGAAATAGCAGAAGGGGATACAAGAACGGTATTACATTTACATCCTGCATTAGCACCATACAAAGTTGCTGTACTTCCATTATCAAAGAAGTTATCAGAAAAAGCAGAAGAAGTATATGCTAAATTATCAAAGAAATTTATGTGTGAATATGACGAAGCGGGTTCAATAGGAAAACGTTATAGAAGACAAGATGAAATTGGAACACCTTTCTGTGTAACGATAGATTTTGATACTTTAGATGATGACACAGTAACAATAAGAGATAGAGATACAATGGAACAGGTAAGAGTAAAAATAGATGAACTTGAAAACTGGATTGGTGAAAAAATAGATTTTTAACAATACGAAAGGAAAAGAAAAATGGAAAATAAAAAAGTGATAGTAGCAATTGTAATAGTAGTAATATTAATAGTTGGAATAGTATGTGGAACTTTTATATTTGGAAATTTTAATAAGGAACAAACGAAGCTTTTAACAGAAGAATCAAATAAAATTCTTCAATCAGATATATCAAAAGATAATATAGATTTTGATATAAAAACACAGAAAAATTATGCAATCGTAGAAAAATCAATCAAAGAATATGTTTCTGAGCTTAAGAATATATATGTAGAAATGGAAGAATTAAATCGTGGGATAAACCCAAACAATATATTTACTGCTCAAAACATGCAAGATAATGACTTAAAGGAAATAGAAGATATAATAAGTGAATATAAAGAGAAAAGTCAAAGTTGCATTTCAGAATTAGAAAAAATGCTAACAGAAGAAAAGATTTCAGAAAATATTACTAAAAATAATTTTTCATCAAGAACAGAGTATTATACAGAACTGTATAATACAGTAATGTTAAGTGATGTAATGAAAAAACAATATAATTCATTAGAAGAAAAAGTGAAAGATGAAAAAAGTGAATTATATGATAAAATTAATAAAATAGATAAAATAAAAGAATTTTTAGAAAAAAATAAAGATGCTTGGACTATTAAAGATGACAAAATTCAATTTACAAATTTAAATAGAATGACTGAATATTATAATTTATTAAATAAATTGACAGATTAGATTGTAAGAGTATACTTAGGAAAGGATATGAATAAAATGAGAAAATATTTTGGAACAGACGGAATTCGTAGAATTGCTAATACAGAGTTATCTCCTGAATTAGTATATAGAGTGGCAAAAGCTGGTGCATATGTTTTATCCAAACATTCAACAAAAACACCAACAATATTAATTGGTAGAGATACTCGTATTTCAGGAACATTAATAGAAAGCGCAATGGTAGCAGGATTTTTAAGCTATGGTGCAAATGTTAAATTATTAGGAGTTATTCCAACACCAGGAGTAGCATATTTAACAAGGAAACTTCAAGCAGATGCGAGTGTTGTAATATCAGCATCACATAATACATTTGAATTTAACGGAATAAAATATTTCAGCAACAAAGGAACAAAAATTCCAGATGAAATAGAAGAAGAAATAGAAGAGGTAATGGATTCAGGAAAACTTGATGAATTATCTGCTGTAAGTGAAAAAATTGGAGTTTCTGAAGTAAGAACAGATTTACTAGATGAATATGTATATTTCTTTAGAAAAAACTTTGATGATAATATTGAAAAACTTAATAGACCAGATTTTAAAGTAGTAATCGATACTGCTAATGGTGCTACATATAAAGTTGCAGACAAAGTATTTAAAACATTAGGAATAAATCATGTAATTATAAACAATAATCCTAATGGAGTAAACATAAATAATGGATGTGGTTCAACACATTTGGAAATGCTAAAAGAATATGTTGTAAAAAATAAAATGAGTCTTGGAATTGCTTATGATGGAGATGGAGACAGATGTTTAGCTGTTGACGAAAATGGAGAAGAGATTGATGGTGATAAATTATTAGCTATCATTTCAGATTACTTAAAAAAACATGGAAAACTTGCAAAAGATACAATTGTTGCAACAGTTATGAGTAATTTAGGATTAAACAAATATGCAGAAAAAGAAAATCTACAATTTGTTCAAACAAAAGTTGGAGATAGATATGTTCTAGAAGAAATGTTAAAAAATGGATATAATCTAGGTGGAGAACAATCAGGTCATGTGATTTTACTTGACTACAATCCTACAGGAGATGGAATTTTAACATCTTTAATGCTAATTCAAGCTATATTGGAAAGTGGAAAAAAGGCATCTGAATTAGGTGCAATAGTGCAAAAATATCCACAAGTTTTAATTAACGCAAAAGTTGATTCAAATAAAAAATATGATTATGAGAAAAATGCAGAAATAAAAAAAGCAATTGAAGACTTAGAAAAAGAGTTTGCCGGAAATGGTAGAGTTCTTATAAGACCATCCGGTACAGAACCTCTTGTTAGAGTTATGATTGAAGGTAAAGATATTAATGTAATTGAAGCTAAGGCTAAAAAGATTGCAAATATGATTGAAAAGAATTGCAAATAAAAATAGAATAATTATAACATGAAAAGCGTTCTAGTTTATAGAGCGTTTTTTGTTGCATTTTTTAACAAAAGGTGCTAGAATAGTAGCATATGAAAAAGAAAGAAGGATTGAAATGGGATTTTTTGATAAATTAAAACAAGGATTGAATAAAACAAAAGAATCAATAAATGAAAAAATAAATAATGTATTTAGCAATTTTAGAAAAGTTGATGAAGACTTTCTAGAAGAATTAGAAGAAGCGTTAATAATGTCAGACATAGGAATAGAAACATCAACAAAAATAATATCAAATTTAAGAGAAAGAATAAAGAAAGAGAAAATAGAAGATGAAGAACAAGTAAAAGAAGCATTAAGAGAAGAAATAGAAAAAATATTAGAAATATCAGATAATTCATTAAAGCTTGAGACAAAGCCATCTGTAATACTAGTAATAGGAGTAAATGGAGTTGGAAAAACAACATCAATAGGGAAAATGGCAGCAAGATTAGCAAGAGATGGCAAGAAAGTAGTTGTCGCAGCAGCAGACACATTTAGAGCAGCTGCAGTAGAACAGCTAGAAATTTGGTCAAAAAGAGCTGGTGCAGAAATAGTAAAAAGAGATGAAGGGATAGATCCTGCATCTGTAGTATATGATGCTATTAAAAAGACAAGAGAAATTGGAGCAGATGTATTAATATGTGATACAGCTGGAAGGTTGCATAATAAAAAATATTTAATGGATGAGTTAAATAAAATTCAAAAAGTTATAAATAAAGAAATGCCAGAAGCTTCAAAAGAAGTATTGTTGGTAATAGATGCAGGTACAGGTCAAAATGCCATATCACAAGTAAAAGCATTCAAAGAACAAGCAGATATTACAGGAATAGTACTTACAAAACTAGATGGAACAGCAAAAGGTGGAGCTGTAATTGGAATTGTAGAAGAAAATAAAATACCAGTTAAATTTATTGGTGTTGGAGAGCAAATTGACGACATGGAAATATTCAACTCAAAGGACTTTGCAAAGGCTATAATTTAAAATTACCAGTAGGGACACTCATTAATGGTAAAAATTTTTACCACAAGGGACACCCTTAGAGAATAAAATTAGTTAATAAAAGATAAGGGTGTCCCCATTGGTAAAAATTTTTACCACTAATGGGTGTCCCTACTGGTAAAAGGAGAAGAAAACATGGAAATAAGTAAACTAAGAATCAGTAAAAAAATGAGAGCAGTAATTGTAGTTGCATTTATTGCGATATACGCACTTGCAACATATGTATCATTAAGAGGACAATATTTAGAATACCTTGAATTAGGTGAACAATATGTAGAAAAGTTTTTTATAGATATTAAATATAAATATTCAATAATGGGTATTTCTTTTGTAATTTTAAGTGTAATCTTATATTTAACAAACAGAGGAATAAAAAAAGGCCTAAAACCATTTTTTGATCAGGAAAAAAAAGAAATGCCAAAGCTTCCCAATAAGTCAATTATTTTAATAGTATCAGCTATAGCAAGTGTTATTATATCAAATGATATGCTTGAAAAATTATTATTGTTTGTAAGTAATGCTTCATTTGGAAAAACAGACATAGTTTTTAATTTAGATATATCATATTATATGTTTATAAAACCATTAATTGGACTTTTAATAGAGTATTTGATTAAATTGGTGCTTGGAATAAGTATATATATGACTGGATATTATATATTAGTATTTAACTTGTATTTTAAAGCTGTTGATAGAGATTTACTACGTGAAAGCAAGCTTATTAAAAAGATATTAAGAAATTGCATTATTTTATCAATTGTACTTGGGTTAAAAACGGCATTAAGCACGCAAGACATTATAACAGGAAAAATTTTAACATTAAGTAACGGTACAGAATTAACAGGTGCTGGAATTGTAGAGTCAACAATTCAATTATGGGGATATTTATTACTATCAATAGTAATTGTTGTTTCTGTAATAGTTGCAATAAGATTATTTGTGAAAAAGAAAAATAAAAAAATGATATATCCGTTGATGGCTATTCCTGTTTATTTAGTTGCTCTTTTTATTGTTATGGTAGGATATGATTTAATATTTGTAAAACCAAATGAATTTGATAAGGAAAGAAAATATATATCAGAAAATATTAAATCAACTCAAAATGCATATAACATAAATACTGAAGTAACAAATGTTGATTATTCTGGAACTATAAAAGAAGATGAAGTTCAAAAAAATAAAGATGTTATTGATAATATAACAATTGTAAATAAAGATTTAGTAGTTCAAAGTTTGAAAGATACACAAACAGAAAATGGTTATTATACTTTTAGAGATGCTACACTTGCAAAATATAATGTAGATGGAAAAGAACAATTAGTGTATGTTGCTCCAAGAGAGATTGAAAATAACTCAATTTCTTATAATAATAAAACATATGAATATACACATGGAATTGGACAAATTGTGGTTTCTGCGACATCAGTTACAGAAGATGGAAATATAAAATATTTACAAAAAGATGTTAGTGGTTCAGATAATATATATGAAATAAAGGAACCTAGAATGTATTATGGAGTAGAAACAAATAGTGTAGCTGTAACAAATACAAAAAATAAGACAGAATATGATTATACTGATAATAACGGTGTAGAACACACATATAATTATACTGGAGATTCAGGAATACAAGTTGGATTTTTCGATAGATTAATATTAGCAATAAGGAATAGAGATATTAAACTTGCAATGTCAGGTTCTGTTTCAAGCGAAAGTAAGATATTAACAAATAGAAATATAATTGAAAGAGCAAGAACTATATTGCCAAACTTGATTTATGATGAAAATCCATATACAGTAATAGATAATGGACAAATTTATTGGGTTCTAGATGCGTATACTGTTTCAGATCAATATCCATATTCAACATATACAGAAATTGAATATGATGGTGCAAGACGTAATATTAATTATATAAGAAATTCTGTAAAAGTTATTGTAAATGCATATGATGGTGATATAACTTTTTATATAACAGATAGAAATGATCCTATAATTATGGCATATTTAAAATTGTATCCAACAATATTTTCGGATTATAATGGAAAGGAAATACCAGAAGGAATAAAATCACAATTCAAATATCCACGATTTTTATATAATGTTCAATCAGAAATGCTTATGGTATATCATAATGTAAAAGAAGATGTTTTATATAGAAATAGTGATATATGGGCATTAACGAAATATGGAACAGCGTCTACTAAGACGAAAACTGCAACATTAAAGCCATATTATGCAATGATAAAAACACCAGATAATGAAAATGCTGAATTTGGATTAGTTCAAATGTATACACAAAATGAAAAATCAAATATTATTTCATATTTGGTTGGAACATGTGATGGAACTGAATGTAAATTAAAGGTTTATAAATATCCAACAGATAGTAATATTTTAGGACCAATTCAACTAGATAGTCAAATAAGCCAAGATGAAACTATTTCAGCAGAGCTTGAATCTATAAATGTTACGGGAAGTAAAATTTCAAAAGATATGAAGATAATTCCTATAGATAATAGTATTTTATATGTTGAAACGATTTATCAAACAATGACAAATGAACCAAATCAGACAACTACATTGAAAAAGGTTATTGTGGCTTCTGGAACAAAGGTTGCAATTGGTGATACTTTAAGTGAGGCAATTACTAATTTGTTATCTCAATCTGCTGTTAATATTGAATTAACTAATACAGAAGATATTGAGGGCTTGATTGAGGCTATTATAAATGCAAATAATAATTTGACGGAGTCTAATAATAGAAACGATTGGGAGATGATGGGTTCCGATTTGAAGGAACTTCAAAGCTTGATTGATTCTCTTGATAAAATGAAAAAAGAGAATGATAAAAAATAAAGCTTAGATAAATTTTCTAGTATATGAAAAAAACCGACACATTTTGTGACGGTTTTTTGACTTTATATAAATTGTATTTAAATTAGAAAAAATTATTGATTTTTTTTGGAGTATATATTATAATATCTGAGAAATGCTTCCATAGCTCAGTTGGTAGAGTGCAGCCTTGGTAAGGCTGAGGTCACGGGTTCAATTCCCGTTGGAAGCTCCAACGACGTATCTGTTCGAACATTTTATAGAATAGATAGAGATGAAAATCAATCAGTAAGGAGTACTTACAATAATGACATTTATTGGTAAAGTACTCCTTTAATTTATATTTTAATTGAAATTTACATAAGCATATAATAGAATATTAAATGTTAAAAATAATAAATAGAGGTAAAAAATGGGAGTAGAATTATTTAAACATAATGCAGTAGCTTATCAAAAAGTTACGAAAATGTTTGAAACTGAAAATAGAGTAGCGGTTGTGCATCCAACAGGTTGTGGTAAATCATTTATAAGCTTAAAATGGTTAGAAGAAAATAGAGATAAAAGAGCAGTTTTTTTAGCACCAACTGTTTCGATATTAAGACAAATAACTAAACATATAGAGTCTTGTGGGATGTCTATAAAAGACTTTCCTCTTTTAAGGAGATATACATATTCTAAATTATCTAGAATGACTGCTGAAGAAATTTCTAAATTAGATGTAGATATGATTGTATTAGACGAGTTTCATCGTTGTGGTGCAAGCGAATGGAGTAGAGGAATTGCGAGTTTAATTAATAATAACAGCTCTGCAAAAGTTTTAGGATTTTCGGCAACACCAATTAGATATTTAGATGAGCATAGAAATATGGTAGAAGAATTATTTCATGGCAATATAGCATCTGAAATAACACTTGAAGAAGCAATGGTTAATGATATTTTACCAATGCCAACATATATAAATGCTGTTTATTCTTTTAAAGATGATATAGAAAATATGCAAGAAAGAATAAATAAAGAAAAAAGAGATGCTGAAAAGCTACAAGCTCAACAATATTTAGATGATGCAAAAAAACTACTTGAAAAGGCTGATGGACTTCCTGAAATTTTTGAAAAACATATGAAAAATAAATCAGGAAAATACATTGTGTTTTGTAGAAATAAAGAGCATATGCAAAAAATGATGGAAGAATCTAAAATGTGGTTTCAAGGAGTGAATGAGCAAGTCGATAAATATGCTATGGCATCATTTATTCCAAGATCTGAAAATTTAAAAGTTTTTGAAAAATTTTATAATTCAGAAAATGATCATTTAAAATTATTATTTTCAATAGATATGTTAAATGAGGGAATTCATATTCCTAATATAGACGGAGTAATAATGCTTAGGCCGACTGAATCACCTATAATTTTTAAGCAACAATTAGGTAGAGCATTATCAGTAGGACATAATGCAAATCCATTGGTATTTGATATTGTAAATAATGTACAATCGTGTGAAATGATATCACATTTTTATAGAGAATTAAGAGAAAGAGCATTAGTGAAATTTACACAAACAGGAAAAAAAGAAGATGAAGTAAAAATTGATGCGTTTAAAATTTCAGACATAGTTAGACAGATACAAGATATATTTAGTAAAATAGATAATTGTTTAAGTTTATCTTGGGATGATTATTATGAATTAGCGGTTGAGTATTACAAAGAATATGGCAATTTACTGGTTCCGGCCAATTATAGCAAAAATGGAATGAATTTAGGATGTTGGATTACTGACCAAAGAAAAGCTATGAAAGGTCAAGGACATCGAAAAGATTTAACAGAAGAACAAATAAAAAAATTAGAATCAATTGGCATGGTTTGGGATAAATTTAAAGAACAGTGGGATGAAACATATGCAATTGCAAAGGCATATTATGATGAAAATGACAGTCTAAATGGATTGAAAGATAAAAAATTAAATGATAAAAATATATATCAATGGTTGAGAGACCAAATCAAGTCATACAACAAAGGGACTTTGTCAGAGGAAAGAACACAACTTTTAGAACAAATTGGAGTAGTTTGGAATAAATATGAAGCAAGATGGCAAGAAATGTATGATTTAGCTAAAAAGTATTACGAAGAAAATGGTAGTTTAGTATTAATTACAGATATAAATTTGAGAAATTGGATACAAGTACAAAGACAAGCATATAAAGGAAAAGGAACTTATACTAAACTATCAAAACAGCAGATAGAAAAATTGGAATCAATCGGTATAGTTTGGGATGTAAAAGAAAAATGGTTCTCTGAAATGTATGAGTTAGCTAAAAAATACTATGAAGAACATGGAGATTTAATGTTGCCGGATAAATACGAAATGGATGGAAAAAAGGTTTCTAGTTGGATTAAAGATAAAAGAAAAGCATATAAAAAGGGAACTTTAACAGAAGAACAGATAGAACAACTAGAAGCAATTGGTATGGTTTGGGATGTAAAAGAATATAAATGGAATCAAATGTATCAACAAGTCAAACAATATTATGATGAAAATGGTAATTTGATTTTAAACCCTTCTCAAAACAAACAACTATGTTCATGGTTAAGAATACAAAGAGATTTATATATAAAAGAAGAAGGACTATCTGAAGAACAAAAAAGATTATTAGACGAAATAGAAATTTCCAAAGAAATAAAAAAAACAAAGGCTAAACCTAAGAAAGAACATAGAGTATCTAAAAAAGCAGCATGGGACAAAATGTATAAACAAGCACAAGAGTATTATGAAGCGAATAGAAATCTTATAATTCCAAGAGATGATGAGTATAGTCAATTATATAATTGGGTTAAAAATCAAAGAACAAAATATAATGTTGACCCTAAAAAATGTAAACTGAGTAAAGAACGCATAGAACTTCTTGAAAACATAGGTATGGTATGGAATATTATAGAATATCAATGGAATACAATATATGCACAAGCAAAAGCATATTATGAACAATATGGAAGTTTATCAATTCCAGATGAAAGAGAAGCAGAATATAAACAATTAAGAACTTGGATACAAGAGCAGAAATTAAAATATAACATGAAAGATAGACCTAATTTATCAAAAGAGCAAGTAGAACAATTAGAAGAAATTGGTATTGTTTGGAATGTAAATCAAGCTAGTTATGATAATATGTACAAACAAGCTAAAAAGTATTTCGAAGAACATGGAAATTTATTAATTCCTCGAACAGAAGAATATAAAACATTATCAAATTGGATTAAGGCTCAAAGAAGAAAATATAAATCGGAAGATGGTTTATCTCAAGAAGAAATAGAAAGATTAGAAGCAATTGGAATGATATGGGATATAAAACAACATGGCTGGGATACAATGTATGCACAGGCAAAAGCATATTATGAAGAACATGGTAATTTATCATTTCCATATAATGATAAAAGATATAAAAAATTAAGTACATGGATACAAAATAAGAAAAGCGGATATTATGGAAAAGGTTCTTGTCGCTTAACTGACGAACAAGTAGAACAATTAAAAGCAATTGGAGTAATTCAAGAAGATAGAACAGAACAGGAAGAAAGTTTAGAAGAATTAGAGGGAAAATTACAAGGACTAGTAGAAAAGAAAAAAGCTAGTAGTCAGTTAGTAAGTGATTTTGAAAGAGTTAAAAAATTAAAATCAGCTAATAAAGGAGTAGAAAAATAGTATATGAAAAATTTGTTAGTAGAAAGTATGCAATTAAATAGTAGTAGTTTATTAGAATTACAAAAATTGTTCAGAAATGGTATAATTAAAGAAAATGATATTCCAAAAGAACAATTACATGAATTAAAAAAATTATACCATGAACAAATTAATTTTTTGGAAAACTCCATAGAAATTGATAAACAAAAAATATTAAAAATTAAAAATCAATTGAAATTATAATAGAATTTGAAGATTAAGTAATATATAATTTATAAAATAAATAAAGAAGAAAACGCCACCACTATTGCTATTTAATAGTGGTGGCGAAACAAGTAAATTTTAATTTTCTTTTTTTATACCTAAGTAGTTCTTAAGTAAGAAAATGAAAGTGTACAAATTATAATCAGAACAAAACTCAATTGTAAACATTGAATGGTTCTGTTCATAACATCCGTAAACTTTTTCTTTTGGAAATCCCTCACAGTAAAGATATGAAATCTCTTCTGTAGGATTAAAAAGACCCATGTAATCGAAGTCCAATGGTCTGTCAGATTTTACTGAAATTTTCCAGTCGTAGAAATTGCATCGAAGTACCATTTCTATGCCGTATTTTTCAAGGTTAATCTGAAACACAGGTAATTTCACAGATTTTGAATAGTGAGTAGAAATTACTAGCGGTGGATTATCACACCATTCCTTGTATGTTGAACTTAGTAGTTGACAAAGTATGTCACGAACAAAACATACCTGATTTCCGAGACTTTTTGCATAGATTAAATTTTTATTGGGTTCATTTACCCGTAACCATGCAGTCACATCCACAGGTAAGTGCTCATCATAGTAATTTCTTACATACTCAGTAACAGAAGGGTCAGTGTGTCCTCCACAACTTTCGTAGTCATTAGGGTTGAAACCTTCGATATACTTTTGCATATCTTCTAGGTCTGCATAATGTACTTGTTTTTTCATGATTGTTCCTCCTTTTTATTGTTCGGGGTTAGTTTTATTCCATATACATTTAAATACTGTTATGGAACAATGTTACATTTTAACTTAATACAGTTGTCAGTTTTTTCAACAAATTCAAACCATTTAATAAGATGATTATAAATTTGTTCTTTGGTAAATGTTCCGTGTTCAGCACCAAATAAATCTCTTTCAAATAGTAATGTTATGTCAGCATACTTTTCATGTTTTCTAATTGATTCATGTACTTTACAAAGAAAAATACCAGCAAGCTCATATTCCCATCCAATAAAACCAGTTCCATGCCATAATGTTGCTAAATCTGTAACAGTTATATTTTTATAATCCTTCGGATTTATTAAAAAAACTGTTTTGTGTATAGCTGATGTTGTTTTGGTTTCTCTAGGATGTACAACAGAACCATCCCGAAAATAAAATAAATGACTCATAAAAATTTATCCTCCTAAAAATTTTTTTGATGTTAATCTATCATGATGCACAAAGCTAACATGGAAGATTGTATAAAATAGATACACAAAGAGTTTATCATATTTACATAAATTTGTCAAATTCTTTACTTGTCAACTCATATATAGTTTCTGCATAAATTTTACAAGACAACATTAATTTATCAATATCAATAAACTCATTAGCTTGGTGGCACATATCAGTATCTCCAGGAAAATTAGCACCAAAAGAAACACAATTTTTAAAAGCTCTTGCATAAGTGCCCCCGCCAATAGCAATAGGTTCAGAATTTGAATTAGTCATTTTATTAAAAATATTACAAAGAGTTTTAACTAAGTAATTATCTTTTGGAACATAAAGAGATTCCTGAACTCCATCAACATAAGTATCTAGTGAATAATTTTTGCATTTTAAATCAATTAAATTTGTTATAGTATCAATTGATGTATTTATAGGAATACGTAAGTTAATACCAAGTTGCAAATAATTTTCATAAAATTTAAAATCTCCAACATTTAAAGTAAGTTTTCCAGATTCATCTTCAAAATCAATATTTAAAGATTTTCCATCAAATTCAGTTTTAATATAATTTTTAAAAAATTCAAATAATTCAATTTTATATTTAAAACGATTAAAAATTCTATTAAGTAAAATTATCATAGGTGAAATTGCGTTTTTACCTAAATCAGGATGAGCAGAATGTGCTTGGATTCCTGCAGAATGTAAAATTATAGAGGTTCCATTTATAGAGTAAGTTATATCAAATTTTAAATTTTTAAGTTCTTCGTCAATAAAATTTGTAACATCAGATAAGCTAATTTTTGAAACATCAATATCAAGTGTAACATCACATTTTTTAGGAACAACATTAATTGCATTATTATTACAATCAATATTAGAAATTCTAATTGGTAAATTTTCATATTTAGTATAGTCATCTTTTATATAAACTGTGCAAATTCCTTTTTCTGCATAGATACAAGGAAAGTCTGCATCAGGACTAAAACCTATAGAAGGAGATTCTTCAACTTCTTTGTAATGCTTAATGCATTTCCAAGCTTTTTCCTCATTAATACCTAAAATGAGACGAACTCTACAATTTATATTCATATTATCTTTTATAGCTTTCATTGCATATAATGATGCAACTACAGGGCCTTTATCATCTATAGCACCACGACCATATATTTTGTTATCTTTAATAGTTGCCTCAAAAGGTGGAGTATTCCAACTATCACCACTTGGTACAACATCCAAATGACCAATTATACCTAAAAGTTCATCACCTTCACCAAATTCTATGTAACCACAATAACCATCGATGTTTTTGGTTCTAAAGCCTAATTTATTACCTAGATTTAATGCATATTCTAAGGCAGCTTTAGCATATTTGCCAAAAGGCATATCTGGATTGTTAGTTTCCTCAGAAACACTAGGAATATTTATAAGATTACAAGTTTCTGCGATAATTTCATCTTTTAGACTATCAATATATTTTTCAAACATAATAAATACCTCCTAAAAACGATTATATTATAATGTATGTAATATATCAATAATAATACAATATTTTACATAAATACTTGATTTTTGGAAGAAAATACATTATAATAATTCTGTATTTAGATAAAACAAGGAGAGATGAAAAGATGCAAGAAAATAAGCAAAATCAAGAAGTAGAATTAGATGAAAACCATTTAATTCAAATAAGAAAAGATAAATTAAAAGAATTACAAGAACAAGGAAAAGATCCATTTGAAATAACAAAATTTAATAGAACAAATACAGCTGGAGAAATAAAAGCAAATTATGAAGAATTTGAAAATAAAGATGTAACAGTAGCAGGAAGAATAATTGCAAAAAGAATTATGGGAAAAGCATCATTCTGCACAATACAAGATAGTGACGAGAAAATTCAAAGTTATGTAAGTATAAATGATTTGGGTGAAGAAAGCTATAAAGCATTCAAAACATGGGATATTGGAGATATAATAGGAATAACAGGTTTTGTATTTAAAACAAGAACAGAAGAAATTTCAGTTCATGCAAAAGAAGTAACATTACTTTCAAAATCATTAAGACCATTACCAGAAAAATTTCATGGATTAAAGGATGTAGATTTAAGATATAGACAAAGATATGTAGATTTAATAGTAAATCCAGAAGTTAAAGAAACATTTATATTAAGAAGTAAAATAATTAAAGAAGTAAAAGCATATTTAGACAGTAAGGGATATTTGGAAGTTGATACACCAATATTAAATACAATAGCAGGTGGAGCAGCAGCTAGACCATTTATAACACATCACAATACATTAGACTTAGATATGTATTTAAGAATAGCAAATGAATTATATCTAAAAAGACTAATTGTAGGTGGGTTTGACAAAGTATATGAAATGGGAAGAATGTTCAGAAATGAAGGAATGGATATAAAACACAATCCGGAATTTACAAATATAGAACTATATTCAGCATATGAAGATTACAATGATATGATGGATATAACAGAAGATATGTTTAGAACAGTAGCTCAAAAAGTATTAGGAACAGCTAAAATAAACTATCAAGGAACAGATTTAGATTTAGAATCACCATGGAAAAGAATTTCAATGATAGAAGCAATAAAAGAAGTAACAGGTGTTGACTT
>CAKPDR010000004.1 GCA_934149075.1 uncultured Clostridia bacterium | reverse complement strand
AACGGAGAGTAAGCAATGCGTAATATTAAATTAACAATAGAATACGACGGAAAAGATTTTAATGGGTGGCAAAAACAGCCTACAAAATTAAATATTCAAGGTACAATAGAACAAGCAATAAAGCAAATAACTGGAGAAGATGTAGAATTAAACGCTTCAGGAAGAACAGATGCAGGAGTACATGCACTAGGACAAGTAGCAAATTTTAAAACAAATTCAAAAATTCCAATAGAAAAATTTGCAATAGCAATAAATTCAAAATTAAAAAGATCAATAGTTATAAAAAAAGCAGAAGAAGTTGATGAAAGATTTCACAGTAGATTAAGCTGTAAAAGAAAAACTTATAGATATATTATAAATAATTCACCAGAGGGCACTGCTATATATAGAAATTTGGAAACTCATATTCCTCAAAAACTTGATGTGGAAAAAATGAAAAAAGCTGTTAAGTATTTTGAAGGTGAACATGATTTTAAGGCTTTTAAAGCAAGTGGAACAAGTAGCAAAAGTAGTGTTAGAACAATATATAAAGCTAATGTGTACCAAGAAAATGAGAAAATTTTTATAGAACTTACAGGTAATGGTTTTTTATATAATATGGTTAGAATTATTGCAGGAACTTTAGTTGATGTTGGTCTTGGAAAAATTGAACCTGAAGAAATCCCTAAGATAATACAAGAGGGCAAAAGAGAAAATGCAGGTAAAACATTGCCTCCTAATGGATTATATTTAGTAAAAGTTATGTATTTATAGAGCAAATTAGATATATTTTTTCTTTTTATTAATAGAATTTAAGATTGAAAAAATGTATCTGATTTGCTCATGTCGTAACAAAATATGAAAAAATTCATAAAATATATAAAAGGAGATATATAATTATGAATTTATTTATAATTTTTTCAATCGTGTTTGCAGTAATAATATTTGCAATAGTATTACAAAGAATTATACACTGTCCAATATTAGTTGGATTTGCTATATTTGCAGCACTTTTAATAGTAGCAGCAGTATTCAATAACACAACATTTGTAATTATAGCAATAGCACTTGGAATATTAGCATTTATAGTAGCATTTTTAGACTGCATTTTTAGAAATTCAAATTTCTTAAGAAATAATAGATGCCTAACTTGTGAATGTGATAATAATAACAACAATAATAATGATGACAGTGATGATACTCTTACAATAGTTAATAGTAATGGGACAGTTTTAGCAAGAATAAATGGAAACACAATTCAATGTAGAGACAATGATAATAGTAATTGTTGCAATTGTGGATGTAATAATGATAATAATATTGCACTTTCTAATGGGAATATTTTATCTACAAATGACATAAATTCGAATTTTTCTAATTGTGGATGTCGTGGAAGAAATTTTAGATATAATAGATAAAAGATTAGAAAGAGAGTGGGTAAGTAAAGTGAACATATAATAAATGAAAAGAGGGTATCCTAATGAAATAGGAGACCCTCTTGAAACTCTTTTAAATTTGATTACTTACATAATCAAACTCGCCACTGAATATTGCTACCGGCGGATGTTCGGTCAAAATCTCAAAATCGATTTTTCCGTCAAACATCTGCGGACGAAATGCAAACGAACCAAATCTTTCTCGTTTACATTTGATGCCGGATTCATCATTAGCATAGACCACACCGGTCATGCTTAACGTAATACCGGCGATTTCGTCGTCCCATGAAAATTTGATTACATTTCCGAGTTTGATAGTTTTCGCGCTTTCATTAGTGAGTTTCATAATTTGTGTACCTCCAAAATTTTTACTATTGTTGTTGACAAGTTACTGCAAACACGAGGTTTTGCTACAAAAGGAATATTTCCTAATGCAATTATAGTATAACATATTTTACATAAAATTGCAAGCTTGGTAAAAATATAAAAGCCATTATTACATAAAATAATAATGGCTTATGACTAATTAAGCAGAATATATTCCAAAAGCATAACATCTTTAATCAGGATGGATACGTTAGTTTTATCTTGAAACTTAGATACTCTAAGTTTCACAAAATTTCCATCCACAGCAAGAGAATTATATGTAAGAGCTACATTTTCAGCTGATATAGGCTGTAAAATAAACTCTTCTGTAAAAAGCAAGACTGCCATAAGTAGATCTATACGTTTTATTTTTACGAATTTATTCCAAGAACAAATATTTAATCTTTCATATTCTGAAGATTGTTCTTTGGTTTTTATATCAAAAAGTAAATCTTCATGTTGTGGAATTAAATTTGCAATAGCTTCAAAAACATACCGAATATCTTCAAAAACTAAGAATTGAGTTGTAGCTGGATAATTTTTTAAACTTGGATAGATATTATTAATAGCTACAGCAGCAATAGGAAAATCTTTTTCGATACTCTTATACATAGATATCATATCAATGCCCCAATATTCATAGGTGCTTTTGATACAATTTTCTAGAGTCCATATGTAGAAATTTTTGTCTTTTTTAGTCATTAAAATACCTCCTTAAATATTTATTGATGATTACTTGTTATATATGTAAACTCCATAAGGAGATTATTAAATTAATTCTAGTAATTTACTAGAAACATGATAAATTATAACATAATCAACATAATGCGTCAATTATTTTAAAAAATCCAATCTTATATTTTTTGGTTCAGCTTATAGAACGCGAAAAAAATCAATCAGAAATGATTGATTTTAAATAAACCATTCACTCCGTCAAAAGCAGAATGGTTTATTTTTTATTGCCTATGTAGTAAAATACAAATGATGATTAACAAGGCAAAATTTATGATAGTCATTCCTACTAATCCGAAGAAAAGTAGATATGTAATATTTAATAATGCTGATTCTACCATATTAACCACCCCAATAAATCAATTTCACAACCAGAAGTCGTGGAAGTAGTATGTAAACATCAAAGAGTTAAAGGTGGCAACACACTCTGCTTATTCTCATTTTTTATGTACAACACTAAATAACATTTTTTACTAAAAAACAAGCGAACATAGTAAAATTTTACAATATAATTTCAATTAATTCAAAATATTTTAATTAAAAAGACTTTTTTTAAGTTTCTATATTAAACTGAATAGCTAAATAGTAGTCAAATCAAAAAAAATAAGATGTCCCAAAAATTTTGAAACATCTCATTTTTGCTATTTATATATATTTGGTAGCGAAGGTGGGATTCGAACCTACGACCTGCCGGGTATGAACCGGATGCTCTAGCCAACTGAGCTACTTCGCCATAAATATTGACAAGAATTATTATAATAGGTATTTTTATTTTTGTCAATAGATATTTTTAAAAAAACAAAAAAATTAACATTTTATGGTGAAAAGCAAAACTCCCTTGGATTAACCAAGAGAGTTTTATCATTAATAATTAATGAATAATAATGGGTATTTTTCTTTTAAATCTTTGAATTCTTCTGGCCTGTTTTGTGACAACCAATACATCAAATGTTCTACATCTCTAAGCCTGAAATCCATAAATGTCAATTCATGGCAACCATCATAAAATTTATTGGAAATGCTTAAGAAGTCTAGCTCTTTCAATTCATTTGACATACATTTCTGCGGCACATATTTTACATCTATTTGTATTCTTTCTCCTGGATGACTCATTTTATGATATGGCTTTGGTTCATATCTTTTCTTTTTACTTGGTGCCTTTTTATATATTCCTAGTCTTTGCATTACCCTATACAAACTCGTTATTTGCCTTGTATATCCGTTTCTCATCAATTTTATCCACAATACCACTAACCCTGCATCTGGATTTTGAGCCTTATATTTCTTTATCATTTTTATTTCTTCCTGTGTATGTTGATTTGGGTGTGAATGTGGTCTTCTTGATTTATTCACTAATGATTTTCTACTTCCATCATATTTTTCTCTCCATCTATATATTGTTTTTCTATGATGTTTATATCTTTTCGCTGCTTCTGTCACTCCATGTTTTAATGAATATTCTACAACTGATTGCTTAAATATTATATCTTGTGTTATACTATTCATAGGAAATACCTTCTTTCGATATTAGTTTTGTGGTAAAAACATTATATCATATTGGTATTTCCTTTTTTATTATTTGGTGTGACATATCTATTGTAAACCTATAAACTCTAACATATAAAGAAGAAAAATTAAATACATTGTAGTAAAAAGCAAAACCCCCTTGGATTAACCAAGAGAGTTTTATCATTAATAATTAATGAACAATAATGGGTATTTTTCTTTTAAATCTTTGAATTCTTCTGGCCGGTTTTGAGACAACCAAAACATCAAATGTTCTACATCTCTAAGCCTGAAATCCATAAACGTCAATTGCTCAAGGACATGTCTATTGGGACAAACTTCATTGTAAACGCTTAATGGAGGTAGATAGTGGTAGTTATCTATTGATTTTTTGCAAATAGATGTTGAATTTTCCATCACATAAGATAATGGGTACATAAACATCAATGCAACGCAATAAATAATATGTTCTTGAGGAGTTGAGAATAACATATCATTATAACGAATTTTGTGGGATAGGAATTCAGTAGGTGTGGCATCATAATTATAATATAATATGTGGTACCCAATCGAAATTGCATATACAAATTCTCGAATGTTTAAGTCAGTATTATAATGAACTTGTAAAATTTCATCAATACAATTTTTAAAAATATTATAATGAAGAGAAAATGTACCGATGCTTTCGCGGAATACTTTTTGAGTGTAGTCGTCAAAAGAATAAAAATCACTTTGATGAGCAAGTTCAATAGAATTATTACAGCAGAGTGTAACAGTAACACCTAATTCTTCAAGAACTGTTTTTAATGTTTTGCATTGAGAAAAAGTTTGAAGAAAATTATCTACATACATATTTAATTCCCATATAAGACTACCTTGGTTATTATCTCCTCCTTCAATCAAAGATTTTAAGATAGATTGGATTTCTAATATTAATTTTTCGTCCATAAATTCCCTTTCTGATATTAATCATTTAGATTATTGGTAACACTACTATTATAGCAAATTTTTGCCGAAAACTCAAGTGAAATTTTACACTATTTTAAGCAAAAAACACTTGCTATTTTTGTATCTGCATAGTAAAATATATATGAAAGAAAAGGATAAAGAATTGAGAGGAGAACTTACTTTGGAAAAAATAAATAAAACTCAAGAGATAAATGAAAAATTAGAATACATAGGGTTAAATTTAGAAGAAATACCAGAAACATTAAAATTAGTAGAAGACTTACAATTTAGACCTAATGCTGGATTCGATGAAAAAAAATACAGACAATATAGATTTGTATCACCTAAAGAAATACAAATATTATTATCACCAACAAATAGGTTAGATGATATAAAAGAAAAATATTCAAAGGCAAGTCCATTAGCAGCATATTTGGATTCAAAAAGTGAAGAAAATCAAGAAAAATATGATACCTTTTTAAGAATGTTAAAAGAAATAAAAATAGAAGATATAATAGAAATAGAAAAAGAACAACAAATAATAAACAAAAAAATACCATTTAAAGTAAGATATTCAGGAAATTATTTATGGCAAATATATTATTCAGAAGAAACTGAACAATACTTTATGATAGTTCCAACAGAAGACAAAGACTATTCAACATTTTTCTATGTACTAAAAAAACAAATAGAAAAGAAAAAAGCAGGAAAAATATTTGTACCAATCAGCAATGCAGATTATAGTAGAGAATTATTAAACAAAACAGAAATCCAAAGTTTAGAAAATTATTTATGGTTATTCACAAAAGACTGGCCATCAATTTATGAAGTATACGACAAAACTGGAAAAGTAAGTTTACAGATAATCGGAGAAACAGAAGTATATGGAACAATAAAATCAGAATACAAAGTAAAACTTTCAAATAAAATAGAAGCTACAAAATTTTTTAAATTAGTAAAAGCCTTATTTATAATACAATCAGAATTAGCAAATTATTATAATTTTGAAACAAGAATAGATAGACAAGGAAGCTTAGAATTCTATTACAATGACGAATTAATGGAATATGATAAACTAAGTGAATGGTTAAATATCGAATATAAAAATTTGCTAGAATTGGAAAAGAATGTAACCGAAGAAAATGGCGGAATACAAGGAAAACTAAGAAAATTAAAAAGACAATCACAAGAACTTGAAATAGAATATTTAAATAAAGAAAAACAAATATCAACATTTTTAGAGTGTAAAAAAACATTTTTAGGAAAAGTAAAATATTTCTTTAAATATAGCGGAAAAAAATCAAAACAAAAGGAAATAATTATTGATGAAGAAAAAGAAGAAATATTAGAAATAAAAGAAAAAATAGATGAAAAAATGAAAATGCAATATACACTAGATGAACTAATTCAAAAAGGAAAAGATGCAAGTGAAAGAGAAAACAATTTGAAAAAAACAAAGATGGATATAAAAGCATTAAAATTAAAAAATTTTAATTTAGAAAAAAAGATAGAAAATGCAACATCATATATAAACGAGATAGATAGCCACAAAAAAAGTATATTCGAGTTTTGGAAATATAGTAATAAAGATGAGGTAAAAGCGTTAGAAGAAGGTGAAGAAGAAACAGTAAATGTAAAACCACACTCAAAAGTATTTGATTATAAAGAAGATTTTCAAGAATTTGGTGAAGTAATGGACAAGGCTCAAAGAAAAGAACTTTCAAAAGAAGAACTAGACTGTATTTATCTAACAACAACAGATCAACTAGAAATAATAAATAAATTAAAAACAGAAAATACTACAGCAAAAGAACTTGAGCAATATATGAAAAAAATAAAAAAAGACTTGCAAAATGAAAAAGACATTACAGAAGAAGAAGTTATAGATATATTTGGAGGATTATCAGAAGATACAAGAAAAATAACAAAATTAGCTAATAAATCACATAGAGAACACCCAAAAAATAAATATTCTATATTAAGGATTTCAAAAACACTGAAAACTGTTGAATATAAAGCAGCACTAGAAAATGCAATAAATATAATAGAAACAGCAATAGAAAAAAACAAGTTGCCTCAAAATGTGGCAGGGTATAAGTGGATAGAAGAAGAAGAGAATATCGACACAAATGAATTTAATATCTTCAACTTGAATCCAGAAAAAGAAATAGAAAATGCACTAAAAGAGACAGAAAGTGGAAAAGTCAATTTGTATAAAATGAATTTTGATAAAAACATCAAATCAATAGCTTATTCAAATTGTATTTATTATGATAATCAAAATAAAACATTGCCATTAGGAATGGATAAAGATACAAGAATATTGGCTAAAATATTAGACACAGATATAAGTTTAGAAAGTAAAAAAGTTATTAGAGTTGGAAGATTAGAAGACGAGAATGATATAGCTTCAAAATTAATTATAAAAACAATAAATGTTTTAGAATATGATGTTAAAGAAGTAGAAGAGTAAAAACGGGACAAAATGTACCCGGTACAAAATGTCCCAAGAAAGGAATGCAAAATGGCAGAATTTAAGTCAGGATTTGTTGCGATGCTAGGAAGAACAAATGTAGGAAAATCAACATTATTAAATATGTTAGTAGGAGAAAAGGTTGCAGCAACAGCAAATAAAGTTCAAACAACAAGAACAGCTATTAAAGGAATTGTTAATAGAGAAAATTCACAAATTATATTTATAGATACACCAGGAATTCATAAACCTAAAACTAAATTAAATGAAACAATGGTGGAAACTTCATTTGGGGTTATAAATGAAATCGATTTGATTTTATTTGTGATAGAAGCTACAAGTGAAGATATTGGCAGAGGAGATATGAGGATCCTCGAAAAAATAAAAGAATCTCATAAAAAAGCTATATTAATTGTAAATAAAATTGATTTAGTTAAAAGAGAAAAATTGCTTCATTTAATTGATATATATCAAAAAGAATATAATTTTGAGGCCGTTATTCCTATATCTTCTTTAAAAGAAAAATATAAAGATATTATTTTAGATGAAATAGAAAAGAACCTAAAACCTGGTCCTGCATATTATGATATAGAAGAATATACAGACCAAACTTTAAGACAGCTTGCTGAAGAAACGATTAGAGAAAAGGCTCTTACATTTTTACAAGATGAAGTTCCGCATGGAATCTATGTTGAAGTTGAAAAAATGAAGTTTAGAAAAAATCAAAAAGGTGAAGATTTATATGATATTGAAGCAACAATTTATTGCCTTAGAAATTCTCATAAAGGAATAATTATAGGTAAAGAAGGAAAAATGCTTAAACGTATAGGTCAAGCAGCAAGAATTGATATGGAAGCAAATTTTGGAACAAAAGTTAATTTAAAAACTTGGGTTAAAGTAAAAGAAGACTGGCAGGATGATTCAGCAATAGTTAAGAAATTCAAATTGCAATAATATGGAACGTTTGAATAATTTATGCTAGAATTGCAAAAGATAGAATTAGAGGAAGTGAGCTTATGATTAAAAAAATGGCATGGAATACATTTAAAAATACAGGAGATATAAATACATTTTTAGAATTAAAAGAAATACAAAATATAGAAAGTCAAATAGGAAGCGGAGGAGAACAAATACATCAAAGCGAAACGCAAATAGTAGGAGAGACAATACAGCAGATTCAGCATCAAATGGAGGAACAAAATGGGAACAATAAAAATGAGTGGTATAATAATATCTGAAAATAATTTAGGTGATTATGATAAGATGTTAACAATGTTGACTCCTGGATTAGGTAAAATATCATGTGTTGCAAAAGGCGCTAGAAGACAAAAAAGCGCCTTACTTGCAGGTACGCAGTTTTTGTGTTTTGGGGAATATCTAATGTACAAAGGAGCTAATACATATAATATAAATTCATGTGAAACAATTGAAGTGTTTTACAATCTAAGAACAGATTTAGATAAATTGAATTATGCAGTGGAGATTACAAAAATTATAAGAGATGTTACAGAAGAAAATCAGAATTGCTATAAAATTCTGCAATTATTTTTAAATACATTATACACATTATCAGAAACAGATAAAAATCCTGAGCTAATAATAAGCATTTTCAAAATTAAATTATTGTGCTTTTTAGGTTTTACGCCAAGGATTACAGAATGTGTAAATTGCAAAGAAAAAGAAAGTTTAAAATATTTTAGCTTAAGAGATAATGGCTTTAAATGTGAGGCATGTGGTAGACAAGATAAAAGTTGCTTGCAAATGAATGAGAGTACAGCAACTGCTATTAAATATATAACAATGGCGCCACCAAAAAAATTGTATTCATTTAATTTAAAAGATGAATCATTAAATGAATTAAAATTGATAGCAAAATTGTACTTTAATGAAAAATTAGAGAAACAGTACTAGGAAACAGTGCGACAATAGTAGGCATTGGTTCTTGCACGATTGAAAGGAATATTATATGGAAGAATTAGTTGATATATTGGTCACAACATATAATACAAATGAAAAATATTTAAAAAAACAAATAGATAGCATATTAAGACAAACACATAAAAATATAAAAATATATATAAGTGATGATAATTCTAGTGATAAAAAAGTAGCTGAAATACTAAAAGAATATGGGCAAAAAGATAATAGAATAAAATTGTATATTCAACCTAAAAATTTAGGGTATAATAAAAACTTTGAATTTTTGCTACAACAATCGACTGCAAATTATATAATGTTTTCAGATCATGATGACATTTGGTACAAGGAAAAAGTAGAAAAAAGCTTAAATAGAATAAAAGAAGAAAATGTTGATATGGTTTATTGCAATTGTAGACAAGTTGATGAGGATGGAATTGTTATTCAAGATGATTATTTTAAATATAAAAATGTACCATTAATAAAAGGAAAAAATAAATTGGCCATTTCAAGATGCGTTGGAATTGGGTGTTCACAAATTATTACAAAATCAGTTAAAGATAAAATGATTCCTTTTAAAAAAGGTGTTATTGCACATGATTGGCTTGCAGCTTTTATTGCAAATGAAGGAAAAGGTATGTGTTATATTGAGGAACCTCTTTTTGATTATAGACTACATGGTTTAAATGTTTTTGGGGGTAGAAGTTTAAATCAGAATTTAGATAGATGGAAACAAGAGCATGGTAATACTTATAAGTCTTTTTTGGAATATAGGAAAGACGCAATTGATAGAGCTTATCTAGGTGGAATAAAAATGTGTAAACAGTATGTTTCTATAAAACAGGATGAACAGTTTATTGATGAAGCAGAGAGGTACTATGATGGTATTTTGAAATCTTCTAAAACAAATTGGAATTTGAATGAATTTTTTAAGATTTTGGCTGGTAAGAACCAAGCTAAAAAGATGATTAGAGAGTGTGTGCTTTTTCATTTTCCAATTTTGGGCTATATAAGATTTACAAAATGAAAATAAAATTGAGGGAGTATAAAAATGAGATACAAAAAGAATTTATTTAAAATATTCATAATTATGTTAGTGACTCTAATGGTGGGACTTTCAAGTAATTATATAAATAACAATGTAAAAGCTGCCACAGAAGAAAATGTTAATATCATGTATGAAACGCATGTACAAGATATAGGTTGGCAAGGACAAAGACAAAATGGAGAGATGGCAGGAACAGAAGGACAATCAAAAAGATTAGAAGCTATAAAGATAAAAATAAATAATATGCCAGAAACAATGGAAATAAAGTATTCAACCCATATTCAAGATATAGGATGGCAAGGATGGAAAAATAATGGAGAAATTGCAGGAACAGAAGGACAATCTAAAAGACTAGAAGCTATAAAAATAAAATTAGAAGAGACAGAAGAATATTCTGTAATGTATAGAGTACATATTCAAGATATAGGATGGCAAGATTGGAAATATGATGGGGAAATTGCAGGAACAGAAGGACAATCTAAGAGGTTAGAAGCTATAGAGATAAAAATAGTGGATAAAAAAGCCAAAGTGTTGATGTATATAGATCAAGGAAAAAATGGAAGTACATATTATAAAAATGACAAAATAAATATATGTGGTTGGAAGATGGCAGATGTCTCAAATACCAAGGTTGTAGCATATTTAGACGAAACACCAATTGACGAAAATGAAATAACATATGCAGAAAGACCAGATGTAATAAAAGGAGTAAATGGATATGGGAATGCAGAACAAAATCCAACACCACAATATAGTTTTGACATAGACACTACGAAATTAACATCAGGTCAACACACAATAAAAATAGATACAATAGACAAGAATAAAAAAATAATAGGTACAATAACAACAAAAATAAAATATGATACAGAATTCCATGTTGCATATTCGGCACATGTACAAGATGTAGGGTGGCAAGGACAATTGCTAGATGGAGAAAAAGCTGGAACTGAAGGAAAATCATTAAGGGTAGAAGCATTAAAAATAAATTTGATAAATGCACCAGAAAACGTAAAAGTTAAATATAGAGTTCATGTACAAAATGTAGGATGGCAGGACTGGAAATATGATGGAGATATTGCTGGGACAATCGCACAAAGCAAAAGAGTAGAAGCAATAAAGATAGAACTTGAAAATACAGAACAATATAGTATTGAATATAGGACACAAATACAGGATGTAGGATGGCAAGATTGGGCTAACGATGGAGAAATTTCAGGAACAGAAGCAAGAAGTTTAAGAATAGAAACAATTGCAATAAGAATAGTTCCTAAAATTGCGCATAATAGAATTACAATGTTTTTAGATGAACCTAATAATAAGACAGGAGCGGAAAATACAAAAATTAAAGGTTGGGTAATGTCTAATATGGATAATATAAAACTTAAGATATTATTTAATAATCAAGAAATTAAGTCTGAAATAACAAGAACAGCAAGAAAAGATGTACTTGAAATAATAAAAGGTTATGGTGGTGAAGAAAAGAATCCATTACCAGGATTTGAAACAATGATTGATTTAAAGGGATTAGCAAATCAACAAGGAAATTTAAAAATTCAAGTATATAATAGTAATAATGAATTAATTTTAGAAAAAAATGTAGATATAAATATTAGACCAAAAATAGAATATCAATCAGGAATATATGGACAGACAGGACTTATGGTTTCTGGACAAGGTGGACATGATTTAAAATATTTAAAATATGGTAATGGACCAAATGTATATTTTGCCACTTTTGCAATTCATGGATATGAAGATATATGGAGTAAAGATGGATATGAATTAGTTGATATTGCAAATCAATTTTATAATAAATTATTAAATGATAAAGATTACAATTTAGCTGATAAATGGACAATATATGTGTTTCCTGAAGTAAACCAAGATGGTTTGGCAAATGGTTGGACAAACAATGGACCAGGTAGAACAACTCTATATAGTCAAGCTCCTAACAATAAAGGAATTGATATGAATAGATGTTGGCAAATAGGAGATGCGTATACAAGATTTACTTCTAATCGAAACTACAACGGTACAGCAGGATTTCAAGCATATGAAGCTCAAGCATTAAGAGATTTTATGTTGGCAAATAAATCACAAAATGGGCAAACACTATTAGTAGATTTACATGGATGGACACAACAATTAATAGGAAATGAAGAAATCTGTTCATATTATGACAGACAATTTCCAGAAAACAACAAAAAATCAGTTGGAAGATATGGAACAGGATATATGATAGCTTGGGGGAGAACTTATTTGGGTTCAACAAATAGAGCTGCTAAAACAGCATTAATAGAATTACCAAACCAAGGGGTTACAGGACATCAATCAGTTGTAAATGGAAACTTTGCAAATAGATATATTAATGCAACATTAGACATGCTTAAAAATATGAATTAATGAAAGGAAAAAAGGTTATATTTTGTAACCTTTTTATTATAAAATATGAAAGATAAAAAAATAGTATTAATAATATTAATAATTATATTACTTTTTGGAATGGTTTTGAGTTTGATATTTGTAAAAAATAAGTCAAAAGAAAATCAAAATACAATATTAAAAAAAGAAGAAATAAATGAAGAGATAAAAGAAGGGAGTGATGAAAAAGAAGAAACATCTCAAGAACATTTAGAAGAATTAATAAAGGAAACAGGGAAACAAGGAGAAAATGACTTATATGAAGTACAAGAAGGAGAAAATAATATAAAAGTTGCAACAATAAAAGGTAGCATAAAATATAAGGTTGCATTTGCTGGAATGATAAAAGGTTCAATGCCATACAAAGAAGAATTAGATGATGTTTTTGATAATAATCAACCAAGAAAAAAAGGAATTTGGATTTATGAAAAAGATAGAACTAAGTTTTTAAAATATTTATCAAGTGTAACATTATCAAAATATAGTATAGATGAAAATGGATATTTACAAATAGACAATAAAAACAATCAAAATGATTATGATAAAAAAATGGAAAAAGCTATAAATGGTGATAAAATATATAGTATAACAATATCAAGTAAATGTTATATAGTAGATGAAATCACAGGAGAGATACAAGATTATTCATTTGAGGATATGGATGAATATCAGACATATGAATATTTTGAAGACGAAGAAAAAATGATAATTTGCATTACAGAAAATATAAATAAACAATTAGATGATAAAGAGATTATGAAAAGTGTGATTGACTTGTTATATGAAAAGGTTTAATCATTAAAAATGAAAAAATATATAAGTGAAATTTTGGGCTATTTAAGGTTAAATTATTGACTTTAAATAGCTCTTATAGTAGAATAACAAAAGAAAATGAAACAAAATGGAAATAAATATAAAGCAATGGAGGAAATATGGAATTTATAAAAACTTTATGGAAAAATAAAAGATTAGTAGTACAATTAGGAAAAAATGATTTTAAGAATAGGTTTGCTAGTACAAGTTTAGGGAGTATATGGGGATTTTTACAACCATTTATATTTATGATGATGTATGTAATAGTATTTCAATATATATTTAAACAAACAGGACCAGAAGGAGCACCATATGTAGTTTGGTTTATGCCTGGAATGGCAATGTGGATGACAATAAATGATGGAATAGTAGGTGCAAGTAATTCAATAAGAGGATATAGTTATCTAGTAAAAAAAGTTGTTTTCCCAGTTGATATAATACCGATAATATCATTATTTGCAAATGCATTTGTAGCATTATTTTTAATGGTAATAGCAACAGTAGTATGTATTATGTTTAAATTTATTCCTAATATTGTTCAATTGCTATATATGATTTTTTCAGTATATATATTCTTAATTGCTATTACTAGATTTACATCAGCTGTAGCAACATTAGTGCCAGACTTTTCAAATTTGCTAGGGATTGTTATGCAAATAGGAATGTGGCTTACACCAGTAGTTTGGGATTTAAGTATGATAGCAGAACATCATACAATATCAAGAGTTATGAAATGTTTGCCATTTACGTACTTAGTTACAGGATTTAGAGAATGCTTTATGGGAACAAGTAATATAGTAATAGGTGGACATGGAATTTATACAGTTATATTTTGGATTTTAACCATAATAATATTTGTATGGGGAAATTATATATTCAAAAAGAGCAAAAAAGATTTTGCAGATGTGCTATAAAGTGAGGAAATAAAATGAATGCTGATACTATAGATATATTACTTCCAACATATAATGGAGAGAAATATTTAAAAGAGCAATTAGATAGTATATTAAATCAAACATATAAAAATATAAGATTAATAATTTCAGATGATTGTTCAAAAGATTCGACACCTAAAATATTAGAGGAATATAGGGGAAAAGATGAAAGAATAGAATTATATTTGCAAAAAGAAAATATTGGAGTAGTAAAGGGAATAGAATTTCTTTTGAAAAAAGTAAAAAGTAATTATTATATGTTGGCAGATCAAGATGATGTATGGCTACCAATGAAAGTTGAAAAATCAATTGAAACATTAAAAAAAGAGAATGCAGATTTAGTATTTGGAGACTTAGAAGTGGTTGATCAAGATTTAAAAACAATGTATCCTTCATTTGGAGATTTTATGTTGTTAAATAGAAAAATAAACAAATACATAAATAGTTATAAAGTAAACTATTTGTATAATTGTGTAACTGGATGTACAGTGTTATCAAAAAAAGAATTTATTGAAAAGATATTACCAATACCAACAGAGTCTAAATATTTAATACACGACCATTGGATAGGACTTGTAGTAGCTTTGAACGGAAAATTAGCATATATGCCAGAAAAATATATAAAATATAGACAACATGGAAATAATCAGGTTGGAACAGACAAAATATCACATGGATTTAAAAATATAGAGCAAGTAAGAGAATTATTTATAAATGTAAAATTAGGGGTTTTTGGAACATATGTAAATAACAAGGAAAAATTTTCAAAAGAATTACAAGAACAAAATGAAAAGGCATTAAATTATTACAATGATATAAAAGATAAGAAAAATTTTAACTTTAAAGGTTGGAAAATATTTCACGAATTATATAAAACAGAAACACCAATATATTACATTGAAAATTTTATTATTATGAATATGCCATTTTTCGGAAAAATATTATTTAAAATTAGGTATGGAGTATTAAAAATACTGAAAAGGAGATAAAACAAGAATATGAACAATGAAAAAAACAAAACCTCATCAGAAGTTGTATTGAAAATAGATGGACTTTCAAAAGGATATAAAATGTTTGCAAGAAAGAAAGACAGAATAATAGAAACGCTATTTCCAACAGTCGAAAGACATGGCATTTTTGAAGCTATGCATGATTTTAATCTAGAAGTAAAAAAAGGAGAAGTATTAGGGGTATTAGGAAAAAATGGAGCTGGAAAATCAACACTATTAAAAATGATCACAGGAGTAGTTACTCCAACTTCTGGAACAATTGAATCAAAAGGAAAAATTAGTTCATTACTAGAATTAGGAACGGCATTTAACCAAGAATTAACAGGTTATGAGAATATCTATCAACATGGACAGGTTATGGGATTAACTAATGAAGAAATAAAAAATCGTGAGCAAGAAATTATAGAATTTGCAGATATTGGAGAGCATTTATATCAACCAGTAAAAACGTACTCATCAGGAATGTTTGCTAGGCTCGCATTTGCTTGTGCTATTAATGTTAATCCAGATATACTAATAGTTGACGAAGTATTATCTGTAGGAGATATGTCATTCCAATTAAAATGTTTTAAAAAGTTTCAACAATTTAAAGAGAGTGGAAAAACAATATTATTTGTAACACATAGTATTACTGACATTTTAAGAAATTGCACTAGAACTATAATAATTGATGCTGGAAGAAAAATATTTGATGGTGATGTAAAAGAAGGAGTGGAAAAATATAAAAAAATTATTGTAGGATTAGATGAAAAACAAAGCAAGACAGGACTACAAACAGATAAACAGATACTTAAAGAAAATCCAAATTATAAAAGTAATACAGAAGTAATAGGAGAAGAATGGAAAAAACATTTTAACGAAAATCCTAATTTAATAGATTATGGAAATGGAGCTGCACAAGTAATAGATTATGGAATGTTTGATGAAAACGGAAACTACATTTCAGTATTAGAAAATGATAAAACAGTTGTCTTAAAATCAAAAATTTTATTTAAACAAGATGTAAAGGAACCGATATTTACTATGACAGTTAAAGACTTTAAAGGGCTTGAAATGGCAGGAACTAATACACTTATAGAAAAAGTAATAACAGGAGAATATAAAAAAGGAGACATAGTAATAGCTGAATTTAAGCAAGTTATAAATGTTGCACCAGGAAAATATACATTATCATTTAGTTGTACACACTTTAATGCTAAAGGAGAATTAGAGGTATTAAACAGAAAATACGATGCATTATTAATAGAAGTATTATCAACAAAAGATACAGTAGGATTAATGCGACTTGACTCTAAAATAAAAATAAAAAAAATAAACAAATAAGAGGAAAAAATGAAAAAGAATAAAGTAGTATATAGTAGTTGTCTAATAGGAGTGATATTAATAATTATTATGTTTTTTATAGTAAAAGACAATACAAAAACCAAAATGAATACAACTTTAGAGCAATTACAAAATAATGGTCACAGTCAGATGATGGGATATATTATAAAGACTAATAATGATAAAATTATTATTATTGATGGAGGAACTTCTGATGACACTCAAAATCTAGTGAAAAAAATAAATGAATACACAGGAAAAGTTGATTACTGGTTTATAACACATCCACATAAAGATCATGCTACATGTTTTATAGACATTGTAGAAAATTATAATATAGAAATAGGAAAAGTATATGTTACAGTAAATGATGAAAATTGGTATAAAAAATATGGTGATGGCAGAGATGAGGAATGTACGAAGTTTTTAAATACAATAAAAGAAGAAAAAATTGCAGATAAAGTAGAAGAAGTATATTTAAATGAGACATTTAAAATAGATAATATCAATTGTGAAATACTGGGTGTCAAAAATCCAGAAATAACAACAAATGCTATAAACAATTCAAGTATGGTAATAAAAATGAATACAGGGAAAAATGATATATTATTTTTAGGTGATACAGGAGTTGAAAGTGGAGAAAAATTATTAAAAAACCAATCAGAAAAATTAAAAGTAGATATACTGCAAATGGCACATCATGGACAATCAGGAGTAAGTAAAGAAGTGTACGATTTTATAAAACCTACAATTTGTTTATGGCCAACTCCAGATTGGTTATGGATAAATGATTCAGGCAGTGGAGAAGATTCAGGACCATGGAAAACAAAAGAAACTAGACAATGGATGGAAGAATTAAATATAACGAATAATATTATAGAAAAAGATGGTAATATAAAAATTTCAATTTAAGGAGGGAAAATATTTGGAAATAGTTCAAAGCCCCAATATATTAAACTGGTATCCTTTTAATAAAGAACAAAAAGTATTAGAAATAGGAATAAAATCTGAAGAACTAACCAACTTTTTAAGAAAAAAATGTTCAAGAGTACAAAAAGTCAGTAAAATAGATGAATTAGAAAATATAACAGAAAAGTTTAATATAATAATATTAATAGGATTAAATAATTACGAAAAATTAATTTTGAAAAATCTTATTATAAAATTAGAAAAATTTTTAGAAGTTGATGGTAAAATTTTATTAGCAGTAGATAATAAATTTGGACTAAAATTTTGGAATGGAAATCCTGAAAATATATTTGGAAAAAAATTTGCCAGCTTAATAGGATATAATAATGCACCAGAGAAAATAGAAACATATACTAAGAAATATATAGAAAAAATATTAAAAGAAATTGGGTATAATACAAGATTTTACTATCCATTACCAGATTATAAATTACCTAATGTTATATTTACAGATGAACAATTGCCAGTCTATAATAGTATAGACAAGTATAATCCATATTTCTTAAAAAACTCAGACATATTATTCAATGAAATTGATGTGTTTAGAGAAATATTAAAAACAAATAAAGAAATGTTCACTTTTTTTGCTAATTCATTTTTAATTGAAATTACAAAGGGTGAGTGTGATAAAACATACAAATATATATCATTTAATAATATGAGAAAGAAAAAATATCAACTAATAACAAAAATTTCAGATACATATGTTGAAAAACAAATTGCACATGAAGAGGCAATTAAACATTATGATAATTTAGAAAAAAATCTACATATATTACAAAAAAATGGTATTAAAACCTTAGATTATATAGATGGAGACAAAATAAAAAGTAAATATATGGAACAAAAATATTTATTAAATAATATATTAACAGAAAAGTTAGAAAATGGACAAGTAGAGGAATTTGAAAGTATTATAAATAATTATATCAAAGCAATAACAATAGAGCCTTACAAAGAAAAAGATTATGATAAAACAGTATTTGGAAAATATGGTGTTGACGTGGAAGAGAAAAATATAATACAGGATTTAAATTTTATGGAAAATGGTTTATGGGACATGACTTTTAAAAATTGTTTTATGATTGATAATGAATTTTATTTTTTTGATCAGGAGTGGAATGAAACAAACTTGCCTGTAGAATATATATTATATAGAGCTATAGTATATACAATTTCATTAAGAAGATTTATATCAATTGAGAAATTATTTGACAAATATAAATTAAGACCATATTTAAGTATGTTTGAAGAATTGGACAATAAAATTCAGGAAAAAATTAGAGATAATGCTGAATGGGAATTCTATTCGCAAAATCATGATTTTAATATAGATGAAACTAAGCAAGAACTAAATAATTTACAATTAAGAAGTAATGCACAACAAACAGAAATAAAAAATTTAAATGAAAGATTTAAAGCACAACAACTTGAAAATTGTAACTTAAAAGAAACAAATAAACAATTAATAGACGAAATAAATAATATAAGCAAAGAAAACGAAAAACTTCAAAACAAGATAAACAATACATTTTATAATAAAGTAAAAAGAAAAATAAAAAAAATTATTAAATAGTACAGAAAGGATGTTTATATATGAGTAAGAAAATTGATATATATAAGAATCAAAAAAATAAATTAAAAATAGAAAATCCTAAAAAGGTAAGTGTTATAATACCAAATTATAATTATGCTAATTACATAATAGAAAGAATAGATTCAATATTAATGCAAACTTACCCAATATATGAACTAATTATTTTAGACGATTGTTCTACAGATAATAGTGTACAAGTTATAAATGATAAGATAGAAAAAATAAAAAATGAATACCCTGATATAAAAGTACAATTTATTGTTAATGAAAAAAATAGTGGTGGTTGTGTATTTAAACAATGGAAAAAAGGATTTGATATAGCTACTGGAGAATTTGTGTGGATTGCAGAGGCAGATGATTCTGCTGAAAATAATTTTGTAGAAGAATTAATAAAACCATTTGATGATCCTGAAGTGGTTTTATCATATTGCGAATCTGCAAAAATTGATGGAGATAATAATCTTATTCGATCAAGATGTGATGATTGGTATGATATGTGTAGAACAGGAGAATGGAATAAATCTTATATATGGACAGGAAAAGAAGAAATAATAAACCATTTAAGTGTAACAAATACAATATTAAATGTATCAAGTGTAATGTGGAAAAAACAAGATTATTCTGATATATTTGAAAAAGCAGGAGAATTCAGAGTAGCTGGAGATTGGTATATTTATTATAATGTATTAAAAAATGGAAAAATAAGCTGGAATACCAATGCATTAAACTATTATAGAAAACATGGAAGCTCTGTATGTACTGATATAAAAGCAGAAATTGAGTATGGAGAAATTTGTAGAATACAAGATGAAATATCTAGTTTATATGAATTACCAGAAGAAATAAAAAAGAAACAACAAATGAGAAGAGATCTAATGCAGGCATCATTGCCACCAAAAGATAATGGAAAAAAGAAAATTGCATGGGTAATACCTCATCCTGGAAAGGGATCAGGAGGACACAGAACGATTATTCAAAATGTAAATGCACTTATAAGAGCAGGTTATGAATGTGATCTATTTTTTGAAGAAGATGGTGTATCAACTTCAGAAATAGTAAGACAAAAGATAAATGACTGGTATGAGCCATGTACTGCAGGAGTATATGTTGGATTTGATATAAAAAAAGATTACGATTTAATGTTTGCAACAGGATGGCAGACAGTTGAATTTGTAAAAAAATTACCAGCAAAGAAAAAAGCATATTTTATACAAGATTATGAGCCATGGTTCTTTCCAATGGGTGATCAATATTTGATTACAGAAAATTCTTATAGATATGGATTTTTACCAGTAACAATAGGAAAATGGCTATCACATAAGATGCAAGCAGAATTTAATCAACCTGCAGAATATTTTCCATTTGGAGCTGATTTAAATACATATAAACCATTAGAAAATGTGAAAAAAGAAAATGCAGTATGCTATGTGTATCAACCAGAAAAACCAAGAAGGTGTGATTACATAGGATTAAAAGCATTGAGAATATTAAAGGCCATGAAACCAGATATACAAATATATTTATATGGTTCTAACATACCAGCTACTTTTGAATTTGAATGTAAAAACTTAAATATAATTCCAATTAAACAATGTAATGAATTATATAATAAATGTAAAGTAGGCTTGTGTATGAGTGCATCAAATCCATCAAGAATACCATTTGAAATGATGGCAGCAGGATTACCAGTAGTGGAACTATATAAAGAAAATAACATATATGATTTGCCTGACGAAGGAGTGTTATTAGCACAACCAACGCCAGAAGCAATAGCAAGTGCAATGGCATATATAATTGATAATCCAGATATTGCAAAAAAAATGTCTGAATTTGGCAAAGAGTTTATGAAAGCATATCCTTTAGAAGAAGGCTATGAATATTTTCTAAAAGCAGTAAAAGATATGTTAGAAACAGATTATAATAATTTACCACAAATAGAAAAATTATATAAAAAAGAAGCTTTTTTGGCAAGTGAAGAATCAATTAAAACCTCACAAGAATTAGCTCAAACACAGCCTATATATAAAGACGAACATGGAAAAGTTTACAGATTCTTAAGAAGAGGAAAAAGAAAAGTAAAAAATATATTGGGAAAAATGGGGATAAAGAAATAATAAAGAAAGAGGATGAATAATGAGCTCTCTAATAAGAAAAATAAAAAAGGTCATAAAAGCAATTAATATATCAAATTTCAAATCTGTATTAAGATATATAAAAAACAATGGATTTAAAGGTTTATATTCAACCTGTATTAATAAAATAAGATTTGGAAAAGTTATTTTAGATGAATATGCAACATGGATAGCAAATAATGAACCAAGTAATGAAGAGTTAGAAAAACAAAAAGAATATAAGTCATGCCAAAATCTAAAATTTGAAATTATATGTAATGACAATGAAAATCTTATAAAAAGCATAGAAGAACAAACATATACCAAATATCAAATTTCAGTATTAGAAAAGGATAATATTAAAAATATTATTGATAATTCTAACAGTGATTATATTGTTTTTATAGGTAAAGATATAGAGTTGATGCCATTTACATTGTATGAACTTGTAAAATCAATTGAATACAGAGATAGTATATTAATATATTCAGATAATGATAAGATGATAAATGGTCAAAGAATAAAACCACATTTTAAACCAGGATTTGCCAGAGATACTATAATTTCTCAAAATTATATAGGAAGATTTATTGCTGTAAAAACTACATTTTTAAAAATTCATAAAGAAATGCTAGAAAATTTAAATAAAGATATAATATATGATATACTTTTGCAGGTTAGTGAAAAAACAAGAAAAATAGAACATATACAAAAAATATTGTATCATGAAACAGAAGAAAATATGAATATTGATATTGCAGACGAAAAGAAAATTATAGAAAAACATTTAAAAAGAATGAATCTTGAATATGATAATATACAAGATGGAAGGTTTAAAGGTCAATATAAAATTAATTACAAAATAAAAGGAAATCCATTGATTTCATTAGTGATTCCAAATATGGATCATATAGAAGATTTAGATAAATTATTAAAATCATTGGAAAAGTCTACATACTCAAATTATGAAGCAATAATTGTAGAAAATAACAGCAAAAATAAAGAAACATTTGAATACTATGATAAAATAATTCAAAAAGATAAAAGAATAAAAGTGTTTAAATATGATATAAATTATTTTAATTATTCAGCAATTGTAAATTATGGTGTAGAATGTTCAAATGGAGAATATGTAGTAATGCTAAACAATGACATAGAATTTATAACTACAGATTGGATGGAACAAATGCTTATGTATGCTCAAAGACCAGATGTTGGAATATGTGGTGCAAAATTATATTTTCCTGATAAGACAATACAACATGCAGGGGTAACAATAGGAACAAGAGGATTAGCTGGACATAGAAATAGAGAAATTTCAGAAAAAGACTTCAAAAAAGATGATTATATAAATATAGTTCAAGATTTAAGTGCAGTTACTGCAGCATGTTTTATGACAAGAAAACAGTTATATATCGACATGTTAGGATTTGACGAAAAATTAGCTGTAGCATTCAATGATGTTGATTTTTGCTTAAAAGTTAGAACTGCTAAATACTTAATAGTGTATAATCCATTTGTAGAAGCATATCATTATGAATCAAAATCGAGAGGAGAAGACACAGAAAATTCAGAAAAACAAAAAAGGTTTGCAAAAGAATATGAATTATTTGTAAAGAGATGGTCTAAAGTAATTGCTAAAGGTGATCCATATTACAATAGGAATTACAGATTAGACACGGACTTGCCTAAGATAAATTATAACAAGATAAATTGTTAGGGAGGAAAAATTGAAGAAAATAAATAAAAAAATATTAAAGATAATTGGATATATTATTATACCAATATTAATAGAGCTGTTTTTTTCAAAAAAAATTATTATTGAAAAAAGTACAGTAATAAGATTAGCAATTTTATATGGGATTGAGATTATATACACTGGATATTTTATTATTGAAAAATATAAAGAAAAAATAAAAAAAGTATTAAATTGGATAATAGAAAAAAGATACATAATAATTACAGCAATTTTTGTTTTATGTGTAATATGTAAATTGAATTTATCTTCAATAAATGTTTGGAAAAGCTTTATAAATGAAGATGGAGGATATAAAACTATTTTAGGAGTAGCAAGGACTATAAGAGCAGATGAATGGTTGGTTCAATCTCCTACAATGTTAGCTCAAACACTAAATCAAGATGGATATAAAATGTACAATTCACATATCATGCAAGGAAATTGCAATATCTTAATGACAGGAGGACCAGTTTTAAACTATGCGACAATAGCCAAACCTTTAACATGGGGATTTATACTATTTGGAACTGAATATGGATTTTCTTGGTGGTGGATGTTAAGAATTATATTATTACTAGTAGTTTCATTTGAAGTAGCAAGAATAATTACTAAAAAAGATAATATATTAACTATTGCTGGTACGTTAATGCTAGCTATAGCACCAGGGATTATGTGGTGGTTTAGCACTGCAATAGTTGATGCATATATATGGGGGATGGCAATTGTAATATTATTTCATACATACATGGAAAATTTAGAAAAAGAAAATTGGAAAAAGATATTAATAGCATTTGGAATGGTTATTTCTATACCTGCATTTGCATTTGCGCTGTACCCGGCTTATCAAGTACCTCTTGCATATATTATAGTAATATTTATGATAAATGATTTAATTAAAAACTTTAAAAAATTAAAAATAAAAGATTATATCATTATGGGATTAACATTATTATTTGCATTTTCCATAATTGCCTATTTTATATTTTTTGCATGGAATGATATTCAAACAATGATGGGAACAGTATATCCTGGAAGTAGATTTGAGATGGGAGGAGATTTCACAATAAATCAATTTATTGCAGGGTTTACGAATATATTTTTACCATATAGTAAGAGCATAGCAAATCCATGTGAAATTAGTACATATATGTATTCTACTGTAGGATTAGTAGGTTTAATTATTTACTATATAAATAATTGGAAAAAAGAAAAGATAACTGATTCAAATAAAATATTAGAAGTAGGATTAATTTGTTTGTATGCATTTTTCTTTACATGGTTATATATAGGATTTAATAAAATATTATCCCAAATTACATTTTTATATTATTCACCAACAGCAAGAACTCAATTACTATTAGGAATGGTAGGAACATTATTAACATTAATGCTAATGAAAAAATTTGAAGATAGGAATATAATGAACAAAAAGAATTCTATAGTAATATCTTTATTGGCGGTAATTGGAGCATATATTTTAATAAAAAATTCATCATATAGAGAATTCTTTACAACAGTAAAATTAGAAATAATATCAGTAGTAATATTTGCAATAGTATATTCTGTTTTACAAATAAATAAAAAAGCTTTTTGTTATACAATGTGTATAATATATATTTTAGCAGGAGCTACAATTAACCCAATTAGTTCAGGATTAGGGATAATATACAAAACAGACTTAGCTAAAGAAATACAAACAATTTGCAAAGAAGATGAAGATGCATTATGGATAGGTAGATATAATTGGAGTGGTCAGTATTTGTTAGCAAATGGTGCAAATACATTAAATGGAGTAAACTCATATCCTAATTTTCAGTGGTTAAATATAGTAGATCCAGAAAAAAAATACAATGATGTATATAATAGATATGCACATATTGGGATAATATTAGCTGATAACACAGAATTTAGATTATTAACAACTGACAGTTATGAAGTTGATTTAAACTATGAAAATTTAAAGGATCTAGGAGTAAAATATTATTTTACAGATGTAAATTATTCAGATGATATAAGGACAAAGTTCCATTTAAGTATTAAATATGAAAATATGGAAAAGAATCAATATATATATCAAATAGATTAAGGAGATTAAGGAGAATACGATGAAAGTATTAATAATTATACCAGCATATAATGAAGCTCAAAATATAGAAAAAACAGTAAAAGATGTAACTACAAATACAAATTATGATTATATTATAATTAATGATTGTTCAAAAGATAACACAAAAGAAATCTGTGAAAAAAATAATTTCAATATGTTATCATTACCAATAAATTATGGGTTAACAAGTGGAATTCAGCTTGGAATGAAATATGCTCAAAAAAACAATTATGATGTTGCCATTCAATTTGATGGTGATGGGCAACATCAAGCTAAATATTTAAAAGATTTAGTAAAGGAAATAGAAGAAAAAAATGCAGATATAACAATTGGTTCAAGATTTGTTACAGAAAAGAAACCATTTACAGCTAGAATGCTAGGAAGTAGAGTAATATCATTTTTTATCAAAATTACCACAGGATTAACTATAAAAGATACAACCTCTGGAATGAGAGCATTTAATAAAAGAGCAATTGCAGAATTTAATAGAAATACTAGCTTGACTCCAGAACCGGATACATTAGTATATATGGCAAAAAAAGGACTAAAAATTAAAGAAGTACAAGTTGAAATGAAAGATAGAGAATTTGGAGAAAGCTATTTAACTCCAATAAAATCTATGAAATATATGATAAATATGATGTTTTCAATCATATTTATTAGAGCAATAACTAGAAAAAATAAGTAGAGGTGAAAAATATGTCAATAACATTAAGAATAATATTAATTGTAAGCTCTTTTGTAGCATTTTTCTTATGTGTAACAAAAATAAAAAAATCTCAACTAAAAGTAGAAAATTCTGTAACATGGATGTTAGGAAGTATAGTACTAATATTAATAAGTGTATTTCCTAATATAATTGTTTGGCTTTCAAGTAAACTAGGGTTTGCAGCGCCAGTCAATTTTATATTTTTAGTAATGATAGCATTTTTACTAATGCAAGTGTTTATAGATAATATACATATAACATCATTAAATGAGAAAATAAAAGACTTAGATCATTATATAGCTTTAAAAGAAAAAGAAGAAAATAACCAATAAATGAAAGGGTCTAAAAATGGACAAGATAAAAGATTTATATTTAAAATATAAAGAAATAATAAATTATCTAATATTTGGAGTATTAACAACAGTGGTTTCATTGGTAACCTATTATATTTGTGTATACACATTTATAAATCCTGAAGAAGCAGTGCAATTACAAATAGCAAATGTGATTTCATGGTTTTTTGGAGTTACATTTGCTTATATTACAAATAGAAAATTTGTATTTGAAAGTAATGAACAAAATAAAATAAAAGAGGCAAGCAAATTTGTTACATCAAGAATAGCAACATTATTAATGGATATGGCAATAATGTTTATTGGAGTAACATTATTAAAATTTAATGATAAAATTATAAAGATAGTATCACAAGTAGTAGTAATTATAGCAAATTATTTATTAAGTAAAATAATTGTATTTAATAAAGGAGAAAAATAAAGATGAACAAGTATAAATTATCAATAGTAGCAGCTGTATATAATTTAGAAAAATATTTACCAAGATGTTTAGATGCACTAGTAAACCAAACTTTACAAGAAATTGAGATATTATGTGTAGATGATGGTTCAACAGACTCAGCACCTCAGATTATTGACGAATATGCAAAAAAATATCCAAATAAAGTAAAAGCATTTCATAAACCAAATGGTGGAGAATTTACAACTAGAAATTATGGGTTAGAAAGAGCAACAGGAGAATATGTTACATTTGTTGATACAGATGACCAAGTGGAATTGACTTGGGCAGAAAAATTGTACAATACAGCAAAACAAAATGATGCAGATCTTGCTGTGTGCGGATTTGAAAGAATAGACTTAAATACAAATAAAGTTGTTTCAACAAATATGACAAATTTTGGGCAAACTGTAAAAGAAATAAATAATAAAGATGACTTTACACTTTTTATTAACCCTGCACCTTGGAATAAGGTATATAAAAGAGAAAAAGTAAAAGATTTAAGATTTTTACCTTTTAGAGGATTTAATGATGCAATGTTTTTGGCAAGTTGTTATACTAAAATGAAAAAAATAGCATTTGTTCCAGAACCATTATATCATTATTATTTAAGATATGATTCTCAAATACATACAGTAAATAAACAAGATGTGGAAAATCTAAAGAAATATCTATTAGAAGTAAAAAAACTTTATATAGAAACAAACAAATATGAAGAAATGAAATATATTTTAGATACATTTGCATTTTTACATTTGGGAACATCTGTAATGTATAGAGTTTCTTATGATAAAGAAGTAAATATGAAAAATATGCTAAAAGAAACAATAAAATACTTAGATGAAAACTTTTCAAATTGGAGAAAATCACCATTTTTAAAATTTGGATATTCTGCAAAGAAAGGATTTAAACATATTGCTTTATGGGGAGTGTCAATATTTTATAAATTAGGTTTACCAATGGTATATATAAAAACATATAGATTTTTGGTAGATAAGTTGAAATTAGATATAAAGTTTTAATGGGAGAAAAAATGGAAAAAGAAAATGTACAATTTAGGAAAAATTTTATATGGAATGTTTTAGGAACAGGATTAAATGCTTTTAATTCTTTATTTTTTATGATAATTGTTACTAGAATAAATGGAATAGATCAAGCGGGAATATTTACAATCGCTTTTTCAACAGCATGTATTATATATTTTGTTGGTGTATATGCAGGGAGAATATATCAAGTAACAGAATTAAATCAAAATATTACAGACAAAGAGTTTATAGTAAATAGAATGATAAGCTCAATTGCAATGTTAATACTTGTTATATTATTTTCTGCATTAAGAGGATATAATTTGCTTAAATCAGCAATGTTTTTTATATTAACATTTTACAAGGCTCTAGAAGCTTTTAGTGATGTTTTATATGGAATACTTCAAAAACATGATAAATTAGAGATAGTTGGAAAGTCTTTTTTTATGAAAGCTGTAATATCAATAATATCATTTTTGATAATTGATTTGATTACAAAAAATATGCTATTAGCATCAATGGCAATAATTGTTGTAAATTTAGGAGTTTTAATATTATATGACACTAAAAAGACAGTAGAATTAATTGATTTAAAAGAAAAAATTCAAAAAGAAAATATTGTAAAAATATTTAAATCAGGATTCTTCACATTTGCAATATCATTTTTAGGTGTATATATTTTAAATGCTCCTAAATATGCTATAGATAGTTTCTTAGAAGAAAATTATCAAACTATATTTGGAATAATAGTAATGCCTGCAACGGTTATAGGATTAGTAGCTCAATTTTTAATACATCCATATTTAAATCAAATAGTTGACTTGTATAAGAAAAAAGATTTAAAAAATTTAAAAAAATTGATATTAAAACTTATACTTTTAATTATTGGATTTGGAGCAGTAGCATCATTATTAGCATATTTATTAGGACCAGAAGTTCTAGGTATTGTATATGGAATAAATTTAACAGCATATAGAATAAGCTTATTAATAATAATAATTTCAGCAACACTATATACAATAGGTGTGATTTATTCATCTGTATTAACTGCAGTAAGAGAAACGTTTTCACAATTTATTATTTATATTGTAATATCATTATTTGCTTTGATAAATTCGAATATATTAACACATAATAATGGGATGAATGGAGCGGTAATTGCTTATTTAGAGATAATGGCAATTCAATTTGGAATATATACAATATATACAAATATAAAATTAAAGAAAATATTTAATAAAAAGGAAGAATAATAATGAGTAAGGTAACGATAATTATACCAGTATATAATTCTGAAAAATATATAGGAAAATGTTTAGATAGTATTTTACAACAAACATATCAAGATTTTGAGATATTAGTAGTAAATGATGGTTCAAAAGATAATTCACAAGAAGTAATTAATAAATATAAAGAAAAATATCCAGATAAAATAAATGCAATTGAACAAGATAATAAAGGTGTTGCAAGAACAAGAAATGAAAGTATACAAAAAGTTAAGAGTAAATATATAATGTTTATGGACAATGATGATTATCTAGATAAAGATTATATTGAAACTTTTGTAAAAGAAATTGAAAGAGATAATTATGATGCAGTTGTAGGTGGGTATAGAAGAATAACAGAAAAAAATAAAATATTAAAAACATTAAAATTAAATAATGATGAGTGGTCAAAATATATGATAATGGCACCCTGGGCTAAAATATACAAAACGGAATATTTGGTACAAAATAATATAACATTTCTAGAAAATAATTTAGGAGAAGATATGTATTTCAATTTAAAGGCATTATTATTAGGAAAAGTAAAATGTATAAATTATGTAGGATATAATTGGTTCTTTAATACACAGAGTGTATCAAACACAATACAAAAAAATATTACACAATTACAAGTTTATGAATTGATAAATGCTTGTTATGATATGCTAAAAGACGAAGGAATATTAGAAAAAAATTACGAGATGATAGAAGCTCATTTTCTAAAATACATTATTTGGTTGATTTTATTTTCAACTAAAAGATTAGATTATAAAACAATAAGTAAAGAATATGATAAGCTATTTACATGGCTAGAAAATCATTTTCCTAACTATAAAAAAAATAAGGTAATAAGACTGTGGAAACCTAAAAGCGAATTGGTAAGTGTAAGAATAATTGTGGTATTTATGACAATTGCTAACAAAGCTAAATTTGGAAAAATTACCATTTATTTATATGGTAAAATATGATATAATTAATTCATATTTTATACAAGGGAGGGTAAAAAATGAATACAAGAAAAATATTGAGTATTAGTATATTTTTGATTTGTATTATTATATATACAAATTTAGGAAAAGTATATGCACAAAATAGTGTAGAACCTGAATTTAATATTACATATGAAACCCATGTACAAGACATAGGTTGGCAAGGAAAAAAAGAAAATGGAGAAACGGCAGGAACAGAAGGTCAATCAAAAAGACTAGAGGCAATAAAAATTAATTCAGACAATTTACCAGAAGGAATAAAGATAAAGTACAAAACACATGTACAGGATATAGGATGGCAAGAATGGAAATATAATGGAGAAATATCAGGAACAGAAGGACAATCAAAAAGATTAGAAGCAATAAAAATAGAATTAGAAGAAACAGAAGAATATTCGATAATGTATAGAGTACATGTACAAGACATAGGATGGCAAGAATGGAAATATGATGGAGAAACAGCAGGAACAGAAGGACAATCAAAAAGATTAGAAGCAATAGAAATAAAGATTGTAGAAAAAAATGCAAAAGTATTAATGCATTTAGATGAGGCAGAAAATGGAAAAATATATTATAAAAATGAAAAAATAAATGTACGTGGATGGAAAATGGCAAATGTATCAAATACGAAAGTTGTAGCATATTTAGATGGTAATGCTCTGGATGAGAATATAATAAAATATGCAGAAAGACCAGATGTAATAAAAGGTGTTAATGGATATGGTAATGCAATGCAAAATCCTACACCTCAATATAGTTTTGAAATAGACATGACCCAATTAACACCAGGTCAACATACAATTGAAATAGATACAATAGATAAAAATGGAAAAGTAATTGGATATATAATAAGTAAAATAACATATGATACAACATTTCATGTTTCATATTCAGCACATGTACAAGATGTGGGATGGCAAGGACAGAAGCAAGATGGAGAAATGGCAGGAACTGAAGGTAGAGCATTAAGAGTAGAGGCATTAAAAATAAATTTGATAAATGCTCCTCAAAATGCCAAAATAAAATATAAAACTCATGTACAAGATGTGGGATGGCAAGGCTGGAAATATGATGGAGAAATAGCTGGAACAATAGCACAAAGCAAAAGAGTTGAAGCTGTAAAAATTGAATTAGAAAATGCGGATGAATATAGTATTGAATATAGGACACATGTACAAGATGTGGGATGGACAAGTTGGTATATAGATGGAGAAACGTCAGGTTCAATAGGAAAAAGTTTAAGAGTTGAAGCTGTTGAAATTAGAATTGTTCCTAAATATAAAAGACATTATATAGGAATAGATATATCACACTGGCAAGGAAATGTAGATTATAATAGACTGATAGCAAGTAAAAAAATAGATTTTATGATAGCTAAAGTTGGTTGGTATAGTGAAAGTCGTTCTAAATTTATGGTAGATTCTCAATTTGAAAGAAACTATGATGAAGCAAAAAAAGGAAAGATTCCATTAGGAATATATTTATATTCATATGCAACAAATGAGGATGAAGCAAGAAGAGAGGCTGAAAATTTAATAAAATATTTAAATACAAGCAATAAAAAAGAATATGAATTACCAATATTTTTTGATATAGAAGATAAAACTCAGGAGTCATTAAGTAAAGACACAGCTACAAAAATCATAACAGCATTTGGTAATGTTATAAAAAATGCAGGATATAATACTGGAATATATGCAAACTTAGATTGGTATACTAATAAAATAGATTTATCAAAGATACCAGAAGAATATTCATTATGGATAGCACACTATGATAAAAGTGTTACTATAACAGATGGAATACCAGATCAGCTTGAAAAATATGCTAAAACACATGATATATGGCAATATACACAAACAGGAAAAATAGATGGAATATCAGGAAATGTAGACTTTAATGTATGTTATAAAAAGTATTTTTAACAACAAAAATTAAAATGACCTCAAAAAGTTTAAAGACTTTTTGAGGTCTGTAAAATTTTGGTATGCTTAAATAATATTATTAGTTGAAATTATTATCATTTAGTGATAAAATACAAGTGCTTAAAAATGAGACAAAAAATAAAAAGAAAGAAGGAAGAAGAATGTCAATATTAGTAACAGGTGGTGCAGGCTATATAGGAAGCCACACAGCAGTAGAATTATTAAAAGCAGGAAGAGAAATAGTAATAATAGACAACTTTTCAAACAGTAAACCAGAAGTCTTAGAAAACATCAAAAAAATAACAGGAAAAGACTTTAAATTTTATGAGATAGACTATTTAGATAGAAAAGCATTAGAAAAAATATTTGAAGAAAATGATATAGAAGCAGTATTAAACTTTGCAGGATACAAAGCAGTAGGAGAATCAGTACAAAAACCATTAGAATATTATGAAAATAACATATCAGGAGCAATAGTTCTATTAGAAACAATGAGAAAATATAATGTAAAAAAATTCATATTTAGCTCATCAGCAACAGTATATGGAGAACCAGAAAAAATTCCGCTAACAGAAGAATGCAAAATAGGAGGAACGACAAATCCATATGGAACAACAAAATTATTTATAGAGCAAATATTGCAAGACTTATATAAATCAGACAACACATGGGATATTGCAATATTAAGATATTTTAATCCAGTAGGAGCACATGAAAGTGGACTAATAGGAGAAGAACCACAAGGAATTCCAAACAATCTAATGCCATATGTAGTAAGAGTTGCATCAGGACAATTAGAGCAACTATCAGTATTTGGCAATGATTATGATACACCAGATGGAACAGGGGTTAGGGACTACATTCATGTTGTAGATTTGGCAAAAGGACACTTAAAAGCGTTAGAAAAACTAGAAAAAGAACAAACAGGAATATACATATATAATTTAGGAACAGGAACAGGATATAGTGTTTTAGATATGGTAAAAGCGTTTGAAAAGGCAACAGGAAAAAAAGTGAATTATAAAATTGCACCAAGAAGAGAAGGAGACATAGCAACATGTTATTCAAATCCAGAAAAAGCTAAAAAAGAACTTGGATGGCAAGCTGAAAAAACATTAGAAGATATGTGTAAAGATTCTTGGAAATATATACAAAATCAAACGGAAAAGAATAGTTGATTTTAACAAAAGCAAAAAATGAGAGGTGTAATAAATGAAAAAAAGAATAGCATGTATAGTCATTGTAATATGTCTATTACTTGCATTTGGCACAACAGTTACAGTGGATTGGCTATATGAAACATTTGGACACTTATCAATGGATGAAATAATATTTCATTTAAAAGTACCAATGGAAGGAACTAATACAGATATAATAGTTATATTTATGAAACAATGTCTGTGGAAAGTAATAATACCAACAGTAATAATAGCATTTGCATTAATATATCCGATGGTAAAAGATATAAAAATAATACATGAAATACATACATCAGAGAGAAGAAGAACTACAATTTTAAGTCTAGTGATATCTATACTTATATTAATTACAAGTATAGATAAAATAGTTAAAACAACAGATATAAAAGAATACATAGAAAGTCAAACACATGACTCAAGCTTTATAGCTAGTGAATATGTTAAACCAGAAAAAACGAATATTGAACTTCCAGAAGAAAAAAGAAATTTAATCTACATTTTTTTGGAATCAATGGAAACAACATATTATTCAATGCAAGACGGAGGATTATCACAATATGATTTAATACCAGAAATATCAAAACTTGCAAAAGAAGAAACTAATTTTTCGGATACAGATAAATTAGGTGGGGCATATACATTATATGGAACAACTTGGACTGTTGGAGCAATGACAGCACAGACAGCAGGAGTACCATTAAAACTTAGTATAGAAGATAATGCAATGGGAGAATATAGCACATTTTTAGGAGGAGCATATAGTTTAGGACAAGTTCTACAAAAAAATGGATATCACAATTATCTGTTATTGGGATCTGATGCAACATTTGGAGGAAGAAGAAATTTATTTGAACAACATGGAAATTATGAAATATGGGACTTTGAATCTGCAAGAAACGAAAGCAAGGTTGATGAAAAAATTTGGTGGGGATATACTGATGATCAATTATTTGAATATGCCAAGGAAAAAGTAGAATATTTAGCAGAACAAGATGAACCGTTTAACTTTACAATGCTAACAGCTGATACACATTTTCCAGATGGATATAGATGTAAAGATTGTCCAAACAAATGGGATGAACAATATAAAGATGTAATATCATGTTCAAGTAAAAAAGTAGGAGATTTTATAAAATGGTTACAAAAACAAGATTATTATGACAATACAACAATTGTAATTGCTGGAGATCATTTAACAATGCAATCAAATTTCTTTGAATTAGAAGACGGACAAGATTATCAAAAAAAAGTTGTAAATCTTATAATAAATCCAGCTGTTGAAGCTGAAAATACTAACAGAATATATTCAACTATGGATTTATATCCTACAACATTAGCTGCACTTGGAGCCAATATAGAAGGAAATAAATTAGGACTTGGAACTAATCTATTTTCAAATGAAGAAACTCTAATAGAAAAATATGGAGTAGAATATGTTAATAATGAACTAATGAAAATTTCTAGATTTTATAATAATAATATATTAGTAAAATAAAATTGATTTGAAAATAGAGTTAGAAAGGAGCAAAATATGGAGAAAATATCAGTAGTTGTTTCATGTTATAATGAAGAAAAAGCTTTACCGCTATTTTACGAAGAAATGGAAAGAGTAAGAAAACAGGACTTTGAAGGGAATGTTGATTTTGAATATATATTTGTAAATGATGGTTCAAAAGATAAAACATTGGACATAATAAGAGAATTAAGAAAAAAAGATAGTAAAGTAAGATATGTATCATTTTCTAGAAACTTTGGAAAGGAATCGGCAATGTTTGCGGGACTGGAAGCGTCTAACGGAGATTATGTTACATTAATGGATGCTGATTTACAAGATCCACCATCATTATTAAAACAAATGTATAATGCAATTGTAAATGAAGGATATGACTCTGTTGGAACAAGAAGAGTAACAAGAAAAGGTGAACCACCAATTAGAAGTATTTGTGCGAGAATGTTTTATAAAATAATAAATAAAATATCAAATATAGAAATGGTTGATGGAGCAAGAGACTATAGATTAATGAAAAGACAAGTAGTAAATGCAATAATTTCACTAAAAGAATATAACAGATATTCAAAAGGATTATTCAGTTTTGTCGGATTTAATACAAAATGGATCGAATATGAAAATGTAGAAAGAGTTGCAGGAGAAACAAAATGGTCATTTTGGAAATTGTTTAAGTACGCACTAGAAGGAATAACAGCTTTTTCAACAACTCCATTAATATTATCGTCCATATTAGGGATAATATTCTGTTTAATAGCTTTTTTAGCAATAGTATTTATAATAATAAAAACGTTAGTATATGGTGATCCTACGCCAGGATGGCCATCACTTGCATGTATTATAGTTTTTGTTAGTGGTGTACAATTATTTTGTATGGGAGTTATCGGGCAATATTTATCAAAAACATACCTAGAAGTAAAAAATAGGCCTATATATATAGTAAAAGAGACAGAAGATAATTACCAAGAAAGTAAATAAAAGAGAAATGTAGATAAAAAATAAAAAAGCAAAATAGAAAGGAAAGCAGAGAATATGTTTAAATTTGGATTAGGTCAAGATATAGGAATAGACTTAGGAACAGCAACAGTAATAGCATATGTAAAAGGAAAAGGGGTTGTGTTAAGAGAACCATCAGTAGTTGCTGTAGACAGTAACACAAAAGAAGTTCTAGCAGTTGGGCAAGAGGCAAGAAGAATGCTTGGGAGAACACCGGGAAACATAGTAGCAACAAGACCACTAAGAGAAGGTGTAATATCAGATTATACTGTAACAGAAAAGATGTTAAAATATTTTATAAACAAAATAAACGGAAAAACAATATTTTCACCAAGAACAATGATATGTATACCATCAAGAGTAACAGAAGTAGAGAAAAAAGCAGTAATAGATGCTGCAACACAAGCTGGAGCAAGAAAAGTATTTTTAATTGAAGAACCAATAGCGGCAGCAATAGGAGCAGGAATAGACATAGCAAAACCATGTGGAAATATGGTAGTAGACATAGGCGGAGGAACAACAGATATAGCTGTAATATCACTTGGAGGATCAGTTGAAAGTACATCTTTAAAAGTTGCTGGAGATAAGTTTGATGAATATATTGTAAAATACATAAAAAGAAAACACAACATAATGATAGGAGAAAGAACAGCAGAAGATTTAAAGATAAACATAGGATGTGTATATCCAAAAGTGCAAGATACAAGTATGGAAATAAGAGGAAGAGATTTAGCAACAGGATTACCTAAAAATGTAAAGGTATATTCAAGCGAAATGTTAGAAGCGCTTATAGAGCCAGCAATGATGATAGTTGATGCTGTACATTCTGTATTAGAAAGGACGCCACCAGAACTTTCTGCAGACATAAGTGACAGAGGTATATATATGACAGGAGGAGGATGTTTAGTAGAAGGATTGGACAAATTGTTACAAGAAAAAACAGGTATAAATGTAATGATTGCAAATGATGCGGTTTCATGTGTTGCTCTTGGTACAGGAAAAGCACTAGATAATTTAGATTCATTAGATAGATAGTTGTATACAGTTACAATTCACAATCCTTAAAAATATTATATATGTTGGGAGAGTTTAGAAAATCAAAAAAATCAAATTGACATATTGCATAAATTACAATTTTGTAATAAAATAAAAATGAGGTGTTTAAAATGAAAAGAAAAATAGCAATAACAATATTTTTATTAATAATAATGACAGCCACAAGTGTATTTGCAACCGCAAAATCATCAGAAGTAACAATGAATATAGTTGAAGACAATGTATGTACAATAAAATTAAATGAAAAATCAAGCTTTGAAAAAAAGATGGTAGAATATGATTTAAAAAAGCATCAAGTAACAATACAATTAAAAGTGAACAACAATGCAAAAAAAGTAATACCATCAGGAGAAATGATGTTAGTAATAGACAGTTCAAGCAGTATGGATGAAATTGTAAGTGGAAACACAACAAGAAAAGACCTAGTGTTAAATTCAGCAAACAAATTAGTAGAAAGCTTATTAAAAGCAAATCCAACATCACTAAAAATAGGAGTAACAACATTTTCAACGGGAACAGAAAAAGATAAAAATGGATATCTAATTACAGGAACACAAGCAGATGCGCAAAAAGTATGTGATTTTACAAATGATGTAAATACACTAACAAGCAAAATATCTGCAATCCAGGGAACAGGACAATATACTAATTTAGACGCAGGACTAAAGTTAGCAAAAAGTCAATTCACAAATGACAACACAGATAAATATATGATAATATTAACAGACGGGTTACCAAATTTAGCTGTAGGATATAATGATTTAGTTACATATGATGGACTAACAAATGTAATAAATGAAACAAAAACAACATTAACATCATTAAACAATATAGATGTATATACAATGTTAACAGGAATAAATAATGAAGAAGCAACATTCAAAACTGACGGAACAAAAACATATACATATGGACAAGTAATACAAGAAGTATTTGGAACAGAAACACAACCAACAAAAGGTAAATTCTACAAAATAAATGATAGTGAAATCGAAAAAACAATAACAGAAAAAATTCGTAATGATTTAATGCCAATTGAAAATGCATTAGAAGACATAGTGGTAATGGACTACTTCCCTCAATATATAGTAAATAATTTTGAAATGACATATGTTGATGGAATTGATGTAAGCAATATATCTGCAAAAATCAATACAGAAAACAACAGTATAACATGGAATCTTGGAAAATTGTCACCAGGAAGCGAAGCAGTAATACAATACAAACTTACATTAAAAGATGAATTTGATGAAACAATTATTGACCAAATACTTGATACAAACGAAAAAATAGATATAACATATAAAGACTTTGATGGACAGGACAAAAAAGAAACATCTGATGTAACACCAAAAATAAAATTAACAAAAATTCCAGTAGACAGCACTGTAGCACCACAACCAATACCAAAAGCAGGGTTAGCATTAGCACCATTTGTTATTATATTAGGAATTGGATTAGTAGCATTCCTAGGATTTAAAGCTAGAAAAGTTAAATAAAAAATTGTAATGAGTAAAAATAAAAAAATTAGATAAATAAACAATAAAGAAGCCGCCTAAAGAAGGGGCTTCTTTATTATATGTCCGAAGGACTAGCAGCATCCTCCTCTGTTACCACCGCAACAGAAACAAATTAAAAGTATTAAGATTATGATCCAGCAGCAATCATCACCAAATCCACATCCACAACCTCTATTCTCTGGCATATAAAACCCCCCTTTCGAAAAACAATCTTAACTAAAGTAAATCATTAGGATTTTCTTTTGATAATATATAATATGGAATTAAAAAAAAAGTGTTACAAAAATTACCAGTAGGGACACCCATTAATGGTTAAAATCTTTACCAGTGGGGACACCCATGAATGGTAAAACGTATATTAAAATGTTAATTTAATTAATATGTATTTAATTATATTTATTAATTAACTATTTTTATTATTAAGTTTTACCATTAATGGGTGTCCCCACTGGTAAAGATTTTAACCATTAATGGGTGTCCCTACTGGTAACTCCTAACTAAAAATTTTGATAAAATACTTGATTAAGAAAATGATAAATGATAAAATACAAGAGTAACAAAAGAACAGTATTTTGTAATACTGAGGAGGAATGAAAGAAAAATGGGAAACATAGTTTTATTAGACGATCTAACAATCAACAAAATAGCAGCAGGAGAAGTAATTGAAAGACCAGCATCAGTAATAAAAGAAATGGTAGAAAACTCAATTGATGCAGGAGCCAATAATATAACAGTAGAAATAAAAAATGGTGGAATTTCATATATAAAAGTAACAGATAATGGAAAAGGTATACCAGAAGACGACTTAGAAATTGCATTTGAAAGACATGCAACAAGCAAAATTAGATCCGCAGACGACTTAAACACAGTAACATCAATGGGGTTCAGAGGTGAGGCATTGGCGAGCATTGCAGCAATTGCAAGAGTTGAAATGGTGTCAAAAACTTCAAATCAACAAAATGGATTTAAAGTAATAGTTGAAGGTGGGAACATACTAGAAAAAACAGAGGCAGGTTGTCCTGTGGGAACATCCATAACAGTTACAAATTTATTTTACAACACACCAGTAAGATATAAATTTTTAAAAAAAGATTTTACAGAAGCTGGCTATATTGAAGATGCAATTACAAGAATTGCGTTGGTCCATCCAGAAATTTCTATAAAACTAATAAATTCAGGAAAAACAGTCATTCAAACAAATGGGAATGGAGACTTAAAAACAGTAATTTATAGCATATATGGAAAAGATGTAGCGGGAGCATTAATTGAAACTGATTATACATATGAAGATATGCATATATATGGAGTTATTGGTAAACCAGAAATAGCGCGTTCTAATAGGGCAAACCAATTATTCTTCGTAAATAAAAGATATATAAAAGATAAAGCCTTATCATCTGCTGCTGAAAAAGCATATAAAGGGATGATTCCAATAGGTAAATTCAGTTTTTTAGTTTTAAATATAGATATGAATCCAAGTAAAGTTGATGTAAATGTTCACCCAGCAAAATTGGAAGTACGATTTGAAGAAGAAAATACAGTATTTAAAGCAATTTATCATGCAATAAAGGATGCTTTGTTAAAAGCTGAATTAGTTGCAAACCCTGAACACACATCTAGTGAGAAAAGAGTGGAAAGTGGATTGTTTGGAGGAAAAGCAGAAACTATAGTTGAACAAATATATAAAGCAAGACAAATGAAAGAAGCAACACAAAGTGCAAATCAATATAATACACCACATCAAGAACATCAAATTAATCAACAATTAAATAATAAAGAAGGAATGACAGAATTAGAAAAAAGTCAAGAAGTATTAAGGAAATTACAAGAAATGAAGCAAAAATTAATACAAGAGACTCCTGGCTTAAATATAAAAACAGAAGAGAATAGCACAGTAATTTCAAATAAGGAAATAAATACAAATGAAATTGCAAATGATAAGGAAATAAAAGATTCAAGTGAAGAAAACAATAAAATTGGAATACTAAATTTGGATGAATACATTGGAAAAAATGAAGAAAAAAATACAAAAGTAGAAACAGATACAAATAAAGAAGAAATAAAATATACTGTAAATGAAGAAATACCAATACCAAATGTTGCAGAACAGGAAAAGGAATATAATTTAGAAAATCAACAATCAAGTGAAAATATAGAAACATCAGAATATTCAAAAGAATTTGAAGAAATGTATATGAAACTATTTGGGGCAAAACCAGTAAAAGGAAATAACTATGAAGAAACAAAAGAAAATAACAAACAAGAGGCTGATGATATTGCGACATTAGGGAATGCATCAGTATTTGATAATTTAGAAGAATATCAAAAGCCGAATTACAAATTTATAGGAATAGTATTTAAAACATATATAATAATAGAAATTGAAAATGAAATGTATATAATAGATCAACACGCAGCACATGAAAGAATATTATATGAAAAAGTGAAGGCAAACTATTATAATGATGAAAATAAAGATTCACAATTGATGCTATTACCTGATATAATAACACTTTCACATAAAGAAATGGAAATCGCTAAAGACAATATGCAAATGTTTAGAAAAGCAGGATTTATGGTAGAAGAATTTGGAGAAAATACAATAAAATTGACAGGCGTACCAGAAATGTGCTTAGACTTGGAAACAAAAGAAATGTTTTTAGAAACATTAGACGAGATAAATTCAGTATCAAGAACAGCAAAACAAGAAATTGAAGAAAGATTTATAGCAACAGTAGCATGTAAAGCGGCAGTTAAAGCTAATATGGCATTAACCAAAGAAGAAGTTGACAGTCTAATGCAAAAATTATTAGCCTTACCAAATCCGTTTACATGTCCACATGGAAGACCAACAGCGATAAAAATGTCAAAATATGATATTGAAAGAAAATTTGCAAGAAAATAAGGGACAAAATGTACCCGGTACATTTTTGCCCAAATAAAAAGGAGCAAACATGAGCAAACCAAAAGTAATAGTAATATGCGGACCAACGGCATCAGGAAAAACAGCATTATCAATTGAATTAGCAAAAAAAATAAATGGAGAAATAATTTCAAGTGACTCTATGCAAATATACAAAGACATGGATATAGGAACAGCAAAACCTAGTAAAGAAGAAATGCAAGGAATTAAGCATTATTTGCTAGATTTCGTTGAACCTAGCCAAAGATATAGTGTAGCAGACTTTAAAAAAGATGCAGAAAAAGCAATAGAAGAAATAATATCAAAAGGTAAAGTTCCAATTGTAGTCGGAGGAACTGGTTTGTATGTAGACAGTTTGATATATGGAATTGAATATCAAGACATACAATTTGATGCACAATATAGAACAAAATTAGAAAAAAGAGCAGAACAGGAAGGACTTGAAAAATTATATAATGAAGCCAAAGAAATAGATCCACAAGCAATGGAGAAAATAAGTCAAAATGATCAAAAAAGAATCTTAAGAGTATTGGAAATTTATAAAGCAACAGGAAAAAGTAAAACAGAGCAAGAAATTGAATCAAGAAAAAATGGAGTTAAATATGATTATAAGGTTTTCGCAATAAATATGGACAGAGAAAAACTTTATGAGAGAATTAATAAGAGAGTGGATATTATGATAGAACAAGGCTTGATACAAGAAGTTGAAACATTATTAAAAAAATATGATGAATTTCCAACTGCAATGCAAGGATTAGGATATAAAGAGGTAGTGGAATATTTACAAGGAACAACTTCAAAAGAAGAAATGATTGATAAAATAAAAATGGAAACAAGACGATATGCAAAAAGACAAATTACATGGTTTAAGAAAAATAAACAAACAATATGGATTGAACCACAAGATTTACAAAAGATTTTAGATGAAATACATATTATATAAAGTATGTATTGATCCTAGAAAGGAGCAAAAGACTTGGGAAAAGGCAAAAAAGCTGTAGTATTGATATCGGCAATTATTATAATAGTGTATATAATTTGGGCAATATATTTGCTTATAGTTCATCCTGTAGATGTATATATTATTAATCAGGGTACTATATCACAAGAAGACGAAGCCGTTGGATATATAATAAGAGATGAACAAGTGCAAAAAAATGAAAACAATACAAATGGAATTTATGCAATGGTATCAGAAGGACAAAGAGTGGCAATAAATGAACCAATATTTAGATATTATAGTAATAGTGAAAAAGAAATAACATCACAAATAAATGAACTAAATTATAAAATACAAAATTTATTAGAACAAGACAATAATAACAGTAGTACTAACAATAATAATAGATCAGCTGATATAAAGTCTATAGAAAATCAGATTGAGGCAAAAATCGAAAATATAAATACTTTAACTAATTATCAAGAAATAAATGAATATAAGAAAAATATAGATACATTAATAAGTAAAAAAATAAAATTTATTGGAGATATAACAGAAAACAAGGAAATAAAAAAATTAGTTAAAGAAAGGAATGAACTAGAAAACAAATTAAAAAATGGTTCAGAATATCAAAAAGCTCCTATGAGTGGAATAGTGTCATATAGGGTAGATGGATTAGAAGAATCACTATCACCAGATAATTTTAGTGTGATAAATGAACAATATCTAGAAAGCCTAGATTTAAAAACAAATCAAATAATATCTGCTAGTAATGAATGTGGCAAAGTTATAGACAACTTTAAATGTTATATTGCAGTAACGATGAATTCGACAGAAGCGATGGAAGCGAAACTTAATGATAAAGTTAAAATTAGAATAGCAAACAATGAAGAAGAAAATGCAAAAATTGTTCAAATAAATGAAGAAAGCGGAAAAAGGACAATAATATTTCAAATAAACAAAATGACAGATGTGTTAATAAATCATAGAAAAATTTCAGTTGATGTAATTTGGTGGGATGTAACCGGATTAAAAGTTCCAAACCAAGCATTAACACAAGAAAATGGATTGTACTATATTACAAGAAATAGAGCAGGAGTACAAACAAAAATATTAGTGAAAATAAAGAAACAGGCAGAAAAATATTCTATAATTGAATCTTATAAAAATGAAGAATTACAAGAATTAGGATATAGTATTCAAGATATAAAAAATTACAAAAAAATAAGCAATTATGACGAAGTAATGTTAAATAATTAATATTACAAAAATATTACAAAAATATTAAATTTTAATTACAATACAAAAAACTATTGACAAAAATGAAAAAAAGTTAGATACTAAATGCAAAACTAGAATACAAAAGTGTAAAATATTAGGAGGTTAAAAATGGCAGGAGCTATAATGGACAAAGTATGGGGACTATTCGGAGGAGTAGGTCAAGAAGATCCGGATGGATATGAAGATGAAGATACATATGAATATGAAGATAATAAAGTATCAAATTATGAAGACGAAGATGAAGAAAAAAAATTTTTTGGAGGCAAAAAAGGAAAAATTGTTCCTTTTAATGCTCAAGGGCAATCTGTAAAAATGGTGATTTCTCAGCCAACAACATTTGAGCAATCAGAAGAAATATGTAATTTATTAAAAGAAAAAAAATCAGTAATAGTAAATTTAGAATATGTTAATAAAGACGTTGCTAGAAGGATAGTAGACTTTATTAGTGGTGGTGTTTTTGCATTAGATGGACATATTCAAAAAATATCAAATTCAATATTTTTAATAGCACCAATGAACTATGAAATAACAAATGAAATGGCACGAGAAGAAATAAAAAGTAAATTATCTGTTTCTTGGCTTAAAAACAATAATATAAATTAGTTTAAAGTGTTATAGCAAAAACGGTATATTAAACCTTTGAAAAGAACGGAGGCTATCTAATATGATTACACCATTAGATATAGAAAATAAAAAATTTAGTAAACAAATGATGAATGGATATAATGTAGATGAAGTTGATGATTTTTTAGATCAAATAATGAAAGACTATGAAACCAATTATAAAGAATTAACAGCGATGAAAACAAAAGTAGATGAATTAAATAATGCATTAAATCATTATAAAACAATTGAATCAACATTACAAAACACGTTAGTAATGGCACAATCAACAGCCGAAGAGGTAAAAAGTGTTGCAAAAAAGCAAGCAGATCAAATTATATCTGAAGCACAAAAGGAAGCTGAAACAATAATAAGGAATACAAAAGATAGTGCTGCAAAAGCACTAGCAGAAATAGAGCAACAAACAAGAATAAAAGAACAACAATATAGTGATGTAAAAAAACAATTTGATATATATAAAGCAAAAATGGAATCATTGCTAATATCTCAATCAGAATTGATTAAAGAAATAAATAAGGAAGATGAAGATTAGAGAACTTTCTTAATATATAAAATTCAGAGGAATTCGTTTAATTCTGGATAATAAACCAGAATTAAAGGGATTCCTCATTTTTTACAATGTTACAAAAATATTAAAACTATATTACAATTTAATTAAAACTATTGACAATATAGAAAAAAAGAATAAAATATTAGTAGAAAGGCTGAAATTGGCAAAATGAGAATAATAAGTGGAAAAGCGAGAGGAACAAAATTATACACTCTAGAAGGGACAAATACAAGACCAACATTAGATAGAGTAAAAGAATCAATATTTAATATAATACAAAATGAAATAGAAGATGCAACAGTACTTGATTTATTTGCAGGAAGTGGAGCAATAGGATTAGAATGTTTAAGTAGAGGTGCAAAAAAGGCAGTTTTATGTGATAAGTCAAAAGAAGCCATACAAATAATAAAAAGAAATATAGAAAAAACACATATGGAAGAAAAGGCACAAATAATAAATGCAGACTATGAAAATTGTTTAGAAAAACTAAAAAATGAACAATTTGATATAATATATATAGATCCACCATATGCAACAAACTATATATTTAAATCATTAGAGAAAATAAAAGAAATTGGGATAGTAAAAAAAGAAAGTATAATCATTGTAGAAACAGATGATGAACAAAGAATACTGAAAGAGATAGGAAATATAGAAATCAAGATTGTTGACAAAAGAAAATACGGAAGAGCAACAATAATATTTCTTGAAATTTAAAATACCTAGAAAGGGGCAAACGATGGAAATTTTTACATTATTAGAAACATTAGAAGATATATTAGAAAACAGTAAAAATCTACCATTCACAAATAAAGGAATGGTGGATAAAGAAGAAATGCTTGAAATAATAAAGGAAATAAGAATAAAACTACCAGATGAATTAAAACAAGCAAAATGGGTAAAAGAAGAAAGACAAAGAATATTAGTTGAGGCTCAAAAGGAAGCTGATGGAATAGTTAAAGAAGCTGAAAATAGAATTATATCAATGATTGATGAACATGAAATAACAAGAAAAGCATATGAACAAAAAGCAGAAATAATAGAAACAGCAAATGAAATGTCAAGAGAAATATCTCAAGGTACGAAAGAATATGCAAATAATTTATTAGAATCAACAGAAAAAGTGCTAACAGACACATTAGCAAAACTAGAAAAAAATCTTGGTGAAGCTGTAAATTTAATGGAAATATCATTAGAAGATACAATAAAAACAATTCAAAATAGTAAAAAAGAACTTCAATAAATTAATGGTAAAAAAATTACCACGGGGACAGTCTTAATGGTAAAAATTTAAGAATTTTATCATTAAAGTTGTCCTTTTATTTTAGGAAAGGAAGTAAACAATGGCAAAAAGAAAAAGTAAAGGAAAAAGAAGTAGTAACAAAAAAAGTTCAATGAATTTTGGCGTAATTGGAACAATAATATTCAGTATTTTACTAACAGTATTAATATACACAGAATCTGGATATGTTGGAATGGCTTTAAGTGACTTTTTTGGAGGAATGTTTGGAATAATAAAATATGTAGTTCCAATAGGAGCATTTGCTGTTGCGATAAAAATGGCGTGCAAAGATGATGATGGATATATATCATCAAAAATATTTCAGTATACGTTATTACTAGTTTTCATAGCTGTAATTTTAAGTGTATATGAAATATATAATGGAGAAATTAATATAGACCAAAAAGTATCTGATGTAGTTAAAGACGCGTATGCACTTGGTGAAAACAGTATAGGTGGTGGGGCATTAGGAACTATTGCAGCTGTGCCACTATTTAAACTATTTGGAAAAGTAGGAACAATTATATTAAGTATAGGTGCATCATTAATATTATTTGCAGTAACATTTGGAATTGATATATCACAAATGGTAAGTAACTGGATACAATCAGGAGTTGATAAAAGAAAAGAAAAACAAGAGGAAAGAATGATTGCAAGAGAAGAATACGAAGAAACAAGGAGACAACAACATCAACAACAAATACAAGCACGTAAAGAAGGAAAAAGAGCTAAAACAATAAAAGAAAACAGAAAAGCATATTTAGAAATTGAAAATGATAATGAAGGACCAAGAGAAATAGAACCAGAACAAATAAAAATCAATTTAAATGGAAGAACAATAGAAGAAGATAGTAATACTAGGGGAAGAAAAAAATTCAGACATGGGAAAGATGATATACTTTCAATAGGAAATGAAGAAAAAACAAAAATGGAGCCAGACTTCATAGAAGGAAATTTATTTAAAAAAGAAGAAGAGAAAAAAGAAGAAAAAGTAAAAGAGGTCTTACAATTAGAACATGCAATGGCAGTTGAAGACGAACATTATGAATATCCACCAGTAGAATTATTAAGCAAAGGAACAAAAAAAGCAATAAAAGGTGGAGCAAAGGCATTAACAGAAGTTGCAACAAGACTTCAAAAGACACTATACAGTTTTGGTGTACAAGCAAAAGTAGAAAATGTATCAGTTGGACCTGCAATAACAAGATACGAGCTAAAACCTGCTGAAGGAGTACGTGTAAGCAAAATAGCAAACTTAGCTGATGATATAGCATTGAACTTGGCAGCAGAAACAATAAGAATTGAAGCACCAATACCAGGAAAACAAGCAGTAGGAATAGAAGTGCCAAACACAGAAAAAGAAACAGTACACTTTAGAGAAGTTGTAGAAAGTGATGCATTCCAAGACAGTAAATCAAAACTAAGTGTAGCATTAGGAAAAGATGTAGCAGGAAACATGGAAATAGCAGACATAGCAAAAATGCCACATGCATTAATCGCAGGAGCAACAGGGTCAGGAAAAAGTGTATGTATTAACACTTTAATAACAAGTATAATATATAAAGCAAAACCAAGTGAAGTAAAATTTGTAATGGTAGACCCAAAAATAGTAGAATTATCAGTATATAATGGAATACCACATTTATTAATACCAGTAGTAACAGACCCTAAAAAAGCAGCAGGAGCATTAGCATGGGCAGTACAAGAAATGGACAATAGATATAACCTATTTGCACAAAAAGGAGTAAGAGACCTAAAAGGATACAATGCAATGGCAGAAAAAGAAGGGATAGGAACATTACCACAAATAGTAATAATAATAGATGAGTTAGCAGATTTAATGATGGTAGCAGCAAAAGAAGTAGAAGATTCAATTTGTAGGTTAGCACAAAAAGCAAGAGCAGCAGGAATGCACTTAATAATAGCAACACAACGTCCATCAGTAGATGTAATAACAGGAATAATAAAAGCAAATATACCATCAAGAATAGCATTTGCAGTATCATCACAAGTAGACTCAAGAACAATACTAGACCAAGTAGGGGCAGAAAAATTATTAGGAAAAGGAGATATGCTATTTTATCCATCAGGAGCACCGAAGCCAGTAAGAGTACAAGGCGCATTTGTATCAGATGAAGAGGTAGAAAAAATAGTATCATTTATAAAATCAAATGGAGAAGCAACATATAGTGAAGACATATTAGAAACCATAGAAAACAGTAACAAATCAGACAAAGAACTTGCAGCAGAAACAGGAGATCCAGATGATGACACTGATCCATTCTTAATGGATGCAATAGATGTAGTTGTAGAAACAGGGCAAGCATCAACATCATTTATACAAAGAAGATTTAAAGTAGGATATGCAAGAGCTGGAAGAATTATTGATCAAATGGAGGAAAGAGGAGTAATTTCAGGATACCAAGGAAGTAAACCACGTCAGGTTCTGATGACACTTGAAAAATTGCAAGAATTAAAGATGGGAACAGCAGAACAAAAAGAAGCTTAAAAAATTTTCTTATTTGTTCCTGTATTTTGGCAATAACATAACAGTATAAAAGAGGAATAATATGAGAGAAGAACTAAGTCATGAAAACGAAATAAAAGCTATAAAGTTATTAGGAAGTGATTTTGAAAAATCATTGGTCATAAGAAAGCAAAAAAATGATAAAACAAAAATTCAAATGATAGATGCAATACAAAGTGAAGAAATAAAATCAGATATTATAGCGAACTTTGTTAATGATGACAAATATAAAATAGAGGGATTAAATAAACTAAAAGACTATTATTATATTACAAATGTCATAATAAGTTTAAATAGTGACGAAAACAGAATTAATAAAATAGAAGAAATAGATTTACTAAATAAAGTAGAGGAATATACAAAAACAAGAATTATAAGAAGCTTTAATAGTGATGAAATAAAAATGAAAATGATAGACCTATTAAAATTTGATAGCCTAAAATGTGATGTCATAGAAAGTTTTAACAATGATGAAAATAAAATAAAAATGTTAAATACATTAAAAGAAAATAAACACAAGATGAAAATTATAATGAGTTTTAAAGAAGACAAAAATAAAATAAAAGTTTTAAATTGCTTAACAGAAATCGAAAAAACAGAAGTAGCAATTGGATTTAAAGATGATGCTAGCAAATTAGAGATACTTAATGGTCTATCAAAAAAATATAAAATAGTAACAGCAATTAGTCTAAAGGATGAAAAAAAGAAAATCGAAATCTTGAAAGACTTTATAGATTCCAACTGTATTAATATTGATTTGGGATTACCATCAAAAATGACTTTAGGAATAGAAATTGAAGCTGAATATATATCTGAGGAAGAAGATCTTGGATATTTATTATATAACCAAATGCTAATGGGATGGATGTTTAAATGTGACTTATCATTAGACAATGGTGTAGAGACGGTTTCTCCTATTATGCATAATAATAAAAATGATCTAAAAAAGATACCAATAATAACCAATTTGTTAAGTGAAATGGGGTTTATTACCAACAAAACTTGTGGTGGGCATGTACATATTGGTGCTGATTATTTAGAATCAACAGATGACTTTATGGAACTACTGGATTTATGGGAAAGTGCTGAAAAGATATTTTATATTATATCTAACAAGCCAGGAGAATTACCAAGAGATGGAATTGGTAAATATGCAGCTCCGATTTCTAATAAAGTAGAAAAAGATAAAATAAAAAAAGATGAATTTATAGAAAAAATAAAGAAGATACAAGAAAAAAAGAATAGTGATATAAATTTTATGAATGTGAATACTGAAAAAAACACAATTGAATTTCGTCTATCAAATGGAACTATTGATTATAATACATGGATAGAAAATATTAAATTATATGGTAGAGTAATACAAATGGCATATGAGATTTCAAAAATAAAGAGAAAATTGATACAAGGACAAAAGTTAACAGAGGAAGAGCTAAAAAAGATAAGATATAAAATTATGCTAAAAAAATCTATCTCATTAGACAAAAAGAAAGATGCATTAATGGGAATATTATTTAATGAAGAAGAAAGACAACCATATGAAGAAAGATATAAAATCAATAAAGAATTGGAAAAAGAACAAGGAGTTATTAAAGAATTAAAAATTAAAAACATCAAATTTGATATTGAGGATTATAGACAGATCTGTGAAAACACATTAATTCCACAAAATATAAGAGAACTATTATTAGAAAATGAGAATACAGATAAAAAGTTAAATGATCAAGAAGAAAAAAACATATGAGATTAAACAAAAATAATGAAATAGGGGGCTAATAATGACAAATGAATATTGTCAAGCACTTGCAGAAGTAAGCGAAATATTGAAATATACAAAAAAAGAAGTTAGAGATAAAATATCACATAAATTTTTGGAATATATAGAAAACAACAAAGATAAAGAGTATAAAATCACATTAGAAGAAAATAAAAATTTATTAGAACAAAATATAAAGCCAGAAACAAAGGAAATAATAGCATTAATTTATAGGGATTATATATGTGAGCCAGAAGAAAGAGAGAAAATAATAAAAGAAACAGAAATGAAATATAAAGTTTACTTTAAAAAATTATAAAAAATGTACCCGGTCCAATTTTTCTAGGTTTTACAAAATGAAAATTTTGTACCCGGTCCATTTTTTTCAGAAAGGAGAAGAAATGTTTAGAAAAATAATAAAAAAAGATAAAAATGAAGAACTAGAAAGAATTCTAGAAGAAAAGAATGTAGATGAACAAGCAAGAAATCTTCTCCAAGGTATATTATACAAAATAGAAGTATCATATAAAGACTACCAAAAAGCAAAAATGATAGAGCAAACAGAAGAACAATACATTAATCAACTATTAGTAAATATAAAGAAAAAATGTAACAAAATAAGAATTGTAAAAATAAGTCAAAAATTAGAGGAAGAAGAAATACAAAAAGAGTTAAAGAAAAAGAAATTCTATATTGGAGAAAAGGAAATTATAAGTTATCCTATAGAGCAAAAATTATTATATGCAATAGAAAAAAAATCAAGTAATAAGAAAATATTAAACAATAAATATGGAGAAGCAACAGTTGCAGTATCAGATTTTATAAACACAGGGAAAAACATAGATAGAGTAGAAGTATTAAGAGATTTTAATGGATGGTCGTGGACAACAATAAAAAAGGAGATTGAAAACATTGATGCTAATCTAATTTATCAAAGCTTGCAAATACTATTAGGTCAAAAATTTATGAATGAATGGTGTCAAGACAAAGATGGAATAATTGATTATTTTGAAATTCTTGAAGAAGATGGCGGAAAAAAATATGGAAAATCAAAAATAAATAAAATTAAAAATATTTTAATAAAAATTGCGATAGCAAATGATGTAAAAGAAAATAAAGAATTTGCAACTAAGATGGCAGAAGAGTTAGAAAAAATAAAAAAACAGGCAGAAGAATATGAAGACTCACATGCATATATTGAAAAAGTTTCAGAACATAAAAGAGATGCAATGAAACAATTGAAGAAATTAGAAAAGATATTAGGACAAGGTGCGAACTTAGAAAGGGAATGTGAAAAGAGAAATAAAAAAGTACCATTAAATGAAAAAATATTCAATATCAAAATATTGAGACAAGAATTAAATGAAGAAAAAGAAAAAATATTAAATGAAATAAATGAAGATAATTATTTTCTAAATCCAAAAAACTATTTAAGAGAAAAAAATATAATAATGCAAAAAAAGGAATTATTAGAAGTCAGTGAATACACAGAGGAACAAGAGGAAGAATTAATCTGCAATTTTATAAAAACAGTTTTACAATGTTTAGACAAACAAATAAAAGAATTAGAAGAACCAGAAGATATTATGAAAATGATATATAAATTTAGATATTTTATGTGTTTGCCTTTTGACATAGAAAGAAATGTAAAAGATGTTCAACAATTAGAAAAAGAAATATTAAAAACAGAAAATTTATTAGTAAAAAAAGCGATAGAAAATAAAGTGATTGCAAATAATGTTCCATTTGAAGTTATGATACATGTATTTAAGACGAGAATAATAACATTAGAGGAGTTATATTATAAAATAACAAAAGAAACTGAAAAATATTATATACAAATATTTGATGAAAATATAACAGAAGAAAAATTTGAAATAAAACCAATTGAAAAAATTAAGTTAAATAAAAAATTAAAGATATTTATATAAAATCAAAAACTTTATATAAAAAGAAAGGATTAATTTATGAAAATAACATTTTTAGGTGCAACAAAAATAGTAACAGGATCAAACTTTTTAGTAGAAGCAGCAGGAAAAAAATTTTTAGTAGACTGTGGAATGTATCAAGGAAGAGCAGAACTAGAATTAGAAAATTATAAACCATTTGATTATAATCCAGCAGAAATAGATTTCATGTTATTAACACATGCACATATCGACCATTCAGGAAGAATACCAAAATTATATAATGAAGGATTTAAAGGCCCAATATATGCACACAAAGCAACATGTGACTTGTGTGGAATAATGTTACCAGACAGTGGACACATACAAGAAATGGAATCAGAATGGAAAAACAAGAAGAGATTAAGAAAAGGTGAAGAAACACTACCACCATTATATACAGCAGAAGATGCAATAAATTGTCAAGAACTTTTTGTACCAATCAAATATGATGAAATAATACAAGTAGCAGAAGACATATATGTAAGATTTAATGATGCTGGACATATGTTAGGATCAAGTATAATAGAAATATGGGTTAAAGAAGATGGAAAAGAAACAAAAGCAGTATTTTCAGGAGATATAGGAAATAATGATATACCATTATTATCTTCTCCAACAATGATTGATGATTGCGATTATTTAGTTATGGAATCAACATATGGAAGTAGATTGCATATGAAAAATAATCAAAAAGCGGAGCTATTTTTAAATATAGTATCAGAAACACTGGACAACAGAGGGACAGTAGTAATACCATCATTTGCAGTAGGAAGAACACAAGAAATCCTATACGAATTAAATAAAATTAAAGAAAATACAGATGATCAAGAATTTATCAGAAAATACAAAACATTGATGAAAGCGCCTGTATATGTAGATAGTCCACTAGCAATATCAGCAACAGAAATCTTCAAACAAAATACAGAATTATTTGAAGATGAAATAAAAGAAGAAATGGAAAGAGGAGATAATCCACTAGAATTTCCAGGACTAAAATTTACACCAACAGCAGATGAGTCAAAAGCACTAAATGAAAGCAATGAACCGGCAGTAATAATATCTGCAAGTGGAATGTGTGATGTAGGAAGAATAAAACATCACTTAAAACACAATATTTGGAATCCAAATAGCACAATATTATTTGTAGGATATCAAGCACCAGGAACACTTGGATATTCAATAGTAAATGGAGCAAAAAAAGTAACAATATTTGGAGAAGAATTTGCAGTAAATGCAAGAATTGAATATATTGAAGGATATTCAGGTCATGCAGATCAAGAATGGTTAATGAATTTTGTATATTCATTTATAACAAAACCTAAGCACATATTTTTAGTACATGGTGAAGAAGAATCACAAGAAGTATTAAGAGATAAAATTATAGAAGGAACAGGAATAGGTGTTTCGATTCCTGAATATGGTGAAACCTACGAATTATCAGATAAATTAAGAGTTGTAAATAAAATTAAAATCAGAAAAGCTAAGAGTGTAAGACAGGAAGTTTTAGAAAGACTAAGCAAATTACAACATGAATTAATAGATATGGAAGTAAGTGTCAGGGAAGATGTTGAAAATGACAGCTTAAGAGATGAAGACATATTTAGAATCAATGAAAAAATTAAAGATTTGGAAAAACAAATTCTAAATGTAATAGAAGGGTAGGGAAAAAATGTACCCGGTACAAAATTGCCCAAGGGAAAAAATGTACCCGGTACATTTTTTCCCAAGAAAGGAACAAAAAATGGAAAAATATCTAAATGAAGCAATAATAGGGAACAAAAACATAATAGCAACATTTTCTGGAAAAGGAGAAATGTTGCGTTTGTCGTATCCCAACAGAGATAATAGACAATATTTGAATTATTTTCAAACAGGAGTAAAAATAAATGATTCTGCACTAATATATTTACATGATGATATTAACAACACATATTTACAATATTATGACACAGACACAAATATATTAAATACAGAAATAACAAATACATATTTTAATCTAAAAATATTGCAAACAGATTTTGTAACAATAAAAGAAGATATACTTGTAAAAAAATATACTTTTATAAATGAAAGTAATATTGATTTAGATGTAAATTTTTTAATACATTCTGAATTATTATCAGACCAAAACAACTTTGTAAGTGGAAAGAAAATAGATACAGGAATGGTTCAATACGCACATGATTTCTCAGTTGCCACATTTGCCAAATCAAATAAATTATTAAGTTGTCAAATACATGACAGTAAAAATACAATAAATTCAGGAGTTATTGGTGGGAAAGACTATATAGGAATGTCAAAAGATTCAAGTATAAGCTATGATATTGGAATAATAAAACCAGAAGAAAAAAAAGAAATAGAAATATGTATAGTTATTGATGAAAATAGAAAAACAATGCAAGCTGTTGAAGACGAAATTGAACGAATTAGAAAAATTGATTTAAACAAAGAATATAGTAATACAAAAATATATTGGAGAAAATATGTAAAAGAACATAATGGTCTAGATTTAAAAGAACCAACAAATAGTTATGAGGAAAAAATGCAAAATGTATATAAAAGATCAATTTTACTATTTCCATTATTAACAAACGAATCAACAGGAGGAATAATTGCTGCACCTGAAATTGATGAAAATTTAACACAATGCGGAAGATATGCCTATTGCTGGCCTAGAGATGCAGTTTTTATAACAAAAGCATTAGATATTTTAAAAATGACAAAAGAAACAGAAAAATTTTATAGTAATTTTTGTAGGATGACTCAAAGTAAAAACGGAATGTGGGAACAGCGTTTTTATACAGATGGAAAATTAGCACCTTGTTGGGGATATCAAATAGATGAAACTGCAAGTGTGGTTTATGGAGTGTATTCACATTACGAATATACTAAAAATGAAGAATTCTTGAAAGTAAATCTTCACATGTGCGAAAAAGCTGTAGATTTCTTAAAAAGGTATATTAAAGACTTATTTGACAAAACAGGAATATATCATGTAAGTTATGATTTATGGGAAATGCATGAGGGAACACATTTATATTCGTTATCAGCAATATTTGCAGCATTTGATAGCATGCTAAAAATATATAAGATATTGGGAAAAAATGTATCAGATTTTGAAAATAACAGATTAAAAGATGAGAAAATCAATAAAAATATAGCAGAAATATCTGAATTGCAAGTAGAAATAAAAAAATATATAGACGAAAATTTATATGATGAAAATAGAAAATCTTATGTAAGAAATATAGAAGATAGAAGAATGGACATAAGTCTACTTGGAGCTGTATATCCATTTGGTGTATTTTCATCAAAAGAAAAGAAAGTGATAAATACTGTAGAAAATATAAATTTAACACTTAGAACATATACAGGTGGATATCAAAGATTTGAATATGACCATTATAGAAATGGTGCACCATGGCCAATTGCTAATTTATGGATGACATTATATTATTTAGAAAATGGAGAAAAGAAAAAAGCAAAAGAAACATTTGATTTTGTACTAAAAACTGTTGGAAAACATAGCTTTTTAGGCGAACAAATTGATAATAATACTTTAAAACCTAATTGGGTTATTGGGCTTGGATGGTCTCATGCAATGTTTATTATTGTTTTAGAAAAATTGATGAAGTAAAAAAAAGATGGCAAAAAATGGCAGATATAGTTTCTGAAAAACTCTTGACTAAAAAAATGTAAAGTGATACCATTAAAGAAGAAAATTGAACGAAAAATGGGGGAAAAAATGAAAAAACAAAAGAAAATTTTAATAATACCAATATTGATCCTTATTGTGATTTTATCATCATGTTGTAAAACATTTGCAAAAGATGATTCAGCCACAATAGAATTATCAGAGGAATATGAAAAATATCTAGAGCTAAGTGACGAAGAAAAAGAAAAAGTAATAGAACCACTAATGTATGATATACCAAAAACAAGTCCTAAAATAACAAGTCCACTAAAAGTGGCAAAGATGCTAAAGGCAACAGCTGATACTAAATATTCATTAAAAGATGTAATACCAGATAATATTGTAGTAAAAAATCAACAAACAACTAATGCGTGTTGGACTTTTGCCAGTCTAGGAATGTTAGAAAGTACATTAGCATTGATGAATTATAAAAATGGAATAAATCCAATAGTGTATGATTTTTCAGAAAGACATATGGAATATGCAACTTCAGATACATTTAAAGATGGAACCAATAAAAATGGGTTTCATAGAAAGGTCGACAGTGGAGGTAACAGTAATACATTTGAAGCATATTTAACAAATGGAACAGGCGCTATTTCAGAAAAAGAAATGCCATTTGAAAATAATATAGATTTAATAGAGCTAAGCAAAATACAAAATGTAAATGTAATAACACAACTTAACGATGCAATCAATTTTCCAACATATAAAGCAACAGAAGACAAAACTCAAATAAAACAACAAATGAAACAACATATAAATGATTATGGGGGTATATATGCTCAAATTTACGGAGCAAGTTTATATAATAATGAATGTTACAATAATAAAACAGGTGCATTGTATTGTGATGATGATACAAAATATCAAATTAATCATTCAGTATTAATAGTTGGGTGGGATGACAACTATAGCAAAGATAACTTTATAGAAAGCAAAAAGCCACAAAATAATGGAGCATGGATTATAAAAAATTCTTGGGGAACTGAACAAAGATATAACTTAGAAGAAATGAAAAATTTTATATTTAAACAATTAGCAGATAAATGTGCAGAATATGGATGGACAAGTGCAGACATGATACCTGATGAAATTGCAAAAAAAGTATTTGAAGAACTTGGATATACAATAGAAAATGATGAGGCAGTAATGAATATTGGAGACAATGGATTTATGTATATATCATATGAAGATGTTAATGTATATAAAAATTTATATGGAATAACAAATGCGCAACAAGAAGTTACATATGATAAAATATATCAGTATAATCAATTTGGTGGCCCAATGACAATTATATATAAAAAGGCAAACAAAGGACGTTTAGCAACAGTATTTGATAAGAAAACTAATGAAACGGAATATTTAACACAAGTTTCTATAAATACACCAGAAACATATACATGTAAAGTATATGTAAATCCAAATGGCTCAAGCAAGGAGAAAAGCGATTTACAATTAGTACAATTAAAGTCAGGAGAAACAGTGACATTTGGGGCAGGATATCATACAATAGAATTTAAAAATCCAGTACAAATTACGGGTAACAGTTTTACAGTTGTTATAGAAGTAGAAGGAACTCAAACAGATAAATTGTCTATAGCAACAGAATATAACTATTCTGAATTTTTTGGAGAAAATGAAAATTCAGCAAGTGCATTACATAATTTTGATAATGTTACAGTAGCAAATGGAAAATGCTTTGTTGCCTTGGGAGAAAATAGTGAAGAATGGATAGATACATCTAAAGAACACGAACGTTATGAAAATTTACCAAATTATGATACAACAATCAAAGCATTCACAACTGTAAAACCAAGTACACCAGAACTTGAAAGCATAGAAATAACAACACCACCTTCAAAAACATCATATTATGTAGGAGAAAATTTTGACAAAACAGGAATGGTAGTAAAAGCAAAATACAGTGATGAAACTTTAAAAGAAATAACAGATTATACAATAAAAAACGGAACGAATTTAGTAGAAAATCAATCAAGTATAACAATAGAATATCAAGGAAAGACGATAACACAAGAAATTGAGGTAAAAGCCAAAGAACCAGAAAAAGCAATTACATCAATAAATGTAAAAGCTAAACCAACAAAAACAGAATATATTCAAAATAAGGAAGAATTAGACTTGACAGGAGGAATTATTGAAGCTATATACAATGACGGTTCAAAAACAAATGTGCCGATGAATTCAAGCGATGTAATAGTAAGCGGATTCAATAATAAGGTGTTAGGAAAAAATACAATAACAGTAGAATATGAAAAAAAGACAGCACAATTTGATATTGAAATAAAAGCTGAAGAGCAAAAGCCAAGTGTAGAAAAAACAATTACAGCTATAAGCATAAAAACAAAGCCAGCAAAAACAGAATATATTCAAAATAAAGAGCAATTAGATTTAACAGGAGGAAGTATAGAAGTTACATATAGTGATGGATCAAAAACAGAAATTTCAATGCTATCAAATGATGTAACAATAAGTGGATTTGATAATAAGGTGTTAGGAAAAAATACAATAACAATAACATATAAAGAAAAAACAGCACAATTCGATATTGAAATAAAAGAAGAAAAGAAAGATGATGATAATAAGGAAAATGTGGAAGTAAAAAAACCTCAAAACTCAAACTTTGATAATATGCAAGCTAAAGTAACAAAAATGAAATCATATGATTTCACAGATACAAGTAAAAAAGAATATAGCATAATTTCAGTAGATATTAGTAATATAACATTTGCTAACGAAAATGATACAATGGAATATTATTATTATTTATCATCAAATCCAAATGAATCAAATATCGGAAAATGGATAAAAATAGAAAATATAGATAAAAAAGATAATAAAATATCATTTGAAATAAACACATCAGATATCTCAAATTATGAAGAAGTATCAAAAGCAAATGATGTATATTTATATATAAAAGAAATTGCAATATTAAATAATGCAGAACAAGAAAAAATAACAAAATCATCAAAATTAGAAGTGAACGATACAAACATTGAAAAATATATTGATGGAAAGAAAAAAGAAGATATAAATTCAGATACAATAGTAAATTCAACACCAGGTAATCAAACTCCAAATAATTCATCAAATACAGAAAAGATAGACAAAACAATAGCAACAGAAGTATTACCAAAAGCAGGAAAAGGTATGTTAATGATAGGGTTAATATTAATATTAGCAATTGTAGGAAGAATAACATACAGAAAATATAAAGATATACAAGTAAAATAAAAGGTGTTAAAAATAAGTGAGGGAAAAATGAAAAAACAAAAGAAATTTGTAATAACAATGATTATTTTTTTAGTTATATTAAGTTTAGGTAATAAAATTGTTTTGGCGAATTCAGAAGATTATGCAAAAATGATAGAACAATTAGAAGAGGCAGATAATGTTACTAAAACAAAAAGAGAAATAACCAATCCATTAAAATTAGTAAATGCGTTAAACGCAACAGTAGATACAAAATATTCACTAAAAGATTTAATTCCAGCAAATATGATGATAAAAAATCAACAACAAACAAATTCTTCATGGGCATTTGCAAGTATAGGAGCATTGGAAAGTACATTAGCACTAAAAGATTATAAGAATGGAATTAGTCCAGTTACATATGATTTTTCAGAAAGGCATATGGAGTATGCTACAAGTATGACATTTAAAGATGGAATTAATCCAAAGGGGTTCAATAGAGAAGTTGGTGACAAAGATAGAGTAAACGTGTGGATGGCTACTTCATATTTAACAAATGGTATGGGAGCAGTTTTAGAAAAAGATATGCCATTTGAGAATAATGACGATAAAGTAGAATTAAAACAGATAGATAAAAATAATAAAACCCAAATCAATGATACAATAACAATGTTAAAGGAATTACAAGGTGACAATAAAACTTTATTAAAACAAAAAATAAAAGAACTTATAAAAAATAATGGTGGAGTCGCTACATTGATTCATGGTGTGAGCAGTACAGATGAATCATATTATAATAAAAAAACAGGAGCTTTATATTGTGATGATAATGAGAAATATCCAACAAATCATTACGCATTAATTATTGGTTGGGATGATAACTATAGTAAAAATAATTTCGTGGTAGATAAAAAACCTCAAAATGATGGTGCATGGATTGTTAGAGATTCATTTGGAACTGGTATAGGTGACAATGGAATTATATATGTATCATATGAAGATGTTAATGTATATGATAGAATGTTAGGAATAATGGATGCGCAAACAGATATAACATATGAAAATATATATCAATATGATCAATATGCACCAACAGGATCTGTAGTAAGAATAAAGAAAAATAAAATATATTTAGCAACAGTATTTGATAAAAAAACATCTGGTACAGAATATTTAAATCAAGTTTCAATATATGCACCAGAAAAATATACATGCAAGGTATATGTAAATCCAAATGGAACGAGTAAAGCAAAAGATGATATGCAACAAATGAACTTGAAAACTGGTGAGACAATAACATTTGAAGCTGGATATCATACTATAGAATTTTCAGAGCCTATAGAAATCACTGGAAATAATTTTGTAGTAATGATTGAAATTCAGGGAGAAAATGAAAAATATACATCAGTGGAAATGGAATATAATTTTGCGGAATATATAAAAGATTTAGAAACGCCACCAGCTAAAACAAAAGATTGGTTGAATAATGTAACTGTTGAAAGTGGAAAATGTTTTTATTCTTATGATGGAAAGATAGAATCTAATGAATGGATAGACACTTCTACTATGAAAGAAGTTACTAAGGGATCTACAGCTAATTTTGATACAACAATAAAAGCTTTTACAAGATCAACCTTAGAGCCAAATATACTACAAAGTATAGAAATAACAACACCACCTTCAAAAACATCATATATTGTAGGAGAAAATTTTGACAAAACAGGAATGGTAGTAAAAGCAAAATATAGTGATGGAACATCAAAAGAAATAACAGATTATACAATAAAAAACGGAACTAATCTAGAAGAAGATCAATCAAGTATAACAGTAGAGTATAACTGGAAAACAGCAACACAAGAAATTGAGGTAAAAGCCAAAGAACCAGAAAAAGCAATTACATCAATAAACATAAAAGCTAAACCAACAAAAACAGAATATATTCAAAATAAAGAAGAATTAGACTTGACAGGAGGAATTATCGAAGCTATATACAATGATGGTTCAAAAACAAATGTGCCAATGAATTCAAATAATGTAACGGTAAGCGGATTCAATAATAAGGTGTTAGGAAAAAATACAATAACAGTGGAATATGAAAAAAAGACAGCACAATTTGATGTTGAAATAAAAGCTGAAGAGCAAAAGCCAATTGTACTTGAAAGAATAGAAATAGCAACACCACCTTCAAAAACATCATATATTGTAGGAGAAAATTTTGATAAAACAGGAATGATAGTAAAAGCAAAATACAGTGATGGAACATCAAAAGAAGTAACAAATTATACAATAAAAAATGGAATGAATTTAGTAGAAGGACAATCAAGTGTAACGATTGAATACAACGGAAAAACAGTATCACAAACAATTAATGTAAAAGCAAAAGAGCAAAAGCCAAGTGTAGAAAAAACAATTACAGCTATAAGCATAAAAACAAAGCCAGCCAAAACAGAATATATTCAAAATAAAGAACAACTAGATTTAACAGGAGGAAGTATAGAAGTTACATATAGTGATGGTTCAAAAACAGAAATTTCAATGAATTCAAGTGATGTAATAGTAAGTGGATTTAATAATAAAGTATTAGGAAAAAATACGATAACAGTAACATATAAAGAAAAAACAGCACAATTTGATATTGAAATAAAAGAAGAAAAGAAAGATGATGATAATAAAGGAAATGTGGACGTAAAAAAACCTCAAAACTCAAATTTTGATAACATGCAAGTTAAAGTAACAAAAATGAAATCATATGATTTCACAGATACAAGTAAAAAAGAATATAGCATAATTTCAGTAGATATTAGTAATATAACATTTGCTAACGAAAATGATACAATGGAATATTATTATTATTTATCATCAAATCCAAATGAATCAAATATCGGAAAATGGATAAAAATAGAAAATATAGATAAAAAAGATAATAAAATATCATTTGAAATAAACACATCAGATATCTCAAATTATGAAGAAGTATCAAAAGCAAATGATGTATATTTATATATAAAAGAAATTGCAATATTAAATAATGCAGAACAAGAAAAAATAACAAAATCTTCAAAATTAGAAGTAAGTAATATAAATATCGAAAAATATATTGATGGAAAGAAAAAAGAAGACGTAAATTCAGACACAATAGTAAATCCAACACCAGGTAAGCAGAATCCAAATAATTCATCAGATACGGAAAAAACAGATAAAACAATAGCAACAGAAATATTACCAAAAGCAGGAAAAGGTATGTTAATGATAGGCCTAATCTTAATATTAGCAATTGTTGGAAGAATTACATACAAAAAATATAAAAATATACAGATAAAATAAATAAAAAATCAAATGTTTCAAACTATTATAAATTCAAATTTATTGACAATAATTAATGCTAATATTATAATAAAAATATAGAAAAAAATAATTATTAACATATGAATTAGGAGATAAATTTATGAAAAATATAAAGAATAAGAAACATTTGATTTTTTTATTAGTTTTATAATTGCATTTATAATGTTAATTACTAATGTATCTTGGACTTATGACAAGCTATAAATCAACAAGCACAAAAAGTATAAATATAAGTATTAGAAAAGAAAGAGGTTAATATGAACTGGAAATGTAAAAAAAATATAATTTTATTTGTATTATGGATAGTAATTTTAATATTACTACCTAAAAATGTTTATGCAAGTAGTGAATCTTGCACACTGTCAATAACTCCTGATAAAACACAAGCAACTCCAGGAGAAACTATTACATTGTCTTTAACAGTTTCAAATATTACATCAAAAAATGGAATTGCTATATACAATGGACTATTAGATTATAATTCAGACATTTTTGAATTGTCTGTTCAAGACAGTAGTAATGGAAAATGGAAAAGTGATTTAATTGAAAATTCTGTGACATTTACTAAATCAGATTTAGAAGGAACTAAGGAAGATCAGGAAATTGGAAGAATAGTATTAAAAATAAAAAGTGGAGCTATTATTGGTAAACAAACAATTACATTAAAAAATAATGAATTTGCAGAAGCTACATCATTTAAAATAGATGATGTTAATACATCTGTCGATATAATTGCAAATAATAACAACAACAATAATAACAACAACAATAATAACAACAACAATAATAATAATAACAATAATAACAACAATAATAATAACAACAACAACAATAATAATAACAATAGTAACAACAATAATAATAATAATAATAATAATAATAGTAACAACAATAATAAAGATGACATTATCTATGATGATAGTAACAATGAAAATAAAAAGAATAATACTTTTATTGTAAAACAAGAAAATAAAGAAACAACGAGCAATAATGCAACAATTGATACTAGTGCACAGGCAAATAAAATACCTCATGCAGGCATAAATAGAACTCATATAATAGCAATTGTTTTAATTATAATTTTCGCTATTGGAATATATTCATTTATTAAATGTCGTCAGATGAAATATTTATAATTAAATGAGATAGGAGTTAGAATTATGAAAACAGTAAAAATGAAGAAAAAGAAAAAAATGATTTTTTTTATTAGTTTTATAATTGCATTTATAATGTTAATTACAATTGCTTATAATTCTTATTCAGCGACAAAAGAATATTATTTAGGAGACACAAATCTAGATAACCAAATAACACTTTCAGATGAGTTACTTTTGTTACGTCATATATATTCTTTAAAATCAGATAAGAATGAAAATTGGAGATTGTCAGGAGATGCAGTAGTAAATGCAGATATAAATGAAGATAAAAAAATAGATATGTCAGATGTATTATATATGAAACGATATTTGCTTGCACAAAAAGATACAGGCATTGCAGAAAAACATACAGAATGGACAAAATTGTGCAAAAAAATAACTAAAGAGAGTACAGATATAATAAAAACATACACATTAGCAATAAAACCAGGGGATCAAACATATACAAGAGAAACAAAAACGACAATGACAGTAACAGCACCAGAAGTTAGTTATACAGTTTCATTTAATGGAAATGAAGGAACATCACCAGATAAAGAGAAATCAATAAGAAACTTTTCAAATTGGACATTATCAGGAGCTGGAAAAGTAGAAGATAAAAAAGCATCACCAACAACATATACATTTGGGGAAGGAGATGCAACATTAACAGCAAATTATAACAAAGAAGGAAATTCAATTATACTTCCAAATGCAAAAAGAGAAAAATATGTAGTTGAAGGGTGGTATGACTCTAAAGAACTAAAAAACAAAGTTGGAAATGTAGGAGACTCATATACACCAACACAGGACATTACATTATATGCAAATTGGACAAAGCAAAAAGTTGAACCAACGAGTGTAGAACTTAATAAAAAAGATGTATTAATTGATATTAGTGATAATAAAACAGAAAAATTAACAGCAAAAATTGTTCCGGCAAATAGTAATTATAATGAAAATTTAACATGGACAAGTAATAATCCAAGTGTTGCAGAAGTTTCAAAAGATGGAGAAATAATAGGAGTTTCAAATGGTAAAGCAACAATAACAGTTAAAACAGAAAATGGAAAAAGCAGTACATGTGAGGTAACAGTACAAACAAGTCCAACAGGAGTTGCTTTAGATGTAACAGAGAAAACAATAGATTTGAGCGGAAATAAAATATTTACAATAAAACCAACAATAATACCAGAAACAGCAAATGTAAACAATAAAATAAAAGCAAGAACAAGTGATGAAAAAATAGCTACAGTAACAGAACAAGGAGAGGTTACAGGAGTAGCTAATGGAAATGCAAAAATAACATTCTATACAGAAAATGGAAGATTTGCAACATGTAATGTAAATGTAGTAACAAGTCCTACAAGTATATCTTTAGATAAGACAAGTATAAGCCTAGATAAAGATTCTAGTACATACCAACTAACAGCAGTAATAGAGCCATCAACAAGTAATATAAAGACAGAATTAACATGGAAGAGTAGTAATACAAATGTAGCAACAGTATCAAAAAACGGATTAGTTACAGGAAAAACTACAGGAACAGCTCAAATTACAGTTGAAACAGGAAATAGAAAAACAGCAACATGTAATGTAGATGTAAAAATTGATCAAACAGAACCAGAAAAACCAATACAAATCACATTAAATAAAAATACAACAACAATAGATTTATCAACTACGGTGACAGAAAAATTAGTAGCAACTACCAATTCTACAGAAAAACTAACATGGAAGAGCAGTAATACAAATGTAGCAACAGTATCAGATGATGGATTAGTTACAGGAAAAGCAAATGGTGAAACAACAATTACAGTTAGTACAGAAACAGGGGAATCAGCAACATGTGAAGTAACAGTGCAAACAAGTGCAACAGGAATAACAGTAAATATAACAGAGCAAACATTAGACATTAGCTCAAACAGAACATTTATACTTACACCAACAGTAATACCACCAACAGCTAATGTAAATAGAGAAATACAAATAAATTCAAGTAATCCAAGTGTAGCAACAATTGCAACAAATGGAACAGTTACAGCAATGTCAAACGGAACAACCATTATAACATTTAGATTGAAAAATGGAAAAGAAGCAAAATGTAATGTAACAGTACAGACAAGCCCTACAAGTGTATCTTTAAATAAGACGAGTATAAGTCTAGATTCAAATTCTAGTACAGAGCAATTAGTGGCAACAATAAATCCTGCAACAAGCAATATAGATACAGGATTAACCTGGAATAGCAGTAATACAAATGTAGCAACAGTGTCAGATGGTGGATTAGTTACAGCAAAAGCAACAGGAACAACCCAAATTACAGTAGAAACAGAAAATGGAAAGACTGAAACATGTGATGTGGATGTAAAAATGGATTCAACAGAAACATCAAATTTGAAATTAAATAAAGAAGCAATAACGATAGACTTATCAGAATCAAAAACAGAAAAATTAATTGCAACAACAAATGCACCAGGTGGACTAAATTGGAGTTCAGACAATGAAGATGTAGCAACAGTATCAAGAGAAGGTTTAGTTACAGGAAAAGCAAATGGACAAGCAATAATAACAGTAATAGACTCAAGTGGAGAAATAGTCACATGTAATGTAACAGTACAAACAAGTCCAACAAATATAACATTAAATGTTACAAATCAAACATTAGACATAAGTGGGACAAAGACATTTTCAATAACAGCAAATGTAGAACCATCAACAGCAAATGTAAATAATAAAATATATTTGGAATCAAATAATAGAAGTGTAGCAACAGTTTCAGAAAATGGATTAGTAACAGGAATTGCGAATGGAACAACAGAAATTGTAGCCAGAACAAGTAATGGTAAAGAAGCAAGATGTAATGTAAAAGTACAAACAAGTCCAACAGGAGTTGCTTTGAATGTAACAGAACAAACACTAGATTTAAATGGAACAAAAACATTCAAAATAGCAGTTGACATATTACCGCTAACAGCAAATGTATATACAACTTTATATATCAAATCAAGCAATCCAAATGTAGCAACAGTAACAGAAGATGGAACAGTTACAGCAGTTTCAAGTGGAAAAACAACAATAACAATAGAAACGGAAAATGGAAAATCTGCTACATGTGAGGTAACAGTATTGGAATCACAAGCAGAACCAACAAATATTTATTTTGCGGAAAATAAAGACGATGCTACTAAATATATATCAGTAAAAAAAGGAGAAAGTACAACAATAAAAGCAGTTGTTGAACCAAGTGATGCAAAATCAGATATCACATATTCTATTATTTCAGGAAATAGCAGAGTTGCAAATATTAATTCTACTACAGGGGAAATTACAGGAAAACAAGCAGGTGTAGTAACAGTTCAAGCAAAAACGTCAAATGGATTAAGTACTACAATTAAAGTAAATGTAAAAATTGGAAATGAAGCATTTGATACATATAGTACAATAAAATTAAGGGCAAATACATCAAATAATCTCTTATATAGTAAAGCAGTTGATTTTGCTTCAAATAGTGCAATAGGAGAAGCTTCTCATTTTCAAACATTTGCTGTTGCATCAGATGGAGATATATATTATTGTTCATATCCAGGAGGAGCAACAGGAACAACAAATACATCTGCCAAAATGAATATTTCAATTGGACATCCAAATGAAACACCATACAAATGTATGACATTAAACTATTTTGGTCATGGAAGTGGATTCGATTTAGAAAAAGGATCAGGAGGAGGAAAAGTTTGGATAGATTCAATTACTCAAGGAAATAGTAATGGAAAATATGATCATGGCTATGCAATTACCAGAATACAATGGGCAAATAAAAGTGAATATTATTTTGCAGCAGGAACAGTTAAATTAAAAAATACAAGTGGAAAGGTTCTAAAAACATATGAAAATAGTGCAGGAGAGAACTTTATATTTACAACAAATGGAAAGGTTACAACACCTTTAAGAATTGCAATTGATGAAACTAACAGATTGATGGGAGTAAAAAAAGGAAACAATTATTATGTGTTTGATTTAGACGAGGCATTAGGTATTTCTGATAAAACCTATGAAATAGATACTTATATTGATGACTATCAAGATTGTATAGTAGAAGTTCAAGCTAAAGATTTTAGTCTTATAGAGCCACTTACAGAATTTAAAATACCATCTCCTAGATCAGAAGAAGATGTAACATGGCATGCTTGGCAAGGATTTGACTTAGATGGTGACTATATTTATATAGGAGAAGGCGGATATACAAATAAAGTAACACCAACTTTATGGGATTATAAAGCTTTTGTTTCAGTATTTGATTATATGTATGCATATAATGGAAATACACTTACAAAGAAAAAAACAGAAGTAGCAGCTGTAAATGACGAATGGGCTGCATCAAAAAAATTACTTGCTCTTATGGGAGATGATGGTGCAGGAAATTATAGGAAGGCACAGCTTGAAGGAATTAGAGTAACAACGCAAGGTGGAGTAAAAGAAATGTACCTAGGATTTGACTCAGTATTTAAATCAACAGGAAAAAGAAGTGCAAATGTATTAAAATATACATATTAATAAACTATAAAACATGCTAAAGAAAAAAAGTGAACTATTTTTATTAGACAAAATGTTTAATAAGAATGGTTCATTTTATGTGTCAAAATATGAATTGTAAGCAGAAAAGCTACGGTTCACAGCTATTAAAAATATTATGGATATAGGGAGCCTTCCCAGGTGATTATATATATTGAGATTGTGTCCGTTTGATTGGAGTGAAAAATAGAAAATTTTAAATAAAAAACTGAGGAATGCTCACGGAAAAATGTATATATGTATATGATTTGAAACATTTTCTCAGCTCAATACGCAACATAAGAATTTCTAAAATAAATTTATGGCACCCTTCCACTCTCGTGAACTCTTTCCATAAATTTATTTAAGAAATTCTAATATTGCTCCAATCACATTCGAAAAGTTTAAACTCATATACATATATACATTTTATACCTGAGTGAGAGAGGCTCAGGTTTTTATGTTAGATTTTCTTTTTGAACGCAATGAACAGGACACAATCTCAATATATATAATCACCTGGGAAGGTTCCCTATATCCATAATATTTTTAATAGCTATGAACCATAACACAGAAACGAAAAAAAGTTCGGGAAATTTCAAAAAAAGTATTGACAAAGATAAAAAAAGTTATTATAATAACAAACGAACAAATATTTGAGATGGTGTTTAAATATTAAGACTGGAAACTAATTTTTTAATGAAAGGAAGTTTGTAATTATGATAACAAATTTACATATAAAAAACATAGGAATAATAGATGATTTAGAAATTAATTTAAATAAAGGAATGAATGTATTAACAGGAGAAACAGGAGCCGGAAAAACATTAATAATAGATTCTATAAATATAATATGTGGAGGAAGATTTTCTAAAGAAATGATAAGAAAAGGTGAAAGCTATTCATATGTAGAATTATGTATGTATGTTCCCAGAGACATAAATGCAGTAGATGGAAATATCATAATTACAAGAGAAATCTATAACAATGGGAGAAATATGTGCAAAATAAATGGAAGATTAGTAACAGTGGCAGAATTAAAAGACTTTATGAGTAACTATATAGAAATACATGGACAAAACGCAAATCAACAATTATTAGATAATAGAACACATATAAAATACCTAGACAATTTTTCAGGAGAAAAAATAATAAAATTAAAAGAAGAATATAAAGAAAAATACACAAGATATAATGAAATAAAAAGAGAATTAAGAAATAATTATGGAGACGAAAAAGAAAAACAAAGAAAACTAGACTTATTAAAATATCAATTAAATGAAATACAAGAATCAAAACTAAAAATAGGAGAAGAAGAGCAATTAGAAGAAAAAAGAAAAATAATAATGAACTCAGAAAAGATTGCCCAAAATTTATCAGAAGCTGATATGGCAATAGGAGAAAACACAATAGACATGATAGGAACAGCAATAAGAGCATTAGAAAAAATTGAAGATATAGACAAAAAATATGAAGAAACAGCATCAAATTTAAGGAATCTATATTATGAAATACAAGAAATATCAAGAGACGTAAATAGCAGTCTTGAAGATATTAATTTTGACGAGCAAGAAAGAGAAGAAGTAGAAACAAGATTAGACACAATAGATAATTTAAAAAGAAAATATGGTAACAATATAGAAGAAATACTTAAATATGCAGATGAAATAGAAGAAGAAATAAAGAAGATTGAAAATGTAGATGAATACAATAATAAACTAAAAGAAGAACAAAAAAACATAGAACAAAAAATGACACAAATAGCAGAAAAAATTGATGAAATAAGAAAAGAAAAAGCAAAAGATTTAAGTGAAAAAATAAATCAAGAATTAATAGACCTAGAAATGAAAAATGCAAAAATAAATGTAAAAGTAGAATATAAAGTAAATGAATTTTATGAAGATGGAAAAAATCAAGTAGAAATATTTATAAAAACAAATGTAGGAGAAAATGAAAGTGAATTAGTAAAAATAGCATCAGGAGGAGAAATGTCAAGAATAATGTTAGCAATAAAAAAAGTACTAGCAGATGTAGATAATATGCCAGTAATGATATTTGATGAAATAGACACAGGAATAAGTGGAAAAGCTGCAAAATCGGTTGCAAGTAAAATGAAAAGTATTTCACAAAAACATCAAGTTTTATGTATTTCTCATTTAGCACCAATTGCAGCAATTGCTGACAATAACTATTTCATAAGCAAAAAAGTTGAAAATGATAGAACATCTACAGGTATAAAACTATTAAATGAGCAAGAAGTACTATGTGAAATTGCACGAATATCATCAGGAGATATTAATGAAGTAACACTTAAATATGCAAGTGAATTAAGAAGTAAAATAGCCTAATAAGGATATCTTTCAAAAATATATTTAATAACATAATTAACATTTGAAGGAGAAATTTTAATAAAAATATCTTCATCAAGAGAAATCCACATATTAAGATTAAAACGATTATGATTATCAGAAAAAGCAGCAGCAATCTCTGAAATTTCAATAGGATTAGGAAAGTCTTTTTTCCAGACCAAAGAATTTTCAGTTATAATATGATAGTTATAAAATTTATTTAAAAATTTATTAATTTCTCCATTAGCATTGCTAAATAGCATTACTTTTGCAACCATAATAACTCCTTTATATTAGAATAGTATATGGAAAAGTAAAAAAAATATACTTTGGAATAAAAAAATGAAGTATGGAAACAATAAAATTAGTGACTTTGTCATGAATAATAATTGTGAAAGGATGAATATTATGGAAGAAAAACAAACAATAAACTGTACTGTAGAAAGTTGTGCATATCAAGATGGAATAACAAAAAAATGTACATTACAAGCGATAAGTGTAATACCAACAGAAAACTGTGATACATGTGAAACAGATGAATCAATGTGTGGAAGCTATGAATATGCTGAATAATAAAATTTCCAGTCCTATTGACAAAAAAAGAAAATAGAAATACAATGAGTGCAATATGAAAGGAAGAGTGATAAATATGTCATTAGTAACAACTAAGGAAATGTTTGAAAAAGCAATGAAAGAAGGATATGCAATAGGTGCATTCAATGTAAATAATATGGAAATTGTACAAGGAATAGTCGATGCTGCAGCTGAACAAAATTCACCAGTTATATTGCAAGCATCATCAAGTGCAATAAAATATGCAAGAATAAATTATTTAATGAAAATGGTAGAAGCAGCAGTAGAAGAACATCCCAATATTCCAATAGCAATACATTTAGACCATGGACCAGATTTTGAAACATGTAAGATGTGTGTTGACAATGGATTTACATCTGTAATGTTTGACGGATCAAAATATGACTTTGAAGAAAATATAAGATTAACAAAAGAAGTTGTAGAATATGCACATGCACATGGTGTAGTTGTAGAAGCCGAACTTGGAAAACTTGCAGGAATAGAAGATGACGTAAATGTATCAGAAAATGATGCAATGTATACAGACCCAGATCAAGCAGAAGAATTTGTAAGAAGAACAGGAGTAGACTCACTTGCGATAGCAATTGGAACAAGCCATGGAGCATACAAATTCAAAGGGGAAGCAAAATTAAGATTTGATATATTAAAACAAATAAAAGAAAGAATTCCAAATACACCAATAGTTTTACATGGTGCATCAACAGTAATTCCAGAATTAGTAAATATGTGTAATGAATATGGTGGAAACATTCCAGGAGCAAAAGGAGTTCCAGATGAAATATTACATGAAGCAAGTATATCTGGTGTATCAAAAATAAATGTAGATACAGACTTAAGACTAGCAATGACAGCTGGAATAAGAAAAGTATTTACAGAAGATCCAAGTGCATTTGATCCAAGAAAATATTTAACTCCAGCAAGAGAATTAGTAAAACAAACAGTAGCACACAAGATGAAAGATGTATTTGGTTCAGCAAATAAAGCATAAAAACAAAATATATTTATATCAAGTTAAAAAATTGAGGCACCAGTTGGTACCTCAATTTTAAAACTCAAAAACTTCAAGATAGTGCGATATTGTAACATAAAATTGAATATTAGTCAAAATTCTTAGAACTCAAAGCCTTTTGCATTCTACGTTCAGCATCCTTTTTTGCAATATCTTGACGTTTATCATACAATTTTTTACCTTTACCTAAGCCAAGTTCCAATTTAACCAAACTACCTTTGAAATAAAGACTAATAGGAACTAAACTATATCCATCTTGTTTAACTCTTCCAAAAAGTTTATTAAGTTCTCTTTTATTCAAAAGTAATTTTCTATCACGTAAAGGATTTTTATTAAAAATATTTCCATGTTCATAAGGACTAACATGCATAGAATATATGAAACATTCTCCATTATTAAAACCAGCGTAGCTATCCTTCAAATTAACCTTACCAGCTCGAATTGATTTGATTTCAGTACCAGACAAAACAATTCCAGCTTCATATGTATCTTCGATATTAAAATTATGATATGCAACAGGATTTTTTGCAATTAACTTTGTATTTGAATTCATAACAGCCTCCATAAATAAATTTTTCTAAAAAACATTATAACACAAAAAAGTAAATAGTAAAAGAAAAATTAGGGAACCTTATTAAAGATTCCCCACGGTCTAAATATTATGTGTAACTGCATCAATATAAATCATCATTAAATGAACTACATGAACGAGTACCGAAATAAGCTTGTCTCCTATATTCACGTTCATCATTCTCACTTCTTATTTTATCTTGATGACACTCATAATAATATCTAAGTTCTTCTTGAGAATAATGGCGATTAGGATGGTTTCGACGAAAATTATCTACGAACTGTTCAAATCTATCTTGTTCTCTCCACTGGTCTACAATACTCATAATACTTTCTCCTTTAAATTTTTGCTTATCAATTAGTGACAAAATCTGTTTTCTTAAAAATGTACCTCCTTTTTGTGTGTAACAGAATTAATACAAAACTTAAAAGTATACATAAATAATATATTCTAAAATTGAAATTTTGTCAATTTATATCAAAGCCTCAAATTACTAATCATTATCATCATATCTTCTGTTATTATTAAGTTGATTAGAATAATACCAAACCAAAGCAATAATAGCGATAACAGCAACAGCTAAAATAAGCCAAGTCCACATAGTTGAAGACATACCTAAAAAGCTTCCGGTATTACTAGCATTAGATGTAGCAGTTGTAGCGGTTCTATTAGCAGTATATCCAGTAGATTGAGAATTATTATCTGTAGCATTTTTAGTAGTATCAGTTACATTTTTAACAGCACCTTCAACAGCATTTTCAGCGCCACCAACAGCACCACGTACATCATTAACAGCATTATTAACACTATTCATAGCACCATTATCATCTGTTGCAAAACTAAAAGTTATTGCAAATGTAAAAATCAAAGACATTAATAAACCAATAGTAAAAAATAACTTTTTACTCATAGTAAACCTCCTTAGAAATCATTAATTTGTTTTATAAGTATTCAAACAAATATGTTTGGTGCAATATAAAACTTATTTATAGTATTAATTGTTTAAAATAAAATATACTTGAAAAATATTGCAAAAAAAATCAAAATAATATAGAATATTAAGAAATAGTGTAAAATCAGCAATATAAGAGTAAACAACAATGAAAGGACTAGCCAAAAATGAAAATAATAGAAAATTTTGAAACAACATCAAATATAGAAAAATTAAAAGAATTTGACGCACAAAAAACGAAAGTATTCAAATATATAATGTACAAAAAAAGAACAGAACAAGAAGTAAGAAAAAAATTCAAAGGACAAATAGAAGAAAAAATGCTAGATGAAATAATAGAATATTTAAAAGAAGCAAAATATTTAGATGATTATGAATTTATTGAAAAACAAGTAAGAGAATATATGAACCTAAAAACACTATCAATAAAAGAAATCAAATACAAATTAATATCAAAAGGATTAGACAGAAAACTTATAGAGAAATATATAGATAGCAATTATGAGGAATTAGAAGAATATGAAAAGAAGTGTATAGAAAAAATCAAAGCAAAAAAATCAGATCAAACTGAAGAAGAAATAAGACAATACTTATATAGAAAAGGATATAAAACAGACTAAAAAATGAAAGGAAGCAAAAATGCCAAACATACTAACACTCGAAACAAACAAATACTCTATCAAATTGGAAAATTTTGAAGGACCACTTGACCTATTATGTCATTTAATAGACAAAAATAAAATGGACATTTATGATATCAACCTAAGTGAAATAACAGATCAATACATTGAATATATAAACCAAATGGGGCAAATGAATTTAGAAGTAACAAGTGAATTTTTAGTAATGTCATCAACATTATTATATTTAAAATCAAAACATTTATTACCAAAAGAACAGGACAATGAAGAAGAAATAACAGAAGAAGAACTAATACGTAGAATAATCGAATACAAAAAATATAAAGAAGTAACTCAAAAATTAAAGGACAATTTTATAGAATATTCAAAAAGATTTTATAAGAGACCAGAAGAAATAGAGTTACCAAAACAAAAAATAGAAAAACAATATAATAGTGAAATGATGCCAGAAGCATATAGAAATATACTTCAAAGAAATACAGAAAAAATAAATAAAAATGCATCAAACATAGAAAAAATAGCAATAATAGAAACATATACAGTAGGAGACACTGTAAAAGAAATGTATAGAGCACTAATAAAATTCAAAAAATTCACATTTAATAAACTATTTTCAGTAAAAAAACATAATAGAAAGGAAGTAGTAACAGCATTTTCAGGATTGCTTGAAATGTCAAGAAGGAACAAAGTAGTAACAGAACAAAATGAACTATTTGGAGACATAGAAGTAGAAAAATCAAAAATAAAAAAGCAAAAAGAAGATGAAAATTAATTTAAAAATAATAACGAACTGTTTAAAAACAGAAAAAATGAGAAAAATAATATTAACGCCAATAAAACAACAATACAAGAACACTAGCTGAGAGAAAAAACGCTAGAAAATCAAAATGAGGTGATAATATTGTTTTTCTTTTTTATGTGTCTGTTAATTATAGTATTAATTATTTTAGGAATAGCAATACATACAAGCAGAATAGGAATTGACATAGAAAATCTAATAATAAATACAGAAAAGCCAAAAGGACAAAAAATAAATAAAGAAAGCAAAATATATGTATATCTACTAATATTCGGAAAAATCAAACTATTCAAAAAAGATGCAAAAAAAATGAAACAACCAAATTTAAAGCTAGAAAATAAAAACATAGATTTAGGTGTAAACTTTTTTAGAAAAAAAGAAATAAAAATTAATTATAAAGAATTATTACAAAACGTAGACATAGATGTAAAAAAAATAGATTTAAATGCACAAATAGGAACGCAAGATGCAGCACTAACAGCAATACTTGTAGGAATTTTATCAAGTTTGTTAGGAATAATTTTAAAAAAAACGAAATATCAAATTAATCCAGTATATGTAAATAAGAATATATTAACAGTAAAAATAGAGTGCATAATTTCTATTTATTTGATGCAATATATATATAGAAAAATTTCGGGAAAGGTGGAGATAAAATGAGTGAACATCCAATAGAGAGTCTTATGATAACTGCCATGAGTAGTATACAAGATATGGTTGATGTAAATACAATAATAGGGGAACCTATAGAAACTCAAGTTGGAATAACAATAATTCCAATATCAAAAGTAGGATTTGGTTTTGCCGCAGGAGGAAGCGAATTTAGAGGAGAAACACTAAAAGAGTACAACAAAAAAGATAAAGATGAGGCAATAGAATATAAACTTCCATTTGGCGGAGGAGCAGGTGCAGGAGTTTCAATAAGTCCAGTTGCATTTTTAGTAGTACAAGAAGGAAATGTAAAACTAATGCCAGTTGACCATGATTCTTGTTTTGATAAACTTTTAGATTATGTACCAGATTTAATACAAAAAATGAATGAAATGTTTAATAAATCTATAAAGCAAAAAGAAGAAAGAACAAAAAGTATTATTAATGAAATGAGAAACAGAAATTATTATACAGAAAAACCTAAAAACCAAGAAGCAAAAAGTCAAGAAGTTAAACAACAAGAAAAGAAGATTGAGGAAAATGAGCAAAAATCAGAATATCAAGAAACGACAGATTACTTACAAGCAGATGGTGAAACTTTTGAATAGGGAAAAAAAGTACCGGGTACAAAATGTCCCAGGACATTTTGTACCCGGTACATTTTTTCCCGTTTCACTTGCTATTTTTTTAGTTTTCTAGTAAAATAAAATCGTTAGAAAATATACATGAAATCTAAACAAAAAAGAAAGGGAACTAAAGAAATGGAAAAATTAAAAGACAGATTAAAAAGAATCACAATAAAACAGTGGCACATTGTGGTAATAGTTGTTGGAATACTATTCATATCACTAGGAGCTTTTCACAAAAATATATGGTTTGATGAAAGCTATTCAGTTGGATTAGCAAGACACACATTTGGAGAAATTTGGTCAATTGGAGGACATGATGTACATCCAATATTGTATTATTGGATGCTTAGGATTGTATATTTAATTACAGGAGGGTCAATAATTGCATATAAAATATTTTCTGTAATACCAATTGCAATATTGATTATCCTAGGATATACACACATACGAAAAGATTTTGGAGAAAAAACAGGATTTATATTTTCATTTTTAACAGTAGTTTTACCAGAAGTAGCAGTATATGCGGTAGAAATAAGGATGTATTCATGGGCAATACTTGCAGTAACACTACTTTCAATATATGCATATAGGCTTTCAAAAGAAGATAATACCAAAAACTGGATAATATTTGGAATTTCAAGTTTGGCAAGTATATATTTACACTACTATGGACTAATGGCAGCAGGCCTAATCAATGTGATATTATTAGTTTATTTGATAATCAAAAAAAGAAAAAAAGGATTAATATTTATAATTTTATTTGGAGTAGCACAAGGATTGGCATATTTACCATGGTTAATGAATTTTGTAACACAATTAAGTAATGTTTCTCATGGATTTTGGATTGGATTTTCATTTCCACAAACACCAATGGAATTGATAAGCTCTCAATTAGCTGGATATGTAAAATCATCAGACAAAGACTTTATAGTACCAACAGTTTTATCATTAGAGTTATATGGATACATAATATATAAAACATATAAATATTTTAAAGAGAAACAAGATTTACAACCATTTAAGTGGTCAGTGATTGTATATTTTGCAGTAATAATTGCAGCAATTATTATTACAGTTGTAATGAAAACATCAATTTTGTATTATAGATATTTGTTTGTAATAACAGGATTATACATATTTGCAATCAGTTTTATACTTGCAAAAGAAAAAAATAAAGTAGAGATAATGACAATTCTTTCAATGATAGCAATATTGGGAGGATATAACAATATCAAAATAATAAAAGATAATTATGACAGTTCAAACTATGAACCAGTGAAGTATATAGAAGAAAATATACAAGAAGGAGACACAATTGCATTTTCAAATCTTGGAGGAGGTTTTGTTGCAGCAATTCATTTTGTAGACAATCAGGTATATTTTTACAATCCAGAAAATTGGGGAGTAGAAGAAGCATACAAAGCATTCGGTCCAAATTATGATACATGTGTAACAAAAGAATTTGCTGAAAAATGTTCAAACAGAGTATGGATAATTGACGATGTTAATGGTTCATTATATGAAGATTTATTTGAAGACAAAGAGTATAAAAAAGCTTCAGAAAAAGAATTTTTTACAAAATACCATGATTATAACTATAAAATAACATTAATAGAAAAATAAGAAAAATCCTAAAATCTAAATAAATGAATATATAATAAGTTACAAGTTCATTTAGATTTTAGGATTAATTATCAAAACAAAAAAAGTGGCTTTCTAATGAAGCCATTTTTTTATGCAAGTCCATATTTCTTTTTAAATCTGTCAGCTCTACCACCTTTAGTATCAAGTCTTAAGTTACCTGTCCAGTATGGATGACATTTTGAGCAAACATCTACTTTTAAATCCTTTTTTGTTGAACCAACTTCTAGAACATTACCACATGCGCATGTAATAGTTGTTTGATTGTATGTTGGATGTAATCCTTCTTTCATGTGAAATTCACCTCTTTCTCAAAACAGTAATTTTGCCAAATATTATATTAACATATTTGTTATTTGTTTTCAAGTTCTTTGTCTAAATTTTTATTTTCTTCTTGATTTACATATGTTGCAGTAGATTCAAGTTCACTTTTTAAAGATGTTTTATGCACCATTTTTGTCATTACATTAAAAATGCATGCAACTATTAAAATAAATAAACCAATCTTTTTCCAATACCTAGCTAACATAGTAATCTCCTTTAAAAATTTATACACAAACAATTATACTATATTTATATCAAATTTGTCAATAATTTTTAGCATTTTGGGATAAAATAATTATAAAATAAATTTTGGAACTATAAAAAAATTGGAATAGCATAGATTATAAATTTGAAATGAAAGGATTGATAAATATATGAAAAAAAATATTTTAATTATAATTGCAATTGTATTAATAACTGGAGGAGTTTGGTGGTGGAAAGCTTCAAACAATAATATAAAAGAAACACAAGAGAAAAATAGCACATCAAATTATCAAGTAGAGAGAAGTTCGACAAACCAAAATATAGAAAATAATACTAATACATCCAATGCAACTAATTCAACAAATAACCAACAACAAAATCAAACTGAAGTACCTTCAAAAGAAATAGAAATAGCAAGATTTTCAACAAAAGTCTATAATAAAGATTCAAAAAGACAAAATAATATGGCAATAACATGTAAGGCATTATCTACAAAGAAAATAGAACCAGGTGAAACATTTTCTTTTTGTAATACTGTTGGCAAAGCAACATCTTCAAAAGGATATCAAGAAGCAGATATATATGTTGACGGAAAAAAAGAAAAAGGCCTTGGAGGTGGAAATTGCCAAGTAAGTACAACATTATATAATGCAGTATTAAAAGTGCCTGAACTTGAAGTCACGGAAAGACATCAACATAGTGGAAAAGTTCCATATATCCAAGCTGGTAAAGATGCTGCAGTAGCATATGGAGCATATGATTTTAAATTTAAAAATAATACAGGAAGTACAATTAAGATTGTAATGGAAAATACATCTAATAATATAACAGCCAAAATTATAAAATTATAAACATGTGATACTTGTCAATTTGGAACCAGGTACAAAATTTACATTGAACAAATAAGAAAAATTTTCAATTTTTCTTTGATTTGTTCTTGCCCAATTTGAGTTTTCGACTATAAGGAGAAAACTTCAAAGGGCTAGCGATTGTAGCTTATTATATACTAGGAAAGTATTTCTTTCCTAGTATATAATAAAAAGGCAAGAAAACTTGCCTTTTTGATGTTAAAACTTTTAAATTATTTTGTATTAAATTTATAAATACTTTGTATGCTATCTTTAGGAACATACATTTTGTAAATCTCTGTAGACTCACTATTAAACCAGAGAGATGGGAAACTTTCATTTTCAATATAATAGTCTGTGACTATTTTTTCTACATATGCAGTTTCACCAGGTTCAACAAAATAAATTGTTGTTGAATCTACAGGTATACTACCTTGCTTAAACCCACCATCATCTGTCTTGTAATAATATCTATATATAGCTTCTTCCGATAGTTCGCCTTTTATATATGTTACAAGCCCAAAAGTATTTCCTTTGCTATAATAATCATCTTTTGCAGATACTATATCATAGGTTGTAATTGTTACTTTTGGAGAATCACTTTCTTTAAAATCATTTATGAAAATAAATAATGTTACTACAAAAGTAATTAATATAGGTATTTTAATTAGATCAGAATAAAAAAAAGAGCAATTTAATAAAATACAAATACAAACACAAATATAAACCATGATTTTAGGAATGAAATATATATTGGATCTTGTTACAACTAATAATCCACAGAAGATAATACCTAATATACCTGCGACTATTGCACAAAAAGTACTTTCCCGTGTTACAGAATAATCTTTATTATATTCTTTACAGGCCAAAAGTAATGCAAAAAGTGACAAAATACAAATAATAATTTTAAAAACTAACATAATTATACTTCCTTTCCAAAATTTTGGTGTTGAAAATTTATATATGATTAACTAGCCCAAGCTAGATAACAAAAGAAAATATATATAAAGTGTTAATATAAAACACATGTAATACTAGTTTAACATATTTAACATAAAAAATCAAGAAATAGAATAATTTTGAAAAAAATAAAAAAATTGTAAAAAAAAGAAGGGAAAAAAAAATTATTGGCGAATAATATATTAGTACATAAGATATAATACAAGATATGTACAAATTTTAAAAACAGTGGAGGTGCACACAATGCAAATAACAGACGTACGTTTAAGAAAAGTAAATTCAGAGAACAGAATGAAAGCTGTTGCTTCTGTAACATTCGATAACGAATTTGTTATCCATGATATCAAAGTTATCGAAAGTCAAAACGGATTATTTATAGCTATGCCAAGCAGAAAAACTCCAAACGGAGAATTCAAGGATATAGCTCATCCAATCAATGCTGAAACAAGAGAGAAAGTTCAAAAAGCTATATTAGAAGCTTATGAAGCTCCTGAAACAGAAGAATCAGCAGAATAATAAATACAATCCCCTCAATAATGAGGGGAATTTTTTTGCTTATGTGGGACATTTTGTACCGGGTACATTTTTGCCCAATTTAAGTTCTAAAATGAAAAAGCATACCATATACATTAATAAACAAAAATGTAGAGGAGGTTTTTTCATGGAAATAAACATAACAAAAGAGGCTTTAAATGTAAAAAAAGTTATATGTGAAAAGAAAGAAATTATAAATATTCAAGGGGACATGATAGTGCCGGACTCAAAGCCAGATATATTAAATACGATAAATACAAGTGGAAATGTATGTATATACAAAAAAGAAGTAATGGAAGAAAAAATAAAATTAGATGGAAATATTTTAGCATATATAATGTACTTAGCAGATGCCACGGAAGATACTACTAGAGATACTACAGGCGATTCGTTTTTAGAAAAAGGGATTAATACAGAAAGTGCAAATATCACAGTAGATAAAGAAATAAAGACATCTGCCATGAGCGAGGGAAGTATAGATGCAATCAAAAGAAACAGAATAAACAACATAAGAGGTCTAAACACAAATCTTGATTTTTCAGAAAGTTTCAACATACCGGAGTTAAAAAGTGGAATGAATGTAGATATAAATTCATCAATAAAATTGATAGAATGTAAAATAATAAATGGTAGAAAAATAGGAATAAAAGTCACATTAGAAATAAATATGAAAGTATACTCAAAAGATACAGTTGACGTAATTACAGATTTGAATGATAAAAATATACAGGTTCTTAGTAAAAACATGAGAATTAATTCTTTATTAGGTGAAGGAACAACAAAGGCATCAATAAAAGAAAATATTTCAATTCCAAACACTGATAATTTGGCTGAAATACTAAGTGCGCAGATGAGTTTAGTTGATAAAGACATCAAAATAAGTTATAACAAAGTACTGGCCAAATCAGAAGTTGAGATAAAAATGGTTTATTTAACAGAAGAAGGACAAATATGTAAAACACAAAGTAGGGTGCCATTAGTCGGATTTATAGATATGCCAAACATCAAAGAAGAAAACATATGTGAAACGTCGTATGTAACAAAAAATATGATAATAAAGCCAAATTCAATAGAAGAGCATTCTGTATATGTTGAAATGGAAGTAGAAATTTCTTGTATAGTATATGAAGAAAAAGAAATCAAAATAATTCAGGATATGTATTGTCCGGGGAAAAAAATGAATTTTGATACATTAATGATAAACACAATAGCAAATAAACAAAGTAAGAAAAATATATGCAGTATCTGTGAAAAGGTTAACATTCCAGAGATAGAAACAGGAAACATTGTTGACGTAATAGTAAATCCTATAATAAATAAAGAAAGTAGATTAAATGGAAAAATAATCTTCGAAGGTGAAGTCGAGCTAAACTTCATTTTTACAGACAGATCAGCAGTAGGAATTAACACTAAAAAAATAACAATTCCATATGAGCAATCAATTGATGAAATTGATACATCTAATAATTGTAAGGTAGAAACAACAGTAGAAGTCAATTCTCAAGAATTTTTAAATCAAACAGGTGTAGTAAGTTCAAACGTAGATTTGAATTTTGAAACAGATACATATAAAAATCTAGCAATACCAGTAATCAGCAATATAACAATGGAAGAAGAGGATAATATGGAAGATTATAGTGTAATCATATATGTTGTTAAAAGTGGAGATACCTTGTGGAAAATAGCAAAAAGATTTGGTAGCACTGTTGAGGATATTGCAAGAGTTAATGGAATGAAGAATCCAGATAAAATCAATATTGGAGAAAAAATTTATATTCCGAAATATGTGCTAAAAATAACAAAAGAACCAATTGCGATTTCACAAAATGCTTGACGTACTCAAATATCTAACTCCAAAATCATAATGATGTTAAATTCTAAAATTAAATAATCAATATAGACTTGTTTTTATATAAAGTAAAAGGAGAATGGCTAGTGGGGAATATAGGAAAAATATATTCAAGAAAAAGATTTGTGGTAACAAATAATATTGATAATAAAGCAGGAAGTGAAACTGAAAGTAAAATTGGTAGGGATAAAAGTAATGGAAACATCGGAAAACAGTATAAGAATGGATTCGACAATAAATATGAGAAAGAAAAAAACAAGTCAAAAATTCAAATAATCAAACTGATTATAATATTAATAATAGTTTTAGCAGTAATTCAAATGATAATCCAACATATGGAACCAGTGTTTGAAGAAATGTGCAATGAAAAAATAAAAACACTAGCAATACTAATAACCAATCAGCAATCAACAAAAGTAATGAACAAATATCAGTATAACGAATTGTACACTGTGGAAAGAGATACTAATGGGAATATAAAAATAATAAGGTCAAATGTGGTACCTATAAATAACTTGATTTCAGACCTGACAGAAAATATTCAAAAAAAATTTGAGAAAATAGGAAAACAAAAGATTATAATACCATTAGGAAATTTATCAGGAATATATTTTCTTTCAGGAAGCGGACCAGAAATTTCATTTGGTGTATCTGTAACTGGAACGGTTGATACTGAAATAAAAAGTGAATTTATAGCTCAAGGAATAAATCAGACTTTGCATAGAGTGTACGTAAATTTTGAATGTCACATGAAAGTAATAACGCCTCTAAAAAATTACAAACAAGAAGTGAATAATAAGGTGATTTTAGCAGAACATGTTATAGTTGGAAATATTCCAGACGGTTATTATAATTTTGAAATGTAAAAGGGAAAAAATGTACCGGGTACAAAATGTCCCAAATTATGAATGGGAAAAAATGTACCCGGTACAATTTTGCCCATTCACAACAATCTTTTAATTAGTTTTCTATTAATTCTAATAACTCTTGCAATTTGAGTTATATTAGTACCATTAATAGAGGTGATTTTTTTCAAATCATCTTTAAGTAAATTGATATCTCTGTTTTTAAAAAATAAATTAATCTGACTGATACTTGAAAGATTAAACTTTTTAATAATAATTGATGCTAACTGTGCATCAGATAATTTGTTAATAATTTCGTATTCAACAAAATCTTCAATGTCATCAATATCAGTCATACCAATTGTATAATAAATAAAATCATTTAAGTTATTATTAAAATAATGTAATAATATATTTTTATTAATTATTTTTGCTTCTCCTAGGTATTCTTTATAACTGCTCCACTCGTATTTTTGCGTCAATGAAATGCCAGCGTTTTCAGGATTTCTATGAACATATCTGCATAATTCTAAAAAATATTTTTGATTTTCAACAACTTTGCTTTTAAATCTGCCTTGAAATAGGTGACCAGTTCTTTCATATTTTTTATTGAAATAAGAAACATATCGTATTTGTAAACTTTGAATTGATTTTGACAGAAGTTCATTTGGACATTTAATAACTAAATGAACGTGATTAGACATTAAACAATAGGAATAAATTGCTAAATTAAAATTTTGCTTGGTTGTTAGGAGTTGTTTTAGAAAAAAATCTTTATCGTTATTATCGTAAAAGATATCGTGACCATCTATCCCTTTTAAAATGACGTGATAGATTTGTGAATAAGCGAAATTTCTTGGATATCTACTCAAGTTTCACCTTCTTTCTCCACAAAATGGGATTGAAATAAAATTTTGTGAGCAATAATTACAATGAAAATACGTATTGGATATTGACTGTGTAGATATGATTGGATTTGCTCTATTTTTCTTTTGTTTTTGCTTCAGCATAAAAAGTATAACACAAATTCTGGAAAAATACAAGTAATGAATTTGGAGTTTTGGCTGAATTTTGCGTTTTTGATGGACAATTCTAGTTAAAAAAGACAACTCTTATATATAAGAGTTGTCATAGGTTTGAACAATTATTGGTTTATAAGGTTGCTTTGCAAAGACTATAGATTTCATCTGATATAGGCGAGGTTATATAATCTTTCTGCTCTTTTAATTCGAATAATGGAAGAGATTCACTCGACCATGGTAATTTTGTGATAGAATATACCGGTCCGAATTTTCCATAAAAAGTATATTCTTCGTCTATAACCAAAGAAATACCATAATTATCAGTTAATATTTTTTTTATAGCTATGGCATTTTTGGGGGAAAGAGATGTACTGTCAGTGATTTTAAGGTATCCTAAAGGCGTATATAATCTTTGAGGAATACCATAGTAAAATTCAATACCAATTCCTCCATTGTCAATAATCTGGTTAGAGGATGGAGCGATTAAATCAGTGCTTCTTCTACAATGAATTCCCTGATTTACAAGGATGTCGTAAATTTCTTTCCGTGCTCTAAATACGTTGTTCCAATAATTTTTGTTCATGTTCATTTTTTCCTCCTTAGGGTAGTTACCCTTTTTCATAAAGTAATAGTTAAAATGTAATGGAGTTACATAAATGTATCTCTTTATTATTATAGAATATTTACATAAAAAAGTCAAGGTTAGATAAAGTTATAAAATATAGCCTAACAGCTTACAAATGTATGATTATAAAGTTGCAAATAATAAAAATAAAAGACAACTCGAATTATAATGTAATGAACAAAAAATAAACATTTTTGGTGTTCAGTTATAAAAAGAGTTGTCTTTGAGTTGGAACAATTATTAGTGATGATAATATGGTTTTATATGAAAATCACTGTAGAATTCATCTTCTACACGAGATTTTTCAGATTCAACATCTTTACAAGAACCATAAAGGTCATCGATTTCTTTACAAAGTTTTGATTTTTCAAAATAATCCATTTTAGCTTCAGCAAAATCGACAGAAACTTCTTGAGATTTGTACTGAAATGCAGGAAGAGATTCAGATATCCACGGTAATTTTGTAATGGCATATATAGGACCCAATGATTTTCCATGAATTCTTTCTGCTTCAGAAATCAACACAATACCATAATCAGTTGTTAACCTTTCAACAATGCTATCTGCATTATTACACCATGTGCGTGATGAAAAAATTGGAAGAAATCCTAATGGGGTATATAATTTTGAAGGTATCCCGAGGTAAAACTCGAGACCTATACCACCATCATCAATAATATGACCATAAAGTGGTGAGATGGAATAAGAAGACTTCAAGCCAAAAACACCAAGATCCATCATCAAGTTAAAAATTTCTTCCCGAGCCTTGTAAATATTTTTCCAATAATTTTTGTCCATTTTTCCTCCTTGAGCAATTGCTCGTGTGGTAATGTTTATAACTACTGATGCAAAGAAGTTATATAAAGATACTTATATATTATATATTGTATACATAAAAAAATCAAGAGTATGGAAATCAAAATAGAATGGTATGAAGAAATACGTACAGAATAGAATTTGGCATAATGATATTAAAAATATAATAAATTATAAAAAACTGTCCATAAATTTAATTTTTGAAAAATGTTGTTTTAAAAATAATACTTTGGTATAATGCAAATATAATATCATAGGAGGAAAATATATGGATGAAAAAAAGTATGAAGAATCAATGGAAAATAAATGCAAATGCGAATGTGGATGCAATGGAAAAGATAAATTTTTGGAAGAACTATGCAGTAAATATAAACCAATAAAAGATAATTTGATTCAAATGCTAAATGAGATACAAGAACACTATGGATATGTACCAATGAATGCACAAAAAGAATTATCAAATTTCTTGAATGTACCAATGGCAGAAATTTATGGCGTTGTGACATTTTATTCAAGATTCACACTAAAGCCCAAAGGAAAATACAATATTGCGGTATGTTTGGGAACCGCATGCTATGTAAAGGGATCTCAAAAAATAATGGATAGATTGAAAGAAAGATTAAAAATAGAAGCTGGAGAAACAACAATTGATGGAAAATTTTCAATCGAAGAAACAAGATGTGTAGGAGCATGTGGTCTAGCGCCTGTGTTTACCGTTAATGGAGAAGTTTATGGCAAAGCCACAGTTCAAAAACTTGACCAAGTTTTAGATGAACTAAATTCAAAAGAGTAATTGGGACAAAATGTACCCGGTACAAAATGTCCCGGCACGACAAAAAAGGGACAAAATGTACCCGGTACAAAATGTCCCAGCACGACCAAAAAGGGCAAAAATGTACCCGGTACAAAATTTCCCGAAAGGAGAAAGAAAATGAAAAGTTTAGAAGAAATACATAAAATAAGAGAAGAAAAAAGAAAAGAATTAGATTTAAGAGTAAATACGAAAGCAGACACGAGAGAAAAACACATATTAATATGCCACGGAACAGGTTGCACATCGTCGAAGTCACCAGAAATACTAGAAAATTTCAGAAAAATTATAGAAGAAAAAAATATAGAAAATGTTAGAGTAATAATGACAGGTTGTTTTGGGCTATGCGCAAAAGGACCAATTGTAATTATCAGACCGGAAGATACGTTTTATTCAAATGTAAAACCAGAAGATTGTGAGGAGATAATTCAAACACATATAATAGAAGGAAAAACAGTAGATAGACTGTTATGTAAGGATATTGACGGAAGAATTGTCAACAGATTAGATGACCTAAATTTTTATAAGAAACAAAAAAGAATTGCATTAAAGAACTGTGGTGTTATCAATCCAGAGTGCATTGATGAATATATTGCATTTGATGGATATAGAGCACTAGAGAGAGTTCTAAGAGAAATGAATTCTGATGAAGTAATACAGATAATTAAAGATTCAGGCTTAAGAGGACGTGGGGGAGCAGGATTTCCGACAGGAAAGAAATGGGAACTTACAAAATCTTACGAGTCTGACCAAAAATATGTTGTTTGTAATGCAGATGAGGGAGATCCAGGAGCATTTATGGACAGGAGCATTTTGGAGGGGGATCCACATTCAGTATTAGAGGCAATGATAATTGCAGGATTTGCAATAGATGCAAGTAAAGGATACATATATGTTAGAGCAGAATATCCGATAGCAGTTAAGAGATTTCAAAAAGCAATAGATCAAGCAAGAGAATACGGAATCCTTGGAAAAAATATATTTGGAACAGATTTTGAGTTTGACGTGGAAATTAGACTAGGTGCAGGAGCATTTGTATGTGGAGAAGAAACAGCGTTGTTAGAATCAATTGAAGGAAAGCGCGGTCAGCCAAGAGTAAAACCACCATATCCGGCGGAAAAAGGTCTTTGGGGCAAACCAACACTTATAAATAATGTAGAAACATTTGCAAATATAACAAGAATCATATTAAAAGGAGCAGAATGGTATTCTTCAATAGGAACTGAAACATCGAAAGGAACAAAAGTATTTGCACTAGGAGGAAATGTTAACAACATCGGATTAGTAGAAGTACCAATGGGAACAACGCTTCGTGAGATTGTATATGACATTGGTGGAGGAATTCCAAATGGAAGAGAGTTTAAAGCTGCTCAGACAGGAGGACCATCAGGTGGATGCATTCCGGCAGAACACTTAGATACGCCAATTGATTATGAATCATTGAAAACAATCGGCTCAATGATGGGGTCTGGTGGATTAATTATAATGGATGATACTAAATGTATGGTATGCTTGGCAAAATTTTATCTAGAATTTACTGTTAGTGAAAGTTGTGGAAAATGCACGCCTTGCAGAATTGGAACGAAAAGGATGCTTGAGATACTAGAAAAGTTGTGCTCAGGGGAAGGATCAGAATATGATATATATAGATTAGAAAAATTGGCTGTAAACATTCAAAAAGCTAGTATTTGTGGATTAGGGCAAAGTGCACCAAATCCAGTAATTAGTACCTTAAAATATTTTAGAGAAGAGTTTAGACAACATGCGATAGAGAAGGAATGTAAAACGCTAGAATGTAAGGCTTTGTCAAATATTACAATAGACCCAGAAAAATGTAAAGGATGTGGATTATGTCAAAAACATTGTCCTGTTAAAGCAATAGAGGGTGAAGCTAGAGAAAAGAGAGTTATTAACCAAGAAAAATGTATTAAGTGTGGCACATGTTTAACTAATTGTCCATTTCATGCAATCGGAAATTAAAAAATGGGACAAAACGTACCCGGTACAAAATGTCCCGGCACAGCAAAAATGGGACAAAATGTACCCGGTACAAAATGTCCCGAAACAAAAGAAGGAGGAGAAATGTCATGAAGATGACAGAAATATTAATTATAATAGTAAACATATCAATATTGATATTACCAATAATAATGCTATTGGAAAATATTATAAAGAAAAAATATAGAATATTAAATATAAGTATGCTTTTAAATATGTTTGCATGGGTATATTTATCATATTTATGGAATGTTAGAAACCCAGGATTTTGGATAAAATGCGATACTAGAGTTTTAACATTAATTGCAAGTATACTGCTTATTGCATCAATAATAACATTTGCATTACAATTAAGAAATAAAAAAAGAAATAAACTTTTAATAATGATTGCAATATTATTTGTATATTACATTATTATGACAAATGACACTACATATAGAGATAGAACAAGGGTTGATTCAGTTGAACAAAAGACTATAAGAGAATATGTACTTCAAGAGCATGTACCATATTTAGCTTTTTTAAGTATAGAAATTGAACTTTTTGTTAATTTACTAAATAGTCATAAATCAATAGAAGAGATGGAGCAAATAGAAGAGGACGAAGAAGAGGAGAGTAAAAAAAGTTAAGACTGGTATAAATTGCCTAGCAAAAGTGGGACAAAATGTACCGGGTACAAAATGTCCCATAGGGCAAAAATGTACCGGGTACAAAATTGCCCAAAAGGAGGAAAAATAGAATATGAAAGAAAATTTAGTAAGTTTAACAATAGATGGAGTAAAAGTAGAGGTACCAAAAGGAACAACAATATTAGAAGCAGCTAAACGTGTCGGTATAGATATTCCAACACTATGTTTTTTAAAAGATATAAATGAAATGGGAGACTGCAGAATGTGCATTGTAGAAGTTGAAGGAAGAAGAGGTTTTGCAACATCATGCATTCAAACAGTTGAAGATGGTATGGTAGTTCATACACATACACCAAATGTGTTAGAAGCAAGGCATGTAATATTAGATTTAATTATTTCCAATCATGCAAAAGATTGCTTAACTTGCACGCGTTCCGGAAACTGCGAATTGCAAACATTAGCTGTTAAATTTAATGTATTAAAAGTCGAGTTTCCAGGCGAAATGACAAAACATAAAATTGATGATTTATCACCATCTATTGTAAGAGATTTTAATAAATGTATTTTATGTAGAAGATGTGTTGCAGCATGTAAAAATGTCCAGAAAATCGGGGCGATAGATTGCATAAATCGTGGATTTGAATCATGCATTTCTACTGTTGGTGATCATAGCTTAAATGATGTAAATTGTACTAATTGTGGTCAATGTATACAAGCATGCCCGACAGGAGCATTACATGAAAAAGAGACAATTGATGATGTATGGGTTAAACTAAAAGATCCAGATACATATGTTGTTGTACAAACGGCACCGGCTGTAAGAATTGCATTAGGAGAAGAGTTTGGCATGCCAATTGGAACAAATGTGACTGGAAAAATGGTTACAGCACTAAAGAGACTAGGTTTCAACAAAGTATTTGACACAAATACAGGAGCAGATTTCACAATAATGGAAGAAGCAAATGAATTTATAGAAAGACTTAAAGAAAATGATAGCTTACCTATGATAACATCATGTTCACCAGGATGGGTAAAATATATTGAAATGAATTATCCAGAATTATTATCACATCTATCAACATGTAAATCACCACATCAAATGTTTGGAGCATTAATAAAAACATATTTTGCCAAAAAAGAAGGAATTTCACCTGAAAAGATTTATGTGGTTTCTGTTATGCCATGTATAGCGAAAAAGTTTGAAAGACAAAGAGCAGAAATGAAAAATGATGGTTTATACGACGTAGATAATGTTATTACGACAAGAGAACTTTCAAGAATGATAAAACAAGCAAACATAGAATTTGATAAATTGGAAGATAGTACATTTGACAATCCTATGGGAGAGGCAACAGGAGCAGCAGCAATATTCGGAACAACTGGAGGAGTTATGGAAGCAGCATTGAGAACCGCACAAGATACCCTAACAGGAAAAGATTTGCCTAAAATAGAGTTCGAGCAAGTTAGAGGGGGAGATGGAATAAAAAGAGCAACTATAAATATTGCAGGAAAAGACATCAAGGTGGTTGCAGCAAGCGGATTGGCAAATGCACAAAAAATTATGGAAGAAATCAAATCTGGAAAAGCAGACTATCAATTTGTAGAAATAATGGCATGTCCAGGTGGATGCGTGATGGGTGGAGGTCAACCTATAAAGAGTTCAAAAATAAGGAGAGAAGTTGATGTAAGGAAACTTCGAGCAGATGCATTATATACAATAGATGAGAAAAGTACAATTAGAAAATCACATGAAAATCCGGTTGTGAAGAAAATTTACGAAGAGTTTTTGGAAGAGCCAGGTAGCTATCGTGCTCATAAATTATTACATACACATTATGTTGAAAGACCAAAATATAAAATTTAGGGCAAAAATGTACCGGGTACAAAATGTCCCGGCACGGCAAAGGGCAAAAATGTACCGGGTACAAAATGTCTCGACCGTGGGCAAAAATGTACCCGGTACAAATTTACCCGAAGTAATGTAATAAAAATGTAATATAAATGTAATATAATTACGCGCAAAAATTGTTGACAAACAAAAAAATAGATAGTAAAATAAAACTAAATTGAATAAAAACAAAAAGAAAATAAATATATGAAAGGGAGAAGGAAATGAAAGGAAAAAGTAAAAGAAACAAAAGAAAATCTGAGATGAATGCAATGTTTTTTATAATATTGCTTGCAGCAGTAATGTTTATAATATCAACATATGCGTGGTTCTCAACGCAAAAAAATGTATCAATTACAAATTTACAAGGTACAGTACAAGTTGCGGAAGGACTAGAAATTTCACTTGATGCGTTAAACTGGTCAAATGGAATCGTATTAGGAACTGAAGAAGGACAACTAAGTATAATGGACAATGCATATTCAGGTCATCATAACTTATCACCATCAGAAATGTTACCAGTATCAACATTAGGATTAGTTAGTGGAAGTATGACAGATTTGAAAATGCTTAGAGGAAAGGTAACAAATTCAACAGTAACATCATTAGAAAATATAGCAGTTACGAGTGAATCACAAACAGATCCAGCAAAATCAGATTATCCTGGATACTTTGCTTTTGATGTATTCCTAAAAAATGATTCTAAAGATACTTCTCATGATGACATATTACAATTGAATTATGATTCTTCATTAGAGCTTTTAGACTCTTCAAAAGCAACAACAGGTTTACAAAATACAGCCAGAGTTGCATTTGTAAAATATGATGGAACATCTGATACAGTTGCTGATCAAGCAACAATACTTAAAGAAACAGCAGGAATTGGTGTAGGTGCTTCAACATCATATATATCAGATGTTGCAATATGGGAGCCAAATTCTAATGCTCATGCAGATTACATAGTTGAAAATAACAATAAAATAAAATGGTCAACTTCTGATGCGTCAGCATATGCTACAAAGCTATTAAAAGATGGTAAATCAAAAGGGTTTGATACAAATACTCAATTACCTACATATTCTTTAAAAGAAAGTTCTGTGGGAAATACTATAAATGACATATATAAATGGGATGGAACAGAGTCTCAACTTGCAAAACAAAATGTTTTACAAACAAAATTAACAACAAAACAATCAACAGAAACTGACTATGCTCTAGAAGATGGTGTTCAAGATCTAGTAAGTACAAGTGGTGATGGAACAACAAAATTTGGAATTGCACCAAGTAAAGTTTCTAGAATTAGGGTTTATGTATGGTTAGAAGGTCAAGACGTAGACTGTATTAACTGGGCTTCTCATGGTGGAGGAATAAAAGTAAATATTGGTCTAGTTAAAGGTTCAGTAGTAGGATCAAAGGGAGAAGCAACTGAGTAAAATTTAAAAATAATATAACAAATACAGTCCGATGTGCATTTCGTTTAGAAATGTATGTCGGATTTTTAAAGTCGAAATTGGGACAAAATGTACCGGGTACAAAATGTCCCAAAATGAAAAAGGGCAAAAATGTACCGGGTACAAAATTGCCCAAAATTATTACAAAAATATTACAAGATGTAATTAAAATGTAACAAAAAAGGTATTGAGATTAGGTGGAAAATGATGTATAATTAAAGAAATAATGAACGATAAAATACAAAAGACTGGAGGTTAAAATGGCTGGAAAAACATTGAAAGAAACAAAAGAAGCAGAAAAAAAGAAAACTAGAAATAGTTCTAATGCAATAGAAGAAGAGAACATTTATAAAATAGACACAAATGACAGTATAAGAAAAATAGAAGAAGATGACGACGAAATTGATGATATCTTTGGAAATGTTAATAAATGGTTGAAAGATGCTGAAAATGAAGTTATAGAGAAAAAAACAAGGAGAAAACTTGCAAAAATAGAAGAAGGAATAAAAAGTAGTAAAACGACAAAAACAGCAAAGTCTAAAAATAGCAAAAAACAATTAGAAGTATCTGACGAACCAGAAGAAATATCAGACGACATAGAAGAAACAAATATGATGAAAGCAATTGACAATGTAGAAGACGACGATGAACCAGTTAGAGTTGTGCCAACAAAAAGAACAAGAAAAACAACAAAAACGAAAAAAACAGAAAAAAAGACAACCAAAAAAGCAACATCAAAAAAAATAACAGAAAAAGAAAAAGAGACGAAAAAAGAAACAGAAATAAAAATTGAAGCCAACCAAGAAAAACCAAAAGTAACAAATGAAATAGAAGATGTAGAAAATAAATGGCAACCAAGCGAAATAAAAATACATACAGAAAATAATTTAACAGAAATAGTATTAAAAGAAAATTCCTATAAAATAGAATTACAAAAAACAGAGTATAATATATATACAAATCAAAATGAAACGTCATATTTAATAGTTAGAGAACCAATATTAAAAATAATTACAAAAGAGGGATATATACTTTTAGAAAAACATGGAGAAGTCTATGAAATAACGACAAACCAAGATTTTAAAATTAATTATGTAATTGACAATTTAGAAAGAAGAAATAGTGAAGTTAATTTTAAGCTTACTAATTTAACGGAGATCTTTGCATATAAAGATGGATTAGTGTTTGAAATTGACGAAGAAAAAGTAATAGAAAATAACTTGGAAGATAATAATACATTAGTAATATCAGAAGAAGATGGAAAAGTGTATTTACCATATTCTAAGGATGAAATTAAAAACGAAGTTTTACAAAATAAAGGAACAAAAATATCTGAGGTTATTGAAGATAAATATGTATTGCCACTAGACAAGTATAAAAATTCTATGAGAGCACGCTTTAGAGAAGGATATAATTTGATGTATAGAAAAGAAGGAAAGTCTAAGAGAAGTGCTATAATGCTAGGAATAGAGTTGATGTTTGAAACGAATTTGCATCCAGCAATAATTTCTGCATGCAAAAATTTGGAAGAACTAGATATCTACCTTGATTGCTTGGAAGATAATGAATTAGAAAAGTTTTCTTGTTTTAAGATTATTTATAAAAGCTTGCCAACACTTAGAAAAAAAGCAAAATTTCAAGAATATTAAACGGGACAAAATGTACCCGGTACAAAATTGCCCAAAAAAGAAAATGGGACAAAATGTACCGGGTACAAATTTGCCCAAATATATTGAAAAACAAAACAAAATATGTTAATATACAAATAATACTAATTTTAGTATGTTTTATTAATTAATTCTGTGCAACACTTTTCGATGCACAAAAAATTAAATTTCAAGAATAATTAAATTCAAAAAATTAAATCTTTTGATTACAAGAAAAAGAAAATTGAGTAGGCAAATTCTAGAGTTTTGCCCAAAATGCAAAAAAAGCTTGGGCAAAAACGGGACAAAATGTACCCGGTACAAAATTGCCATAAATTTACAACGAAAGTGAGGTGATAAATGGTTGCAATTAAAACAAGAAAACCAAGTACAACAAACAAAACAACTGAGGACGGTTTCAGACGAAGATATGTTAATTTATAAAATATACTTTTTTAATGAACTAGAAAAAGTTGGATTAAGAGATGAAAAAGTGTATTACAAACATGACAAATCATTTAAATTTATATTAGCAAGCAAAGAAGAAATGGCAAGATTTTTGAGTGGATTCTTAGGAGTAGAAATAGAAAACGAAAAGCTAGAAGAACAGAAAACATCATTTATAAACGAACATTTTAAAAAAAGTGAATCAGACATAATATACAAAATTAAGGATACAGAAATATATTTCTTGATAGAACATCAGTCAAGAGTAGATAAAAGTATGCCGGAAAGAATTTTAAAATATAGTTTAGCACTAAGAGACGCTATAAAAAGAAATGCTGAACAAAAAAATACAAAAGACTCAATAAGGCTGACAGTAGTGCCAATTGTTGTTTATACAGGTTCTAAAAAATGGAATGTGGGAACTGATTTTTGTAGCCTGCAAATTAATAAAGAAGAATATCAAAAATATAAATTAAATCAAAAATATGAATTTTATAAAGAATTTTTAATAAAACAAAAATATAAGTTAGTTGATGTAAATCAATATAGCAAACAAGAATTAATAAATAAAAATACTAAAATGAGTAATATGTTGATAATAGAAAAATGCAATACGAAAGAGGAACTTATAAAAACACTGTTAGATTTAGTAAAAATAACAGAAGATAAGAAAATGCTGAAATGGTTAGAGAAAGTAGTTAGATATATACTGCCAGATATGCTTGGAGAAGAAAAAGATATGATATTAGAAAATATAAGAAGAAAAGAGGTGGGGAATATGGAATATTATGATAATGGCTGGTGCTCAAGGATTACGAGGAATGAGAAAAGAAAAGAAGCGAGACTTATAAGAAAAGGAAGAAACGAGGGGATTATAGAAGGAAAAATAGAGGGAAAAATGGAAGGAAAAGTGGAAGGAAAAAAAGAAGGAAAAAGAGAAGGAAGAAAAGAAGGAAGAAAAGAAGGAATACTAGAAATTATAAAAAATATGTTAAAACTTAACCAAGATGAAAAAACAATTATGAAATTTACGAATGCAAAACAAGCAGATATAGAACAAGCAAAAAAAGAATTGCAAATGTTGTAAACGGGACAAAATGTACCCGGTACAAAATTGCCCAAAAAAGAAAATGGGACAAAATGTACCGAGTACAAAAAATGCTAAATATAGAAGAAAGAAAAACAATGAAAAAAGTGCCAATTTTGGCACTTTTTTTATGAGGAAAAATAGCAAAAAATGTTGAAAAAAATGTACGTGTATGATATAAATATATAGAGAAAAACCATAGAAAAAATGAGCTAAAAAATGGAGGAAAAAATGTTAAAAAATAAGATAATTGTTAAGAAAATTAGAAATATATTTATATTATTAATGGCGATAATAATAATGCTTGGAGCGTACCATAATATAAGGAATTCCAAGGCAGAAAACGTAATACAGATAGAGTTGGAAATAGCTGATAAAAGTAACATTTTATCGGCTCAAACTATAATGGTAGATGCAACCGAAACAAGTGATGGAAACTACCTTGTAAATTTACCAATATCTGTAAATAAAAACATAGTAACTAAATATTATACGTCAAGTGGAGAAGAGATAGAAGTTAATGTGGAAAATAATATAGCAACTGTGCAATTGACAGATGAAGAAGTTAAAAACAAAAAAGTTCAATTGCAAACTGATTATGATACAAAAGAGGTTACGGATACAAAGAGTGGAGAAAAGAAATTATTATATAAAAGGTTATTAACAAACGAACCCGTAACAGAGGAACATGATGAAACTGCAAAAAGTAACGAAGCTACACAAAACAATTCTACAACTAAGAATGAAACAACAACGCAAAAAGAGACAGAAAAGCAAAGTGAAAATAAAAATACAACACAAGGTGTCCAAAATACTAACAATACGGAAAATGCAGAGAATCAAGATGTAATTGCAACAGGCTATATGCCAATTGATGCAAAAATGGAAGTTAAGGAGATTGATTTAGCAACATTAACAAGTGTTAAAATACCAGATGAAAAGCAAACAATGCAAAAGGCATATGAAGTTTCTATATACCAAATGGTTGAAAAGAAAAAAGATGAAAGTAAGTCAGAAAGCAATTCTGCAAATACAAATTCTGATGAAGCAAATGCTAGCAAAACGCAAACAAATTCAGAGGCAACAAATGAAAATAAGACACAAGAAACTTCTGATGTAACAAATGAGAATACGACGCAAACAAATTCAGGTGTAACAAACGAAAATAATGCACTAACAAGTTCAGATTCAACATTAAATAGCGAAACAGAAGGAGCTAACAAAACTACAGATGTAAATACAGAAACAAATACAAATTCAGCAGTAGACAGCGAAACACAAAATGTAGAAATGGAAAGAGTTGAATATGACCCAAGCATATATGAAGAAAAAGTAACAATTATAACAAAAAATGAACAAGTAAATGTGATTACAACAATATATGCTTTAGAAAAAGATAATAAAGTTGCAAAAGTAGAGAGTACAACTGATAATACAAAAAATGAAACAAGATTTGAAACTGAAAAGACAGGCGAAACAGTAAAATATGTGATTGCAACAGAAGAGATACCAGCAGATGTAGATAATACAACAGACAATGATACAATAACATCAGATGATAAAATTAATAATTCAGATGATGTTACAATAACTGATAATAATATAACGAATGTTGGAGCAAGCTCAAGCACTACGAGTGCACCAACATGGAGAGTTGAAAATATTAATAAGGATAAAACAAATAAAAGAGTGACAGCTGATTTGGTTGTTGCAAGCGCAAATTTTACGAGTGTAAATGACAGCACATTGACAACAGATGACATAACTGTAACAGTAGATGGCGAAGTAAATAAAATAATTACGAAAAACTTAGGAACACCAACTTTTTCAACAAATGCATCAACAGGTCTAAAGGAAATTAAATATACACTAACATTAGATAATTGGGAAGAGGCAGCAAGACAGGCGGGAAAGAGTTTTAAGGAATATAGTGGAGATGTTAAAGTTACAATTAAAGGTAATGATAATGGACCATATATACCAACAGGATTTAGTCATGTTAATGGTACAAGCTTAGATAATGGATATACAGTTCAAGATGGCAAGGGAAATCAATATGTATGGGTGGAAGTGCCAAAAACAGCAGAGGTTTATCCAACAGCAGGATTGAATATAACAGATTTTTCTGCAAATGATTATACAAAAATAGAGAATGATTTGCATACATATACGAGTGTATATAGGAATGGAACATCCTATAAAGACGAGTGGCATAATCAGAATGCAACAGGGCTAACAAGTAGTAAATATACAGACTTAAAACAAAAAATGCTTAAAACCATATATCAGAATGGAGGATTTTATGTTGGAAAATATGAAACAGGAATAGAAAATTCACCCAAAACATCAGGTTCATCGACAACAACGCCAACACAAACGCCAGTAATAAAACAAAATGCTTATCCATATAATTTTGTAACAAGTAGCCAGGCACAAACATTAGCAAGTAAATTTGCATCTGGTTTAAATGGATATACAAGTAGCTTACTATTTGGCGTACAATGGGATTTAGTACTAAAATATTTTGAAACAAAAGGAACTTCACAATCAGAGCTAAATGATAATAGTATAAGCTGGGGAAATTACAATAATAACTTATGGAATATAACAAATACAAGTTCAAAGTTCTCAAAAGATTCTGGTTATTCATGGAGAAGTAATGCATATGGAAAAAAATCCTCAAATGAATCAGTATTGTTATCAACAGGAGCAAGTGATACATTTAGCAAACAAGGAATATATGATTTGGCAGGAAATGTATTGGAGTGGACTCTGGAAAGTGCTGACGGAACAAGATTGGCTCTAAGAGGAGGTTATTACGATAGTTACGGAGGAAAGGCTCCTGCGAGCTATCGCTATTACGATGGTACAGTTGATTACAGTGGCAAGTTTGGTTTCAGAACAACACTTTACAGAGAAAATGAATCATCAACAGGTTCAAGCCAAAGGCAAGTTTTAGACCTAGGTCAAGTAGACTTCATAAATCCAGAATATACATACAAATACGCAAACACAGAAATAGACCATGACAAGAAAAAAGTAACAGTAGTATTTGACGTAACAGACAAATACTTCAGCACATCAGCATTAACAACAGACACAACAGCAAGTAATATAACAGTAAACTTTGAAGGAAAAGAAGCAACAAATGCAACAAAAGAATTAAGCAAACTTTCAGATATAACAGCAACAATAAATGGAACATCAAAGAAAGTTGGAGAGAAATATCAGTTAGTTGTAAGTAATTTAGACCAAGGTAATGGCGGAGATTACAGTGGAATAATGACATTGGTATTCCCCGCTGGAATAGTAACAGATACTTCTAACAATAATAGTGTAGCGAAAACAATAACAATTGGTGTTGATGATCCAATTAATACTGACAGAACAGATGGACCATATTTACCAACGGGATTTACTCATGTTGAAGGAACAAGCTTAGACAATGGATATACAGTTCAAGATAGCAAAGGAAATCAATTTGTATGGGTAGAAGTTCCAAAAACTGCTAATGTTTATAAAACAGCAGGATTAAACATAACAGAGTTTACAACAAGTGACTACACAAAAATAGAAAATGACTTGCATACATATACGAATGCATACAGAGAAGATGGATATACAGATACTTGGAGTTCACAGGATGCAACAGGAATGACAAGTGACCAGTATACTGAATTAAAGCAAAAAATGTTAAGAAGTGTATATCAAAATGGAGGATTTTATATTGGAAAATATGAAACAGGAACAGAGGATACACCGAAAACATCAGGTTCAACTACGACAACGTCAACAGGAACACCAGTAATAAAACAAAATGAATATCCGTATGATTTTGCAAAATGTAGTTATGCACAAACATATGCAGGAGAGTATGTGACGTCACTTGGACTAAATGGATATACGAGTAGCTTGTTATTTGGAGTACAATGGGATTTGACATTAAAATATTTAGAAACAAAAGGGACAACACAGGCAGAACTAAATAAAGATAGTGTAAGTTGGGGAAATTACTATAGGAATTTATGGAATATAACAAATACGAGTTCAAAGTATTCAACAGATAATGGTAGCACATGGAAAAATGGAGCTTATGGAAAAAAATCCTCAGTTGAAGATGTATTATTATCAACAGGAGCAAGTGATACATTTAATAAACAAGGAATATATGATTTAGCAGGAAATATGGAAGAGTGGACTCTTGAAGTAGATTCTTCTAATGATAGTGTTTTCCGTGGTGGTTATTCATATAATACATCACAATATACAGCAAGTAATCGATATGCTGGACATCCAACGATTGGTTTAAAAGTTGGTTCTCGTGTTGCACTTTACAAAGACTCTACACAAAACTCAAGCAGTGACACGTCAGATTCAAAAGACCCAGTAATCGTAGATGTAGTAAATCCAGTATGGAAAGTAGAAAACGTAAACATAGACAAAACAAACAAAAAAGTAACAGCAGACTTAATAGCAACAGACAAATACTTAACAGGAGTAGAAAACAGCACATTGACAATAAATGACATAACATTGACAATAGATGGAGAAACAAATACAGTAATCACAAAAACATTAAGTGCCCCAACATTTTCTGAAAATGCATCAACAGGACTAAAAGAAATTAAATATACATTAACATTAGACAATTGGGAAGAATCAGCAAGGCAAGCAGGAAAAAGTTTCTTAGAATACAGTGGTTCTGCTAAAATTATAATTAAAGCAGGAACTGTAACAGATAGTGCAGGAGGTTCAAGCGGGGTAAAACCATCAGAATTATTTGACCAAGACGGTTCAAATACAAACGGATTGCATATAGGAGACTTTGTTGATTATGATGCAGGTACTTGGACACAAGATGAGATTAATTCAATTCAAACAGGACTTAAAACGGATCTAAAAACAGCCAATGGTACAACTGCTTTGCCAACTAGTGAATATCAATTTGGTGGATTTGAAACAGGATCAAGTAGAAATGAAAATGCAACATTTTATTATCATGAAGGATATTGTGACTATATAAAAGATGCAACTACAAATACTGCAATAACAGGTTGGAGAGTCTTTGATATAGACGGTGACAGTACAACACTGATAACAGCAGGAAACCCAGAAGATTATTTTCATGAGCATCCAAAAGGAACTGATGGAACTCCGGCCTATGAAAGTGAATATGTATTAACAGGAAATGTAAATAGTGGTTGGTCAACAGGAACATCATCAAAAACAAAATATCAAATAAGAGATTGGAGTATGTATGTAAATGAAGAACAAAAAGCAACAAGTGCGATACCATTAACAAATAGTAGTCTTGAAGATTGGTGTAATAAATATATGGGAGGTTTTCAAGGAGACTCAACAATTGAAAAACTGTATCAAGAGCCATATATAAGGTATCAAAATATATTGGATAATTATTCATATTATTGGTTGGGATCTGCTTCTGGTTTGGGAATGTTAGCAGACTTTGAGCCAGATTACCGAGGATATGTGAATGGAAGTACTGGTAGAGCATTAGGTATCCGTATGCTAGTAACCCTATCATCAGACGTCCAATTCAATTCAACAAAAACAGGAACCAAAACATTAACAGGTGGAAACATGAACACATATGGAGGAAATCAAACATACAACTGTTGGAGTATAGCAACAGGTTCAAATGGAAATGCAAATGGAGAAAACAACTCAAGCAAGGAACAAACATTAGACCTAGGACAAGTAGACTTCATAAATCCAGAGTTTACATACAAATACTCAAATACAACAATAGACCATGACAAGAAGAAAGTAACAGTAATATTTGATATAGCAGACAAATGCTTCAATACATCAGCACTAACAACAGACTCAACAGCAAGTAACATAACAGTAAACTTTGAAGGAAAAGAAGCAACAAATGCAACAAAAGAACTAAGCAAACTTTCAGATATAACAGCAACAATAAATGGAACAGAAAAAAAAGTTGGAGAAAAATATCAATTAGTGGTAAGTAATCTTGACCAAGGAAATGGTGGAGATTACAGTGGAATAATGACATTGGTATTCCCAGCTGGAATTGCAACTGATTTGTCTAACAATAGTAGTTTGGCTAAGACTATTACTATTGGGGTGGATGATCCAAGTAACACTGATGGCAGTGATGGACCATATTTACCAACGGGATTTACTCATGTTGAAGGAACAAGCTTAGACAATGGATATACAGTTCAAGATAGCAAAGGAAATCAATTTGTATGGGTTGAAGTACCAAAAACTGCTAATGTTTATAAAACAGCAGGATTGAATATAACAGAGTTTACAACAGATGCTTATACCAAAATAGAAAATGATTTGCATACATATACAAGTGTGTATAGAGAAAATGGGTATACTGATGAATGGGTTTCACAAACTTCAGCAGGAATGACAAGTGACCAATACACTGAATTAAGACAAAAAATGTTGAAAAGTATATACCAAAATGGAGGATTTTATATTGGAAAATATGAAACAGGAATAGAAGGTACACCAAGAACATCAGGAAATGCTGATAAAATGCCAACAGAAACACCAGTAATAAAACAAAATGCATATCCATATAATTATGTGACAAATAGCCAAGCACAAACAATAGCAAGCGGATTTGCGTCTGATTTAGATGGTTATACAAGTAGCTTACTATTTGGAGTACAATGGGATTTAACATTAAAATATTTAGAGACCAAAGGAGCAACACAAGCAGAGTTAAATTCAGATAGTACAAATTGGGGAAATTACAGTAATAATTTATGGAACATAACAAATACAAATTCAAAATATTTAATAAATAATGGTAGTACATGGACAAATGGAGCATATGGAAAAAAATCTTCAAATGATGCAATATTATTATCAACAGGAGCAAGTGATACATTTAGTAAACAAGGAATATATGATTTGGCAGGAAATGTATATGAATGGACACTTGAGGCGAATTCTTTTGATGATCGTGCTCTTCGTGGTGGCAATTATACTATAGACCGTAGTACAGCAAGCGATCGCTACAACGACTATCCTACGAATTCCAATGACTACATCGGCTCTCGTCTCGCACTTTATAAAGACGTAGCACTGGCCAATGACAGCGATGAACCAGGAACAGGCTCAAAACCGGTAATAGTCGATGTAGTAAATCCAGTATGGAAAGTAGAAAACGTAAACATAAATAAAACAAACAAAAAAGTAACAGCAGACTTAATAGCAACAGACAAATACCTAACAGGAGTAGAAAACAGCACATTAACAACTGATGACATAACAATATCAGTAGATGGAGACGAAAATGCAAATAATGTAATAACTAAAACATTAAGTACACCGACATTCTCATCAAATAAAACAACAGGATTAAAAGAAATCAGGTACACATTAACACTAGAGAACTGGGAAGAATCAGCAAAACAAGCAGGAAAAAGTTTCTTAGAATACAGTGGTTCTGCTAAAATTATAATTAAAGCAGGAACTGTAACAGATAGTGCAGGAGGTTCAAGCGGGGTAAAACCATCAGAATTATTTGACCAAGACGGTTCAAATACAAACGGATTGCATATAGGAGACTTTGTTGATTATGATGCAGGAACATGGACACAAGATGAGATTAATTCGATAAAAACAGGTTTGAAGACTGATTTGCAGACAGCTAATGGAACAGCAACATTACCAACGAATGGTTTTCAATTTGGAGGATTTACAGCAGGTTCTAGTAGAAATGGAAATGCAACACCATATACATATACATCTTCTTCAGTTACATGGGGAACATACATAAAAGATGCATCGAATAATAGTGAAGCAACAGGATGGAGAGTGTTTGATATAGATGGAGACAATGTGACATTAATATCAGCAGGAAATCCAGAGGACTATTATCATAAATATAGTACAGATTATGGATATGTAAGTGAATATGTATTAACGGGAAATGTAAATAGTAGTTGGGGAACAAGCGAATCGACGGCGGAATCAACATATCAAAAAAGAGATTGGGGAGTATATGTAAATGAAAAGCAAAAAGCAACAAATGCAATACCATTAACAGAACCAAGACTAAATAGTTGGTATACGAAATATACAGGAACCGAAAATGCTAATATAAATACAGATACAACTTTTCAAAAGATATATGAAGAACCATATATAAGATATCAGAATATGATTGAAAATGATACATATTGCTGGCTTCCAGGTAGAAATTATGGAAATACTTGGTGTATGTCTCGTATAGATCCTTCGAATCGAAGCTTATACGGGTATATAGAACATGCTTCTGATATTGCTTATGGCATCCGTATGTTAGTAGTTCTATCCTCAGATGTCCAATTCAAATCACAAAAAACAGGAACAAAAACCTTAACCGGTGGAAATATGGACAAATATGGAGGAAATCAAACATACAACTGCTGGAGTATAGCAACAGGTTCGAATGGAAATGCAAATGGAGAAAACAACTCAAGCAAGGAACAAACATTAGACCTAGGACATGTAGACTTCATAAAGCCAAGTTTCACATACAAATATGCAAACACAGAAATAAATCATGACACAAAAACAGTAACAGTAGTATTTGACATAACAGACAAATACTTCAGTGCATCACAATTAGCAACAGACGCAGTAGCAAGCAATATAAAAGTAAACTTTGAAGGAAAAGAAGCAACAAATGCTACAAAAGAATTAAGCAAACTTTCAGATATAACAGCAACAATAAATGGAACAGCAAAAAAAGTTGGAGAAAAATATCAATTAGTTGTAAGCAATCTAGACCAAGGTAATGGTGGAGATTACAGTGGAATAATGACATTGGTATTCCCAGCTGGAATTGCTACAGACACAGATAATAATAGTAGTTTGGCTAAGACTATTACTATTGGAATTGATGAGCCAAGACCTAGCGCAAATGGTGCAAAACCTTCAGTAATATTTGACCAAGCAGGAACAAATGTAGATGGATTACACATAGGTGATTTTGTAAATTATGATGCAGGAACATGGACACAAGAAGAAATTGATTCAATTCAAACAGGATTGAAAACAGATTTACAAACAGCAAATGGAAGTACAGATTTACCAACTAACGTATTTCAATTTGGAGGATTTACAGCAGGTTCAAGTAGAAATGGAAATGCAACATCATATACGACTAAAGGAGATAATAATGTAGTATTTGGAACATATTTAAATGATAAAGATACTCAAAGCAGTATAACAGGATGGAGAGTATTTGACATTGATGGAGATAATGTAACATTAATATCAGCAGGAAATCCTGAGGATTATCTACAATACGTATATATGTTAGGTGGAACATCATTGTTTGCAAATGAATATGTATTAACAGGAAATGTAAGCAGTAATTGGAGGGATGGAGAAACAGATAAGGACAAATATCAAAAAAGAGATTGGAGTTCATACATAAATGAGAATCAAAAAGCAACAAGTGCAATACCATTAACAAAGACAAGATTTGAGAGCTGGTATAACAAATATATTGATTCATCAATTACTGATACAGACGGGGTTGGTAAGATAAAGAAACTATACGAAAATGAATCATATATAAAGTATCAAAATATGATTGATAATTATTCATTTTATTGGATGCCTACTTCTAACAGCACAGGAACAATGTATAGCTTTAATCCGAGTGAACGTCAAGTAAGTGCACCTGGATTACCATCAATTACTCATGGTATTCGTATGTTAGTGACCCTATCACCAGATGTCTTACTATCATCACAAAAAACAGGAACAAAAACAATAACTGGTGGAAACATGGACACATATGGAGGAGAGCAAACATACAATTGTTGGGATATTGTAGCAGCAACTGAAGGAGAGTCTGGTTCAAAAGACCCAGTAATCGTAGACGTAGTAGACCCAGTATGGAAAGTAGAAAATGTAAAACAAGATACAGAAAATCAAAAAGTAACATTAGATTTAGTAGCAACAGACAAATACTTAACAGGAGTAGAAAACAGCACATTGACAACTGATGACATAACAATATCAGTAGATGGAGACGAAAATGCAAATAATGTAATTAAAAAGACATTAAGTGAACCAGAATTTATATCTGCTAAGGAACCATATATACCAGATGGATTTACACATGTTGAAGGAACAAATTTATCTAATGGATATACAGTTCAAGATAATAAAGGAAATCAATATATATGGATTGAGGTGCCACAAACCAAAAAGGTTTATCAAATGGCAGGATTAGGTATAACAGAATTTTCAACAAGTGACTATACAAAAATAGAAAAAGATTTACAGACATATACAAGTATATATAGAAATAAAACAGAATTTGAAGATGAATGGTATTCACAAGAAACAACGGGATTGACAAGTAGTCAATACACAGAATTGAAACAAAAAATGTTGAAAAGTGTATATCAAAATGGAGGATTTTATATTGGAAAATATGAAACTGGAATATATAGATATAGGACATCAGGTTCAACTACAACAACACCGACAGAAACGCCAGTAATAAAACAAAATGCATTTCCATATGAATTTGTAACATGTAGTCAAGCACAAACATTATCAAGTAAGTTTGCATCAGACTTAAATGGATATACAAGTAGCTTAATGTTCGGTGTGCAATGGGATTTGATATTAAAATATTTAGAAACCAAAGGTACAACGCAAGCAGAGTTAAATGAAGATAGCACAAACTGGGGAAACTATTCTAATAATACGTGGAAGATAACAAATACAAACGCTTTATATGCAGATAATGGTACAAATTGGGGATATTGTTCATATGGAAAAACAGGTGGTGCTGCGATACAATTGACAACAGGTGCGAGTGATACGTTCTGTAAACAAGGAATATATGATTTAGCTGGAAATGTAGAAGAGTGGACGTTAGAATATAGTAATGATCCAGCTGTACCTGGAGTGGTTAGAGGATCCGAGTTCCATTTTTATGGTGTAGGTTCTCCTGCAAGTAAGAGATGGTATTTGAAAAAAAATTATTATGGGTACGAAACAGGTTTCCGTGTTGCATTATACAAAGACGAAGCACAAGACAGTGGCACATCAAATTCAGGCTCAAAAACATCAACAGATCCGAAAGAAATCAGATACACACTAACACTAGACAACTGGGAAGAAGCAGCAAAACAAGCAGGAAAGAGTTACTATGAATACAGTGGAGCAACAACATTAAAAATCGCAGCAGGAACAATAACAGACGATGCAACAGGAGCAGAAGAAGGAATCTCAGACGGAAAACGCAACACAAGCAAAGAGCAAACATTTGACTTAGGAAAAATAGATGTATTAGCACCAGTAATAGAAAGAGTATCATCAGATATAGATATGACGAAACAAACAGCAACAATGGTATTCAATGTATCAGACAAATATCTAAATACATCAGATGCGATAACAACAAATGAAATAACAGTATTAGTAAATGGAACGGCGTCAAATTCAGTAAGCAAAACATTAACAAGAGTAACAGAAAATGATGCAACAGCGACAATTGATGGAACAACACGTACAGTTTCTCAACAATATAAACTTACAGTTTCAGGATTTGCTACAGATGCAGACCAAGTAAAGATTAGATTTAATAAAGGAGCTGCAACAGATGCAAATGGAAACGGCAACGAGGAAAAGGACATTGCAGTATATAATCAATTAGTAAGTACTTCTACTGAAACAAAAAGTAATAGCCCATTTTTAGAAAATGCATCAATTGAAAGACAAAAGGTTGAAAAAATAATTTTTAAAGAAAGTCTTGATGGAATAAATGATACAAAATGGGATGTTTCAGCACAAAAAGATAATTCAATTATTGCATGGTATGAAAAAAATGATAAAGGATTCTTTACTGTATATATAGGAAGTTACGGTGTAATAAACAGTAATAAAAATGCAAGTTATTTGTTTGCATATATAGGATATGATTCAGGGTGTTCTGTTACAGGTGATACTAAAGCAACAGATGGAACAGAAAGACCATTAATTGAAAATCTAGATTTATTAAATGTTGAATTTTCAACAAACATGGAAAAAATGTTCATGAACTTTGGCTATAATACAATGAAGTCGTTTAGTTTAGGAAAAAACTTTAAAACAAGTAATGCCCAAAATATGGATCGTATGTTTTGTCAGGTAGGATACATAGCAATGACAAGTTTTGATTTAGGTACAAACTTTGATACAAGTAATGTAACAGACATGCAATATATGTTTTATGATTTTGGACATAAAGCGCTAACAAGCTTGAGTCTAGGAGACAAATTTAATACAAGTAAGGTAACTAATATGGCGAGTATGTTTTGTCAAGCAGGATATGATGCATTAAAAACGTTAGATTTAGGGGACAAATTTGATACAAGTAATGTAACAAATATGTCATACATGTTTTCAACTTTAGGTGGTCAAAGAATGACAAGCTTAAACTTAGGAGACAAATTTAATACAAGCAATGTAACTAATATGACAAGTATGTTCTGGCAAACTGGTGGAGGTTTAATGGAAACTCTTGACCTAGGACCAGCATTTACAAAAATAGCTAAAGAAAATTCAAATATGTTTACAAAAGCTGGAAAAATAGGAGCTATAATCTATGCACCAGAATCAATCTACAAGAGTAAAACATCATTCAAACTAAGTAGTACAGACACAACAACGGCAGAAGGAGCAATAGCTGTTACAGACGCTAAAAAAATCAAGATTGTACCAAAATACAAGCCAGAGTGGACATTAGAAGGAGCATCAATAGACACAGCAAACAAAGCATTAAAAATAAACATAAAAGGAGCAACAAAAGCAGACAACTATACAAGTGAAGTAACAACAGCATTAAGTGTAGAAGATATATCAATATGGATAGATGGAGAAGAAGTAACAGGACTAAGCAAAGAAATAACAACAGCAAATCCATCAACAGGAGCATCTGTAACACAAACAATAACATTAACAAACTTTGAAGAAGCATTTAGACAAGCTGGAAAGAGCTATAAAGAATGGAGTGGAAACATCACATTAAAGATAGCAGGAAGAGGAGAAAGCACAGACACATATACAGCAAATACATTAACAGATAGCTATGGAAACCAAAGTATGTCAGCAACAGACGAAACAGGAACATGGATAGATATAGACTTTAAGGATGAGACAACTTCATCAGCAAATGAAAATGGAAAATTGTTTGCAGATTTTGTAAGTCCAGCATTTATATATGAATATGCAAATACAGTAATAGACCATGACACAAAAGCAGTAACAGTAGTATTTGATATAACAGACAAATATTTTAGTACATCATCATTGGCAGAAGATTCAACAGCAAGCAAAATCAAAGTTAACTTTGAAGGAAAAGAAGCAACAAATGCAACCAAAGCATTAACAAAACTTTCTGATATCACAGCAACAGTAAATGGCGTTGAAAATACCAAGGTTGGAGAAAAATATCAATTGGTTGTAAGTAATCTTGATCAAGGTCAAGGCGGAGATTATAGTGGTATTATGACATTAGGGTTCCAAGCTGGAATTGCAACTGATTTGTCTAACAATAGTAGTATAGCGAAGACTATTACAATTGGAGTGGATGAACCAAAAGTTGATACAGAACAACCACCAGTAATTGTCGATGTAGTAGATCCAGTATGGAAAGTTGAAAACATCGATATAGATAAAGAAAACAAAATAGTAACAGCAGATTTAGTGGCAACAGACAAATACCTAACAGATGTAGGAAATGTCACATTGACAACAGATGATATAACAGTAATTGTGGATGGAGATGAAAACGCTAATAATATAATCAAAAAGACATTGAGTAAATCAGAAAAAGAACCATATATACCAACAGGATTTAGTCATGTTGAAGGAACAGATTTAGATAATGGATATACAGTTCAAGATAGTAAAGGAAATCAATATGTATGGGTATCTGTACCACAAACTAAAAAAGTTTATCGAACAGCAGGATTAAATATAACAGAGTTTACAACAGATGAATATACGAAAATAGAAAATGATTTACAGACATATACCAGTGCATACAGAAGTAATGAAAGTGCATATACTGATAAATGGAGTTCACTAGATGCGACAGGATTGACAAGTGACCAATATACTATGTTAAAGCAAAAAATGTTAAAAAGTGTATACCAAAATGGAGGATTTTTTGTTGGAAAATATGAAACAGGAATAGAAAATTCATATAAAACATCAGGCTCAGCTACAACCATGCCAACGGAAACACCAGTAATAAAGCAAAATGCATATCCATATACGTATATAACAAGTCGTCAAGCACAAACATTATCAAATAGATTTGCATCTAATTTAAATGGATATACAAGTAGCTTATTATTTGGAGTACAATGGGATTTAGTGTTAAAATATTTGGAGGTAAAAGGAACAGCACAAGAGGAATTAAATACAAATAGTACAAGTTGGGGAAATTATTTTACTAGTCGCTGGAACATAACAAATATAAATTCAAAGTATTCAGTAGATTGTGGTGATACATGGAATAAAGGTGCGTATAGAGAAAAGAATAAAGATGATGGTATATTATTATCAACAGGAGCAAGTGATACATTCAGTAAACAAGGAATATATGATTTAGCAGGAAATGTAGCTGAATGGGTGCTAGAAAATAGAGTTTCTAACTACTGTATTCATCGTGGTGCAACTTGCTATTTTCAAAATGTTGGAGCTAATTATCATGACTTCTATGGCAATACTGCTGGCACTGATCCTCGTATCGGTTTCAGAACTACACTTTTTAGTGATGAAATGCAAGATACTAGCAATACGGATAAAACAAATCAAATTACAATATCGAACTCAACCACATCACCAGGTTTAAAAGAGATTAGATATACATTGACACTAGACAACTGGGAAGAAGCAGCAAAACAAGCGGGAAAGAGCTATTATGAATATAGTGGAGAAACAAAATTAAAAATTGCAGCAGGAACAATAACAGATGACGCATCGGAGGCAGAAGAGGGAATCTCAGATGGAAAACACAACACAAGCAAAGAGCAAACATTTGAATCAGGACATGTAGATTTCATAAAACCAAGCTTTACATACAAATATGGAAATACAGTAATTGATCATGATACAAAAACAGTAACAGTAGTATTTGATGTAACAGACAAATATTTCAATGGATCAGCATTAACAGCAGACACAGTAGCAAGCAATATAACAGTAAATTTTGAAGGAAAAGAAGCAACAAATGCAAATAAAGTATTAACCAAACTTTCAGACATAACCGAAACAGTAAATGGACAAGAAAACACAAAAGTTGGAGAGAAATATCAATTGGTAGTAAGCAATTTAGACCAAGGTGATGGTGGAGATTACAGTGGAATTATGACATTAGAATTCAATGCTGGATTAATAACTGACACTGTTGGAAATGGTAATGCTGCAACAACAATTACAATTGGAATAGATGATCCGAAGGATGGGACAGATACAGACTCAAATGATTCGGTAATCGTTGACGTAGTAGACCCAATATGGAAAGTAGAAAACGTAAACATAGACAAAGAAAACAAAAAAGTAACAGCAGACTTAGTAGCAACAGACAAATACCTAACAGGAGTGGAAAACAGTACATTGACAACTGATGACATTACTGTATCAGTAGACGGTGATGAAAATGCAAATAATGTAATTAAAAAGACATTAAGTGAACCAGAATTTGTAAATAATGGACCAGAAAAAGAACCATATATACCAACAGGATTTAGTCATGTTGAAGGAACAGATTTAGATAATGGATATACAGTTCAAGATAGTAAAGGAAATCAATATGTATGGGTATCTGTACCACAAACTAAAAAAGTTTATCGAACAGCAGGATTAAATATAACAGAGTTTACAACAGATGAATATACGAAAATAGAAAATGATTTACAGACATATACCAGTGCATACAGAAGTAATGAAAGTGCATATACTGATAAATGGAGTTCACTAGATGCGACAGGATTGACAAGTGACCAATATACTATGTTAAAGCAAAAAATGTTAAAAAGTGTATACCAAAATGGAGGATTTTATGTTGGAAAATATGAAACAGGAATAGAAAATTCATATAAAACATCAGGTTCAGCAACAACAATGCCAACAGAAACACCAGTAATAAAGCAAAATGCATATCCATATACGTATATAACAAGTAGTCAAGCACAAACATTATCAAGTAGATTTGCATCTAATTTAAATGGATATACAAGTAGCTTATTATTTGGAGTACAATGGGATTTAGTATTAAAATATTTAGAGAGAAAAGGAACAGCACAAGAGGAATTAAATACAAATAGTACAAGTTGGGGAAATTATTATACTAGTCGCTGGAACGTAACAAATACAAATTCAAAGTATTCAGTAAATTGTGGTGATACATGGAATAATGGTGCGTATAGAGAAAAGAACAAAGACGATGGAGTATTATTATCAACTGGAGCAAGTGATACATTTAGTAAACAAGGAATATATGATTTAGCAGGAAATGTAGCTGAATGGGTGCTAGAAAGTAGATCTTCTAACTACTGTATCCAGCGTGGCGCAACTTGTTATTATGGAGGAAATGTTGGAGCTAATAATCATGACTACTATGGCTATACTACTGGCACTGATCCTCGTATCGGTTTCAGAACTGCACTTTACAGTGATGAGATACAAGACACTAGTAGCAATGCAGCTAAAATAAATTCAAATGTGGCAATAAGCACAACTTCAGGAACAAACTCAACCTCAACAACAGACCTAAAAGAAATCAGATACACACTAACGTTAGACAACTGGGAAGAAGCAGCAAAACAAGCAGGAAAGAGTTACTATGAATACAGTGGAGCAACAACATTAAAAATCGCAGCAGGAACAATAACAGACGATGCATCAGGAGCAACAACAGGAGTATCAGACGGAAAACGAAACACAAGCAAAGAGCAAACACTAGACATAGGAAAAATAGACATATTAAGACCAGTAATAGAAAGAGAAACAGCAGAAGTAAACATGGGAGACCAAACAGCAACAGTAGTATTCAATGTATCAGACAAATACTTAAATACATCAGACACAATAACAGCAAATGACATAACAGTAATATTAAATGGAACAGAAACAAGTACAGTAACAAAAACAATAACAAGAGTAACAGAAAATGATGCAACAGCGACAATTGAAGGAACAGAAAAAACAGTTTTACAACAGTATAAACTTGTATTATCAGGACTAGGAAGCAACATAAAACAGCTAAAAATAAGAATTGCAGAAGGAAGTGTTATAGACCTAAATGGAAATGGTAATGTACAAAAAAATATATCAATATATAACACATTAAAAACAACTGCAACAGAATCAAAAGCAGACAGTGCATTCTTAGGAAACAGTTCAATACAAAGACAAAACATAGAAAACATAACATTTGAGCGAAGCATACCAAAAACAGTATATAATGAAGCAACAGGAAAATTCATAGATACAACCGCATGGGACGTATCAGCAAGTGAAGATAATTCAATAATAGCATGGTATGAAACAAGCAACACAAATGGAGCAATAAAAATTCACATTGGAAGTGAAGATGAAATATTTGCCAACACAAATTCAGCATTTTTATTCTCATATATAGGATATGCTGATATATGTACAGCCACAGAGACAATCACAAATATTAGCCTACTAAATGTAAGTGGAGCATCAAGCATGTATGCAATGTTCCAATTCACAGGATATAAATCAATGACAAGCTTAGACTTGGGAAGTAACTTTAACACACAAAGTGCAAAAAATATGTCATTTATGTTCAATGGTACAGGATACATGTCAATGACAAATCTAAACTTAGGAAGTAAGTTTATTCCAAGTAAGGTAACGAACATGAAAGCAATGTTCCAGAGTACAGGATATACAGCGATGACAAGCCTAGACTTAGGAGAAAACTTTGACACAAGCAAAGTAACAGACATGTCATATATGTTCTTTAATGCAGGATATACAGCGATGACAAGCCTAAACTTAGGAAACAATTTTGATACAAGCAGTGCAACAACAATGAGTGCAATGTTTAGCAAGGTAGGATATACAGCATTAGAAAGCCTAGATTTGAAAAATAAATTTAACACAAGCAATGTAACAACAATGCGTACTATGTTTGAAAATGCAGGATATACAGCAATGACGAGTTTGAACTTAGGAGAAAACTTTGATACAAGTAGTGTAACAGACATGTCATATATGTTTAACAAATGTGGATATACAGCAATGGATAGCTTAAACTTAGGAAACAAATTCAACACAAGCAATGTAACAAACATGTTTGTAATGTTCCAACATACAGGACATACAAAGATGACAAGTCTAGACTTAGGAGATAAGTTTGATACAAGTAGTGTAACAGATATGACGGGAATGTTCTTAGGCACAGGATACGTAGCCATGACAAGTTTGAATTTAAGAGACAAATTTGACACAAGCAATGTAACAAGTATGTATGCAACATTCCAAGAAACAGGATATACAGCAATGACAAGCTTATACCTAGGAGACAAATTTGACACAAGTAAAGTAACAAATATGAAAGATATGTTCTATAAAACAGGAGCGCTATCAATGACGAACTTAGACTTTGGACCAGCATTTACAAAAATAGCTGATAACCATGAAGATATGTTTATTGATACAGGAAAAAACGGAGAAGTTGTGATAAATGTACCAGAATCAATATATAAGAACAGAAAATCATTCAAGTTAAGCAGTACAGATTCAACAACAGCAGAAGGCGCACTAATAGTTAATAGTATAGTTAGAGAGGCTGATGATGGAACAAAAACACTTTCAGAAAGAGACGTAACAGTTGTTCCAAAATATAAACCAGAGTGGACAGTAACATCAACAGTTGTGGACAAAGCAAACAAAGCATTAAAAATAAACTTAAAAGGAGCAACAAATGCAAACAATTATACAAGTGATGTAACAACAGCACTAGATGCAAATGCAATATCAATATGGATAGATGGAGAAGAAATAACAGGAGTAAGCAAAACAGTAACAACAGCAAATCCATCAACAGGAGCATCTGTAACACAAATAATAACACTAACAGACTTTGAGGAAGCTGTAAGACAGGCAGGAAAGAGCTATAAAGAATGGAGTGGAAACATTACATTAAAATTAGCAGGAAGAGGAGAAGCAACAAGCACATATACAGCAAATATACTAACAGATAAGTATGGAAACCAAAGCATGTCAGCATCAGATGAAACAGGAACATGGATAAACATAGATTTCAAAGATGAAACAGCATCAACATCAAATGAAGACGGAAAAATGTTTGCAGACTTTATAACTCCAGAATACACATATGAATATGCAAATACAACAATAGACCATGATACGAAAAAGGTAACAGTAGTATTTGATATTACAGATAAGTACTTTGACAAGTCATCACTTTCAGAAGACACAACAGCAAGCCAAATAACAGTTGATTTTGAAGGCACAGAGGCAACAAATGCAACTAAGGAATTGACAAAGCTTTCTGATATTACAGCAACTATAAATGGCGTTGAAAATACAAAGATTGGTGAGAAATATAAATTAGTTGTTAGCAATCTTGACCAAGGTCAAGGCGGAGACTATAGCGGTATTATGAAATTGGCGTTCAAAGCTGGTGAACTAAATGCCGACGGTTCTCTTAAGTCTGGAATGGTTGATAAGAGCGGTAACTTGAGCATTGATAAGACTATTACTATTGGAGTTGATGATGATGGCTCAAATAGTGGTGATTCAAGTGCAAACGGACCATATTTACCAACAGGATTTACTCATGTTGAAGGAACAAGCTTAGACAATGGATATACAGTTCAAGATAGCAAAGGAAATCAATTTGTATGGGTTGAAGTTCCAAAAACAGCAGATGTTTATCCAACAGCAGGTTTGGATATAACAGAGTTTACTACAGATGCTTATACCAAAATAGAAAATGATTTACATACATATACGAGTGTGTATAGAGAGAATGGATATACGGATATTTGGGGCTCACAGGATGC